>NZ_JALKIM010000024.1 GCF_023050945.1 Anaerobiospirillum sp. NML120448 | reverse complement strand
TTGGAAAAGTACTTAAGCAATAAATTGGATTTAGAGAATTTATTCAAAAAAATAGAACTAAATTTCAAATTATGCCCTCTAATAGAGTAGGATATATAAAAGTAAAGGTCAGGCCTATATCTACTATGTAGTGCACTAAAAACAAACTACTCGTCATAATCTTAGTAAGAGCCGCTCCTGACATATTGCTGAAAGTAGGTGTGTGATCCTAAGTTAGAAGGTGTTAACTAAATCTTAGGTTGGTATGAGCAGACAATAGTACTGCCTTAATGTATTAACACCATTGAAACACTTATTAACAAGTTGAGAATACTTGTTGTATTAGTTTTGTTAGTTTTGTTAGCCCTTCAATTTAAGGACTAGAGCATAGAAAACAGTTTTGGTATGGGTCTTATTTAAACAAGCATAAGACCAATTAAGACAAGTTTAATTTTTAATAATGACAGTTTTGCGCTTATCTAAGATAAGTGTTTTCGTGTTTTCTTTGCTCTGTGATGACAAGGGATGATTTTAAGGATTTAACTATGGGTAAGTTAAATATCCCTAACAATGTTAGTGGAAAAATATTAAGCACACTTAGAGCAATTGAAAGTGATCTGCCTACAGCATTAAAGCGTCTCACCCATTATATTATTTCAAGTCCAGATGAAGTGATTGTTAAAAACGTCACTGATATTGCTAATGCCGCTGGAGTTGGTGAAGCTACTGTAATTCGTTTAGCCAAAACTTTGAAGTTTCCTGGCTTTAAAGAGTTTCAAATTGAATTAGTTAAAGAAACTGCAGGTAAGTCTCAACAATTAGAAGAGCAAATCTTAGACTCTAATATTGCAGATGGTGATACACATGATGTAATTGCCAAGAAGCTAAAAATTGCTATTTTGCACTCACTAAATGAGAATATCCATAATTTAGATGAGCGTGTTCTTTATCCTGTAGCTGATGCTATTTATAAGGCTCGCAAAGTATTTATTATTGGTGTGGGTAACTCATCTTTAAGTGCTTTATTCTTAAAAAATAAGTTGTGTCGTATTGGTATTGAGGCTTTTTCTGAGCCTATGAGCCACTTTATGTACACCTCTTTAGCTATGTTAGGCCCTAGCGATGTAGTAATTGCACTCTCTCAAAAGGGTGGCAGTTATGAGACTTTAAAAGCTTTTTCTATTGGTAAAGAGACAGGCGCTTTAGCTGTTGCTATTACTAATAATCCTGTGGGCAAACTTACTGAGCTTGCCGATTACGTAATTTTTAATGGCAATGAAGAGGGGGCACTCCAAGGTGATAGTGCTGCTACTTTAACAGCCCAAATTCATATTTGTGAGCTTTTGTATACTTTAGTTGTGTCCTTCAACCGTACCAAGGCAACTAAGACCAAGCAGCTTACCCTACAAGCTTTAAGTAAAGATTTTGAAATCTTCCACTAAAAATCTAGTCTTTCTTACTTAACCAATAATATAAGAGAGACTTCTTATATTATTGGTTGGCTTTGCTCTCCTTACCTAAATATTGCCTTTTCACAGCCTGGCTCAGCTCAGCTCTGCACAAGCCCGTCCACCCTTCACTATGCTGTGCTGCCCAGCCTGTCGCTGTTCAGTCAAGCCTGCGCTGTACTGTTCTTGCCTGTTTATTCCTGCCTTGTACTTCATGCTCCATTGAGCCATTAAGACTGTCTTTATTAGCAAAGCCCATGAGCTCTTATTCACGCATGCATGAATACCTTAATAAACGAAGATAGCGCCTGTTTGGTGCAAAGTAGCTATCTTTCTAGCTGGCTTGGCTGTGGTTGTAACTGCGTTTGAGGTGGAGCTAAGAGATTTAATGCTATTTTGATGAAAAATTAACTATTTTAAATCAGCGTAAGATTCATAATCGAGTAAGATATACAAAGGCATTACTTGTAGATTAGAAAGTTTTTTCTAGCCGAGAGCTCTATGGCTATGTATGTGGTTTTTACTAACTTTGTTATAAAGCGCAAAGCACTTTTGTTAAGCTTGGTAAATATGCTTGTTTTACTAAGGGGATTTTTGTGTCTTGGTAAAACCATTAAGAGTTTAGGTTGTTTGTGCCTAATAATGTTAGGTGGTGCTAAAAGTTATGCTTTAGGTCTGGGAATTGATGTCTGGGAGGCAGGGCGTTTAGATTATGCTTATGGCGGAGCAGAGGTGGCAGCCTTTGTTAACACTAAAGACCAGATCCAGCTACAAATAGTTTTATGCTCTAAAGATCAGCCTTATGCTTTTCGTATGAGTGTGTTATTGCCTCATAAGCATGAGGCCTCAGGTATTATTCCTGTTAGACTTAATGTCGATGGTCAGGTTACTAATGTTTATGCTGAGATTTCAGGCAACTCGTTAGAGTTTCAGGTAGGAACAGCCTTTTTAATTACTTTGCCTGATAGTCCTAACTTTGAAATGGAATTTTCCAAAGAGGATGCTTCTTATTTAAAAATACCATCAGTTTTGTCTTTTTCCATGAGCAATTCTGATATGGTGTTATCTGAGGTGGCTAAGTCTTGTGTGATTTTGCATGAGCAGCAAAACTTCAAAAGCAATGAGCAATTATTATCAGGCATTCTCTGGCCTCGTCAGGGGTTCAATAGCTTATCAAAAGAAAGTGTAGGTGCAGGCGCTAGCGCTGCTGGCGCAGGAGCGGGCGTTAGTTCGGGAGCTAGCGCTGCGGGCGCTGGGGCTGGCGCTATTGAGGGAGAGGCTAAATATCGCAATATTGAGAGCTTGTGTTTGCGTTCTAATGAGGATGGTAAGCCTTATAAAAAGGTGGTCACTGGTCTAGTTAGTTCCATTCATGACCAAGATAGCATGCCTTATTTTTATCCAAGTAAAGAGTGCAAAGCTGCTTTAGATGATATTTATGAAGCTCAAGGCAAATTGTCCTTATCGTTTTTGCCAGAGTTATTTAAAGATCCTACTGGTAATTACCAGCGCTATATGATGCTATGGAACAATGTGCTAAGTGATACTGCTCGTATGGACTTTAAGTATGTAGATAGTCCACTTAGCGATTTTGATTATTATCTGACGCTATTTTCCTTGTTTAGCGATAGCAAGATCTCTCAATATCCTCAAAGTTATTACGATATCCTTAAGCTTAAAGAAGATCCTTCGACTTTCTTATATACCATGGATAATCGTTATGAACTTGAGACAGTTAAATATGCCTCGGTTTTAGCACGGCGCTTAACAGGATTTTTATCGCCCCGTCAAAATGCCTCTGAGGCCATTAGTGCTTGGCATCAGTTTTACCAAGAGTTAAGTTTAGTTCTGCCTCCTATTAGCAAAGCTCAAGCTATCCGTCCAGTGCTCTATCGTCAAATGCTCATGAGAATTTGGCGTTTAGCAGGCTTCCCAGAGCCCCTTCACTTACGTCCTAAATATGCCTTTGTCCAAGGAACCAATGGTAAACCTACCACTAGTGAGCCTTTAGAGGCACGCTGTTCTATTTTTGAGGGTTCTAATGGAGATCAATTCTTTTTTGCTAGCAATGACTGTGTAAAAAGCATAGCCACTGATTTACGTAATTTAGGATTAATTAATAATGACTATTATCAAGTTTTAGACTGTTGGGATGCTTTTGCCAAGGCTTGGACTAAATCAAACTTCTATCATACTGATGGACAAGATGCAGTAGGAGAGCATTTGCGCTCAAGTTTAGCTTTAACTTTATTGTCTTTATATAAGAATTATGGCTTTGGTGATTACTTCTTATTAAACAAATGTATTTCTTCTCGTGATAGTGATATTTGCGCTTATGAGGCCAATAACTATTATGAAAGCTATTCGAGTGATTTAAGAAAGACAATAGCGGCAATTGCACAAGTTTCTAGTAAAGATGCTCGAGAGCTCAAAAAGCTAAATGATTTGTGGGCTAAGTATTACGATAGTCTCAAGCTTTATACTAAAAATCTTGCTACCAAAAATCGTATTCCTTTATGGAAAAGTGAGTTTGTCTTAGGCGTAGCCATAACTTGCCAGTCAGAGGCGATCTTAAACTCAAGATATAGTAGAGATGGCATTCAGTCCACATTAAGTGAAGATGCAGAGTTTTAATATAAAATGAAAAGGGCAACTCCTAAGATCCTAAGAGTTGCCCTTTTCGTGAGCTGTAAATTACCAGCTTTAATGCATTAAACAGCAGTGAACTTATAAGTAATGAAGCGCTTTAAAGGCTTTTGAGGGGTTACGATTGGGTTGTACTGAGCAAATTGAGTTAAGTGAGGAGCATCAGGGAAGAACTCAGGCTCAATAGCAAAGCCGTCATGAATGCCATAAACTTGGCCATCATCACGAGCAATGGCTACATCAGGAGTGCCTTGGTTAATGGCATTGCCTGAGTAGAATTGGAAAGCTGGATAGTCGGTAAAGACCTCCATCTTAACTTGTTTGCCCTCAACAACTTCACCTAACATGGTGACACAAGGGATCTTATCATTGCCAAAATCATTGATAATAAAGGCATGATCATAGCCGCCAGTGTATTTCATGTTTTCATCGTCAGCAAAGTCAGCTACGCTATTGGCAAGCTTCTTTTCACTAGTAAAGTTAAAGTTATCAACCTTATCAGTACGCTTAGTAACGTCGTAAACTTCGCCTGTTGGAATAGAGCGAGAGTCAATAACTAAAATTTGCTTAGAGTTAAACTTAGCAATATGGCCTAAAACTTTAGAGTGGTGGCCATTGAGGTTGAAGTATGAGTGATTGGTAATGCATGCTGGGCACTCTTGATCACAGGTAGCATAGTAATCAATATTTAAAGCGCCATCATCTTCAAGCTTATAGGTTACAGTTAAATCAAAATTACCTGGGAATCCTTCATCGCCATCTGGAGAGTGGTGCTTTAATACTAAGGAATTAGAGCTTGACTCAACAACCTCAAAACGGCACTTATCAAATCCTACATCACCGCCATGTAATACTACATCTTTGCCACCGCCTACTACGTAGGTCTTATTGTTGGCCTCAAAAGTGCCCTTATCAATACGGTTAGCATAACGGCCAATGGTAGCACCCATATAGCAATACTGCTTGTGATAATCAGTAGGCTCTTTTGGAGCTACGATAACTTCACGAAGTTTGCCTTCACCTACAGGAACTAAGATGGAGTGAATAGTTGCGCCCCAGTCCATAACTACTACTTGCATGCCCTGAGCATTAGTTAGGGTAAAAAGCTTTGGATTTTGTGGAAAAATATCGCTCATAGTCAACCTTTCTCAATAAAAAACTAACAACTCTAAATACTGTATAAAAAAAATTTCCAACATAAAAGAGACCTTAACTAAGAGCGTTCTCCCTTATGTAGATTACGTACTTGTCTCTTAACATTATAAGCGTAGAGCGCTTAGTAGAACTGTTTTGTTTGAAAAATACATGATTGGATAGTTATTAATTGAGCTCTCATGGCTTAAATATCGAATCTAATTAATTTTTGTTTTTGTATTAATCTATTTAGCCTGTATAATAGGCACGCGTTAAATTTTCACAGCTCGACTGCCTTTAAGAGCAAATGCTTTTTTCACAAGTAAAAGCCGTTTTTATCTTAAAAAAGATTAACCCTGTCTTGTTGTTTAAAACAAAATGCAATGGTTTGCATTGTCTAGATAGTGGTACTTTGGTGTGATTTGCTACCACTAATAGTAGCTAATTTTAGGGTAGTGCATATTCGGGCTATATTAATTGCGCATTTAGGATGTCTAAAAAAGTATTAAACATGCCCTACTAAAAATGTTGGTTGTTAATGATATTTGTGTCTGTGTCTATTGTAGGTTTTAACATAGAGCTAGCTCCTTGTACGTATAAGACACATGTTAGGGGATGTATGGGTAGGTAAGTTTATAGGTGAAACGCACCTAAATTTGCTCACAAAAATAATTACAAAGCTCAGAAAAAAGTGGGCTTACGGGCTCGTTAATTTGGTAATGAGGCACTGTAGGGGCATTTTATGAGCATTGGTCACGCTTGAGGCTTAAAAGCACGGGGCTTTTAGTTACAGAGCTATCAAGCTTATTAGTCTATTTTTACGGTTGAAAAATAATGTCTGAATTGAATCAAGAGCAAGATTTGTTGGCTAATGATGCCAAGCAAGTACAGGCCAATAATTGCTATGCTGCCTCAGTTGCTCAAAGTACAGGTGCCCAAGAAAGCCTCTTATTACAAGGTGATGATGACGAGTCTTTAGATCAAGATTTCCCATGTGAGCAAGCTAATAATGAAAGCTCCCCATGGAACTTAAATCAAGAAGCTAGCGCTGATTCCAATGATAGTGCTGAGAGCGACAGCGAGTCTGAGTGTGACAGCGAGTCTGAGTGCGAGTGTCAGAGCGAAGGCTCATGTGAGAGCGAGAGCGAGAGCGAGGGTGAGTGTGAGTCCGAGCTTTTAGTGGATGGCGATGACTTAGATGAGGAGCCTTTAGTTACCTTTGATAGCTTAGGCTTAAGTGATGCTGTATTAAAGGCCATTAAGCATGAGGGCTTTGAGCAGCCAACTCCTATTCAGTTGCGCTCTATTCCTACCTTCTTAGAAGGCCATGACATGATTGGTCAGGCTCAAACTGGAACTGGTAAGACTGCTGCCTTTGCTTTGCCTATCTTATCTAAACTACCAAAGCGCCAAAAGAATATTTTTGCTTTAGTGTTAGAGCCTACTCGTGAGCTTGCTATTCAAGTTGCAGAGTCATTCTCTCGTTTTGCTAAGTACATTGATAACTTTAGAGTAGCTCCTATTTATGGTGGTGCTTCTTATGAGAGCCAAATTCGTAGCTTACGTCATGGCGCTCAAGTTGTTGTTGCTACCCCTGGCCGTTTAATTGATTTAATTGAAAAAGGCCGTTTAGATTTTTCTGAGGTAGAGCATATTGTTATTGATGAGGCCGACGAAATGTTGCGTATGGGCTTTATTGATGATGTAGATTGGATCTTAGATCAAGTTCCATCTGGCCATCAGACTGCCTTATTCTCCGCTACTATGCCTCCTGTCATTAAGCGTATTGCCAAGGCTCACTTAGTAAATCCACAAGAGGTACGTATTGAGTCTCACACTACTACTGCTACCACAGTGCGCCAACGTTATTGGGTAGTATCTGGTGTGCATAAGATTGATGCTATGACTCGTATGCTTGAGGTAGAGTCTTATGAGGCCGTATTAGTGTTTGTGCGCACTAAGACCGATGCCGAAGACGTTGCTAACAAGTTAGCTGGTCGTGGTTTAGCCTGTGCTGCCTTACATGGTGATATTCCACAGCGTCAGCGTGAGAAAATTATTGAGCGCTTAAAGAATGGCTCCTTAGATATTATTATCGCAACTGACGTAGCTGCCCGTGGTTTAGACGTAGATCGTATTACTCACGTATTCAATTACGATATTCCATATGATGCTGAGTCTTACGTACACCGTATTGGTCGTACTGGCCGTGCTGGTCGCACTGGTGAGGCTATTTTATTTGTCTCCCCTCGTGAGCGCCGTGCTTTACGCCAAATTGAGCGTGTTACCCGTCAGCGTATTGAACCAATGCGCATGCCAACCGTAGCTGATGTTAATAAGCGCCGTTTAGAAAACTTCCGTAATCAAATTATGGAAACCATTGAAGCTGGTGGCTTAGATGACTATTTAGAGGTTATCTCAGATATTCTTTCTGACGATACTATTGAAGTTGAAGTATTAGCTGCTGCTTTAGCTAAGATGGCTCAAAAAGATGGTTCCTTACTGTTAGATGAGTCTGAGCCAGAGCCAAAAATGCGTACTTTTGACGACAAGGAGCGTTCCGAGCGTCGTCATGGCGGCCCATCTGCCGAGGCTGTGCCTTTAAGAGATTTCCCTGATATCTCTATGATTCGCTATCGCTTAGCCGTAGGCCGTCGTGACAGTGTAAAGCCTGGTCAGATTGTAGGCGCTATTGCTAATGAGGCTAATTTAGACAGCAAGTATATTGGTGAAATTTCTATTTATGATAGTTTCTCTACTGTGGACTTACCTGATGGTATGCCAGGTGAAACTATGGAAATTTTAGCCCGTGCTCGTGTCTGTGGCCGTTCTTTAGATTTACGTGTTTATACTCAAGACCCACCATCACGGCGTGAGCGTTCTGATAGATTTGACCGCTCTGATAAGGGTGAGCGCTCCTCATTCCGCTCTGAGCGTGGTGAGCGTGGCGAGCGTGGTGGCAATCGTGCCGAGCGCCGTCGTGAGCGTTTTTCACATCGTGAAGATTATAGCTTTGCTGATGAGGGCGAGTATCGCCATGAAAAGGGTGATATTAATGGTAATAGCGTTAATTACCGTGGCTCCTCTCGTGAGCGCTTTAATTCACGTCCAAGCTTTGATTCCCGCTCTCCTAAGCGCCGTGGTGCTTCATCCTCACGCCCACGTCCACGTTTAGGCAGCTCCCGTAGAGGCTTTTAAGCTATTTTAGCGATTGCGCCAGTATGCCATAAGACTTAGGTCAACTAAGTTTTAGCAGAGCCTAGACCTAGCTGGTCTTAAGAGTGGCAGGATAAGAAGCCACCACACTGCAGTGCTTTGGGGGCATAGCTGTGCTGTCAGTTCCCAGATGCGCAGAAGGCACAGCGCAATAGTGCAGTGGCACAGTGCAGTGGCGCAGCGCAGTGGCGCTGTGCTGGGACTGGCGGCAATTGAAGAAAAAATAGAGCTCTATCTAAGTGTGCTTAGATAGGGCTTTTTCTTTGGTAAAAATTTAATGCGAGATTGTTCGCAAAAAATAGGCAAAAGTATTGATTGTGATGCCATTTGTAGTCAATCTACTACTTTAGCCACATCTTTTTTATGCTCAAATTTAATATGATTAAATAGTGTAATTTTTTATTTTAGAGCCCAGTCTTAGATGAGGAGGGAAAACATGTCAGAACCAACCACAGCTATAGTAAGCTCAGTAGTAAACTTTCTGAATTGCCCATGTACCTATTTTGCTCCTATGATTGATGATCAGCCTTTAGTAGAGGCTTATCAAAAAGCATGGCAAGAGAGCAAGGATCTGGGTGGTTTTATTCCAGTTTTTGTTATCCCTTCTGAAACTTTGCTAGAGACTCTAGTCATGAACTCTGATGAGAGCAATGAAGGGGAGTTCTATGACTTTGATAGCGACTGTGTCGATGAATATCGCAAGGCTATGATTGAGATTGATAGCTCTCATGGTGCTACAGCTTTGGGCGATTTAATCAATATTACTCAAGAGGTCTTAGCTGATCCTGGAGTTTTTGAGGATATGATTAACGAGCAAGGTGGTACAGTTGAGCCTCATGATCGTCTCTTTACTTGGTGGGACTATGAAACCAATATGACCCATCACTTAATCTTGGCTAAGATTCCTGTTGAGCATGCCTATGAGATTTTTGCCTACTTACCAATGGGCGGCTGGAATGCTTGTCCAAGTAATGAAGCTCTGATTGCTATTTCTCGCTTATGGGAAGAGAAATATGGAGCTGTGCCTGCGGTAGTAAGTGGTGATTCTTTAGAGTATCAGCTTGAGAGTCCAGTAGATGAAAGTGAAGCTAAGGACTTAGCTATTAAACAATATGCATTTTGTCCATCTTTAATTGAAGAGAGTGATGGTATTACTATCTCATCTCACGCTCAGGCTCTAACCAAATCTACAGTATGGTATTTCTGGTGGGATTAGGGATCTAAGCTTTACTACAAGCAACTCTTACAAAGTACAAAGGGCTATTATCTTGTTGATAATAGCCCTTTGTATTGGCTCATTTTATGAGCCCTTGTTATAGCCCTTAGTATTTTGCTATTTAACGCGAGGTGGCTTTTTAACAAAGAATAAGAAAATCACGCCAATGGCGGAAATTACTAATCCTACTTGATAAATGATGACATAAGAGCCACTTTCTGCTAAGGAAATCAGACCACCACCAGCAATTTGTCCTGCTGTGGAGGAATTAATATAAAGTGAGGTTGCTTGTCCTGGAATGCTTGGTAGTAGCTCTTGGAAGAACACCATACCCATAGAGGCAACAAAGGCAATAAATAAAGCTGCAAAGAATGTGCTAGCGAGCATTTGACCAGCAGTAGAGGAATAAAGAAAAGCAATTAAGAACACAGGCATGCCAATAGCGCCAATAATAACTACTGGTTTTAGGCCAATAGCCTTAGACATACGAGCAGCTAAAAACATTAGAGGAATTTCAATAAAAGCAGCTAAACCTAAAATGTATCCTGGCAAGCTCTCACTCATATGAAGCTCTTGGGATACGTATAAAGGCATGGTAGTGATATAAGCGGAAAAGGCAGTAAATAAGAAGGCATTCGAAAAGCACAGCATCATTACTGAGCGATCTTTCCACCATTGGATATGGTTATCCTTATTGGTAATACTCTTATCTAAAACATTTGGCAAAAAGAAAAATGAGACAATGCACACTAGAGCAAACATAGCGGCAGTAACAATAAATAAGGTCTCAAAATTAACACCAATAGCAAGAGCATAAGCCATTGGAGGGCCTACTACCCAAGAGAGGGAGGCAAGAGATCTTAAGAAGGTGGCAAACATAATAGAGCCACCCATGTATTTAACTGAGTACTCTCGAGCTGAGGCAAAGATCTGTGGGAAAGATACAGGATAAGAGCCTAAGCAAATTAAGCCAATAGTACAAAGTACTATATAGCTTGGGTAAGAATAGAGAATAATAGAGCTTAAAATACCAAAGATAGCAGAAATACAAATAATAGAAGGTCGCTGCAAGCCCATATCAGAAAACTTAGCTACGGTTTGCACAATGACAATAGTGGCAATAGGTAGCAAGATAAAGAAAATGGAAATTTGCAGAGGACTGAAATTTAATTTGGTATTAAAAAAGAGAGATAAAACAGGGTTAAAAAGAGAACTTGCAGCCGACACTAAAAGACACATAGCAATATAGGTTGCAGTATTGCCTCTCTTATTGGCACCAAGAGTTTGCATAAAAACCTCGAGACATAAAAAGGTCTTGAGCTGTTAATAGCAGGCGCAGATCAAGGCGCTTGTATTCACTACAATCGCAAAACAGCTATCAAAGCAAAACAAAAATACAATCAGAGCTTAGGAATTAATTAGTATCCACTGGTAAATCTTGTGTAATTTGCCAGTCGATTAAACACAGCCAAGCTAGTTGCAATCGTTAGCAACTATACTGGCGCTCACATCAGTGCTCATTATCGCTAATTTTGGGTTAGTTGTGCTAAGGTCAGGTCAAAAAAATTTACCCCATGGTTAATCTAAGAAAGTATTTGTTTAATTAGTTTTAGTTGGTAATTATTAAGGGGCGGGCGCTGGTAATTTATTAAACATATCATTTGAGGTCTCTTTACAACATTTTTTGCAGAAAAAATCAGTCATAGCGCACAGCTTTGAAAAACTATATTGCGCAAACGTTGTGCTTGTCATATTCTTACAATTAACTTGTAGTTCTCAGTTCATAATTAAAGAGCTGGTGCTCTCTTGCCAAGAGTTGTATTGAAAGTACTAAGTTTAGTTTTGGTGCTTAATAAGCTTTTAGGCAAAATAGTACTAGTCATTGTGGCGTAAGATTTAAATAGCCTCTTTTCAGGCTATAGTGTGGTTTTTCAGCATAAAGCGCATTAATAGAGCGCTTAGATTTTAAAGATTTGCTCTTTGATCGTAGTGATCTCTATTGGGCCATCCTAGATATAATCTTGCAGAATAAGGTTTAGCTATTGCTAAGAATTTAAGGATTTTGTAAGGATGACTATTGAAATAAGAGCCGAGGCTAAAGCAAAAGCTTTAGAAATTTGTAAGGCTGGTTTTAAGCTTTCCTCTGGTCATAATATTCCTGCTATTGGTTTTGGTACCTGGGCATTAACTCCTGGTACTGATACTGTAGAGGCAGTTAAGTGTGCCCTACAAAGTGGTTATCGTTTAATCGATGGTGCAGCCTTTTATGGCAATGAGATCAGTGTAGGTCAGGCTTTAGCTCAATCAGGAGTTCCAAGAGAAGAGCTCTTTATTACTTCTAAGGTGTGGATTGATAGTTTGGGTTATCAAAAAACTATTGATGCCTTTATGAAGTCACTGCGTGAGTTAAATTTAGAGTACTTAGATCTTTATTTAATTCACTGGCCAGCTAGTCCTTATAAGCATCCTAATTGGGAGCGCTTGAATTTAGAAACTTGGCAAGCCATGATCAAGCTCTATCAAGACGGATATATTCGTACTATTGGTGTTTCTAATTTTAAAGAGTTGCATTTAGGTGCTCTGATGGAGACTCAAGTACAGCCAATGGTAAACCAAATTGAAATTCACCCTGGCTACTCACAGCGCAAGCTCATTAAGTTCTGCCAAGATAACAATATAGTAGTTGAAGGCTGGAGTCCTTTTGGTCGTGGTACTGTGCTAAGTAACAATGTAGTTAATGACTTGGCGAAAAAGTATCAGCGTACCCCTGCGCAAATTTGCTTACGCTTTGCTCGTCAATTAGGAGTTATTCCTATTCCTAAGTCTGCTTCTATGGATCGTATGAGCGCTAATTTAGATATCTTTGATTTTTCAATCAGTAACGAAGATATGCTCACTCTTTACTCTTTAGATACCACTAAGGTGGGATTCTCTGGAGAAGATCCTGATTTATAATCAGCATAAAAAAATACCCAAAGAATAATCTTTGGGTATTTTTTCCTATTTAAGCAATGCGCTTGAGGCGAGCCATATAGAAGCCATCAAAACCAGAAGATGGCATAATGGATTGCTCCTCTTCTAACTCAAAGCAATCACCATGCTTTTGTAAGAAGGCTTTAACCTGCTCTTGGTTTTCACTAGGTAAGATAGAACAAGTTGAGTAAACCACCTTACCGCCAACCTTAGCCATCTTGCTATAGCGCTCAAGGATATCAGCTTGAATTTGCTTTAACTCGACCAATCTTTGCTGCATATCAGACCACTTAGAGTCAGCAGTACGGCGTAGTACGCCTAAACCAGAGCAAGGAGCATCGATTAAGACACGGTCTGCCTCACCATAGAGACGCTTAACGACCTTGGTAGAATCAATGGCACGAGTGTCGATATTAAAAGCACCAGCTCTTTTAGCTCTCTTCTTAAGATCCTCAAGCTTCCATGCCTCAATATCCATAGCAATTAAGGTGCCTTTACCTTGCATTAAAGCAGCTAAGTGTAAGGTCTTACCACCAGAGCCAGCGCAAGCATCAACTACACGCATACCTGGTTCTACTTGTAAGAATGGGGCAATCAATTGTGAGCCAGCGTCCTGCTGCTCAAATAAACCATCCTTAAAAGCAACAGTACGAAATAAAGCGGCATTAGAGGTCACCTCTAAAGCAGTATTCACGCCCTTAACAGCCTTAGTAACAACACCCTCTTGAGACAAGGTGCTAGCCAAGTCATCACGGTTGGTCTTTAAGGTGTTAACACGAATAAATCGAGGTGCTGCCTCACCTAAAGCCTTACGCTCAGCAGGCCATTGCTCTTTGAGCTCACGAGAGCACAACTCTTCTAACCAGTAAGGGCAGCCTTCATTTAGTAGAGGATGCTCTTGGGCAGCAGCAATACGCTTTTTAAGACCAGTACGGTCAAAGCCCTCGGCATTGAGCTCAGGTAGAGGCCATTGCTCATTGGCATAATAAGAAAGAATCAAGCGATTAACATGACGCTCAAAGTCAGATGGACGCTTTAATCCTGCTACGTGAGCAAAATAGGATAAGCGGCGGAACATAGCGTTGATGTGGCGAATGATAAAGCCTTGCTCTACAGCAGGGATCTTAACCTTGCTAAACCAAAGAGCATAAGACTTATCCAAAGGCTTCTTGTCCACTAAGGTAGAGGTCAAGATGCTTTGTACTAGACGCAATTGGAAAGTGGTAAAGCCAGGTTGATTTCTTGGCTTTTCTGGCACAATTTCCTTACGCTTAGGCATGCCTGCACGCATATTACGAGCACCATTGCTCTCAGAGCTATGGCCCTCACGACGCTTAGAAAAGCGAGAGTTACGCTCTTGGTCACGAGAGCGATTCATATCACGAGAGTGATCGTTGCTATGTGATTGGTCATGATCAACAAAACCATGATGGCTTTCATTACCAACTTTCTGACCGTCACGAAATACCCCACGGCTGCGTGGCTCTGCTTTAGAGCCTTTAGCGCCTTTAAAAGGGCCTTTGGCTGGGCGTTCAGACTTGTTAAAGTTTGCGGCGCGTGACTTGTCGCTAAATGAAGAGCGCTTTACACGCTTAGAAGTACTGGCATCAAATGGCATAGTAAATCGTAAAATCCTGACTAAAACAAAAAGAAGAACGCACTAAGGGGCATTCTTATTAAAAACAAAAATTGTTAACCTAGCTCTAGTTAATAGCTATTGATGAACTAAAGAAAATGGGCTTTAGTGAACGCATGATGCAAATGACTAGGTTGTAAGCCTTGAGATTTGTTAGTTGAGCTGGGCTAAGACTGGGGGTTGCTTGGAAAACCAAAACAATAGGTAATTATATCATGAAAAACAGGGCTCAAACGCTAATTATGAGGTCGATCACACTTTGTTGTCTTGGACGCTTAAGAACGCACTTTTGGCTACAGTACTTCATTGTTTAACAAAAATGTGTTGATATGATTAATATATGGCGCATAAATGTGCAATCTTACTAAGCTTATTGCGAAAATTAGTTAATTGTCGATGAGAAAGCAAATTTTTAGCGATAATAAAGGCTACTAGAATATTTATCCCTTAAAACACTTTTCTTTATGATGAAAAGCTCACAAATTAATAGGGATACTCTTACCTAACTAAGTTTAGTAAGTTAGATTTAATATATTGTTGTTTTAACTTTTTAACAGTCATTGATAATCCATTTTTTGCTTATTATTTAAAAATTCGATTAATATTAGCTTACTGCAGTAATGTTGCATAGGATCCATTTTAAAGTATGATGCAACTCTTTACTTAAAAATTAACCTTAATCCGAGTTTAAATTTATGTCCCTTGATAACACTAATTCATGTGAGCAAAACAATCTGTCAAATGAGCTAGAAGCTATTATCAATTTAAATGCATCAAGATGCTCTAAAGAAGCAGAGCATATTGGCGGATTTCCTTTGTTTTCGGGATTTATTAAAAAATTTGAACTTGTTGAATTATTTGATAAACATATGGAAAAGGGCGGTAACCATCATAAGGTTGGTCATGGTCATTTGCTTGGTTATATGTCATCTTCCATCTTTTCTGGTAGTTATAAATCATTAATCAAGGTAGATGAATGCGTTGGTTCAGTACCCTTAGAGGCTATCTTTGACAATGTAGATCAGATTGATACTGATGGCATTAACAGGCAGAACTTTGCATTATCCTTAGAGGCTCTAGGCCAAAAAGGTCCAGAGGTATATAACGATCTTGCAATGTCTGTTATGAAAGATCTTGGTGTCCCTGTTTCAACTGTTCATCTCGATTCAACAGCTAGAGGTATGTACCATGAAGCATATCCATCAGATCATAGTAAACAGCAGTCTGAAGATGAGAGTAGTACCAAAAACATTAATTCACTTGATGTTAGCAATATTGATAATGCTGCAAGTGAATCCGAGATTGGTAATAAGCAAACTTCACCTTTAGATGAAGTTAAGGACGATGAGGAGCAAGTACGTGTAAAGATTGCTGTGCCTATGTACGGCAAATCTAAAGATGGCCGTCAGCTAGCTCAAGTTATGACTTATGGATTAACTGCTCAGGAATGTAACATTCCATTGAGATTTGAGCTTAAGGATGGAAACACAAGCGATTATGCTCATTTTCCTGAGTTTGCTCGTGAGGCACTTGCTAATCTCCAACAAAATCTTAATAATCAGCTTAGATATGTTGTGTCCGATAGTGCTGGTTATAGTCCGAAAATGGCTCATGTTGCAAAGAGCAATGACATGGATTTGATTACTAGAATACCAGATTCATACAATGCCGCTAAAACTGCTTTAACTCAAGCAGAGCCATTAACTCCAATCTACTCTGAGGAAGAGTGGAATAATGGTATTTCTGGTATTGGTACTGTTAAAAAGGAAATACCTTCTGGTCGTTTCTTGCACAATCTGCCACCATTGGAGTATCAAGAAGAAGATCAAACTTTTGTCTATCCACAGCTTGGATTACTTGTTTACAATCCATCTTTAAAGCATCAAAAAGAAAGGACTATTCTAAAGAAGGCAAGAAAGGAACAGAAGAAAGTTACCGATATGCTATCTCGTAACTTTAACTGTTTACCTGATGCAATTAAACACTTAGAAAAGGTGAAGAAGAGTTTAAAGTTCACCAAGCTTGAGATTAATGAAGGCTATACTGATGAGATAGTTAATGCTCCATATACTGTAAAGCCTAAGGGTAGACCATGCAAAGATCTTTCTAAGTATCAAGAGAAGATCGTTACTAAGGATATGTTCTTTTTTCCTCTACATGTAGAGATTGATAATGATATTGTATCAGCCACTATCGAGAGTGAATGTAAGTTTGTCATTACCACTACTGATGTCTCTCGCAACTGGACAATGGCTGAGCTTTTTGAAATGTATCGCCACAACAATTTGATTGAACAAACATGGAGACTTACTAAAAGTAAAACCCTGTTTGTTAATGCTATATATCTAAAGAAGCCTGAGCGAATTTGTGGTCTTTTATGGCTCATCAATATTTGCGTTCTTGCCTATGCCTATATCCAGTTTAAGTTAAGGCAAGAGGCAGCTATAGATCCTCAATTTAAAGTGCCTTCTCGTGCGAAAAATATTCCTGAAAACCCAATTACAACAGAGTCTGTTCTTTACTATATGGCAGAGGTTAAGCCTATTACTTTGATTTATTCAGATGATGGCATTGCCTCTTTGCATAACCTTACGCCATTTACTTATCAAGTCCTATTATGCCTTGGTATAGAATGGCTTACGATAGTTAAAGCCTCTAGGTATGATAGGACTGTAAATAATTGCTGATAAATGGATTACCAATGACTGTTTTAAGGGCTGTGCTGGGCCTTTATTAAAGTTTAGGCAAAAGATAGCTATAATGTTGCTTTTGCTAAAAAAATTGGTTGTGCCAATTACATATTATTTAATTGAGAGCTTGCTTGGCTGATGAGCCAAATATAAGGAGCGCAGGTTCTTAGTTGGTAGGTTATTTTCTTTGAATGTTGATTAACGGGGGGCTTATGTCAGAATCCTTGCGACAAGATGCAGTAACGAGTGAAATAGTTACTTACATGAGACGCATGATAAGTTCTGGCAAGTGGCCAGTAGGTAGTAAAATACCTTCTGAAAACCAGCTGCGTACTAGACTTAACGTTTCACGTACTTCTTTACGTAGTGCTATTATGCAGTTAGCAGCCTTGAATGTGCTTAAGGCTAAACAAGGTATTGGTACTTTTGTTATTTCTGCACTCCATGATGAGGCTATCTTTGAAGAGACTGGCAAGAATATGGCAGTCAAAAAAGAGATTGTGCAGATTTTAGAATTTTTAAAGATTGTGGCACCAACAGCTATTTTCTTAGAGATTAAAAAGTTTAATAAGTGTTTTAAAGGATTAGAGCGTCAGCTTAATCATGCTGTTGAGGCTCAAAGATCTTTAGCTTATACCGATCAAGCTGCTTTCTTACAATCTTGTTTTGAATTTCATATTGTGATTTTCAATTCTATTGTGAATGAGTTTGTAAGAAACTCAGTAGTAGAGGCTATTTCTAGACTACAAACCTCGGTTGCTGCCTTACAGCCAACTATTTCATCTCAGGTTATTTTAACCTTGCATACCAAGTTAATTAGCGCCATTGTAGATGAAGATGCTAAGCGTGCTTGTAGCGTTTTAAAGAAGTTATACACTTACTTAACAGCTCATGATTACTTGCGTAACCTTAGCTAACAGCTAAGAAAAAGCTCCTAAAATAGGAGCTTTTTTCTTGCCCATCACCAGATGATCGGGCCAACCAAAGTTAACTCTTAATCACTGCTTGCTTGCTCGCTTTGGTCACACTTCTGGCCCAGCTTTCCTTGCTGGCCTAGCGAGCCGCCCAGCTGGCTCTACTTACTATGCTGGCCCTGCTGAGACTGGTGGGCTTGATGGTTCTCACGGTCAATGCCTGCCAGCTTGTCTGCTGGTGTCCAGCATAAAGGTACAAATACCTCCATAAAGTACTTAACCTCTGGTAGCCGTTCACAATACTTATCTAACACGATATCTAGCCCTTCTTTGACATGAGTAAACTCCTGATTAGAAAAGCGTAACTCATCATTAGCTTTGATATAGGCAGAAATACAGTCAGCAGCTTTAACCAAATCTTTAAGCTCAGGATCGGTATTATCCTGTATTACTAAGTGCTCAAAATCAGCTTGCAGTTCTTTAGGTAAAGTGTTGAGGCATTCTACTTCAGCCTGATGCTCAATTAACTTATATTGGCGGGTAAACTCAGGATCAAGATACTTGGTCTTACTGTTAAGGTCTTGAAGTTTACTTTCTGAGACCTCATGGTACAAAGCCAAGACTGCTGCTTGGTTAGCATCAACATGGCCATTAAAGAGGCGATTCTTAATGATGCATAGCATATGAGCAATAACTGCTGTTTGATGGCTATGTTCAGAGACGTTTTCCTCACGAAAACTATACATTAAAGCCCAACGCTTAATTAAAGACATTCTTACAATCCAGGCTAAGAAAGTAGATTCTTTATTGTCTTGGTAATCCATATTGACCTCCCTGCCAGTAGACTTATGAGAAATAAGCTATAGCATTAAATAAACGTATAATAATTATTATATTTATCACCAAACACAACCAAACACAAGACATTTAATATAATTTTTATAGCTAACTCCAAAAAACTCTAAGCATAAACCTAACCCAAGGCCAGCCACTAAACAAGATAAATATCAGCTTTTAGTATTGAAAAGACTTTAACCGACAATTTCCCATTGGCTAAATTAGATTCGTCCCAGTCAATGTCAGCTCAAACTTTTAGTCAAAAAGTTATCCAGCCTTAAGCACAAAAAAAGCAGTACTCCCTGCAAGCATCCACACCGTGCACTAATCTTTATAAGCCCTTAAAGTGCCCCAATGGCTCAGCACCAGCTCAGTCTTAGCTCGAATGGACTGGCGCTAGCGCTATCGCTCTGGCTCTGGTGCTGGCTACTAGTGCTCAGGCTATTAGTCTCAGTTCAGCCTTAGCCTCCGCTACAGGCTCATGCAGGGATGGTATAGCTAAAACAAAGACACAGGTTAAAGTCAGATCTCACTTTGGTGGGTTGTTTGTAAACAAGAGAGGGCAGAGTAGGGCAAGGTATGGCAAGGTATGCCTTATTTTGGCTTAAAGAAGGGAGGCTTGGCCTTACTTAGTGGGGTTTAAGGCGCATTACTTTTAGCGCAAGTGATCGCTCTCGGGTAAGTGCGGCTAAACTAGATTACTAAGCTACTAAGCTACTAAGCTAGGGGAAAACTAGCTTAGTAGCTTGGTTGGTAGGGCCTCATGGCTATTGACTGTTAGGTAATTGCCATGAGGTTGGGTAGTGTATGGGTGGATGCTTGGTACTAGGGCTACAAGTTGTGCTCTTGGGAGAGATAGCAGCCTAAGATCTTAAGGTTGGTGGTGTGCTCTTTAATGCGCAGGAGAATATCTTGCATGAGAGGGTCATTGAGGTTGGCCTCGACATCAGCAAAGAAAATTTCTTCCCAGGCATCACGATTCTTGGCCTCTAAAGGACGTGAGTAGAGCTTGGTAACATTAATTTTGCTTTGACTAAATTCATTTAGTACAGCGATTAAAGAGCCTGGAGTATATTTCTTGGTGCTAAAGAGAATAGAGGTCTTAGCAGACATAGTCTTAGGAATATCAACAGGGATCTTGGATAAAACAATAAAACGAGTGAAGTTGTTTTTATTATTGGCAATATCACTGACTAAGGAGTGTAAGTCATAGTAACGAGCAGCATGCTTAGAGCCTAGGGCAATAGCACTATCGTCTTTTAACTTGGTTACTATATCCATAGCCTCAGATGAGGAGTTGGTATAGATAATCTGAGCATGGCCTAAGAACTCTTTAATAAACTTAGAGCACTGGGCTACTGGCTGAGGGTGAGAGTAAATGGTCTTAATCTTACTAAAATCAATAGACTCATTTTCAGCATTAGGAGCAGGCATGGTAGATAAGATAGAGTGATCAATAGGGTAGAAAATTTCACCAACTATTGAGGCATCCATGCTTTGCATGGTATCTACTGCTTCATTAATGGAGCCTGAATTAGAGTTTTCAATAGGCAAAACGCCATACTCACAGGTGCCGTCCTCAACACAAGCAACAATTTCGTCAAAAGAACTGCATGAAGTTTCACTTAGACGATCTTCATAGTGCTCAAAATAACGATGGGTGGCTAAGTGAGAGTAAGTTCCTTTGGTTCCCAAATAAGCAACTGATGTTGAGCGCTTAAATTCTTTGCCATTAATTTTATCGACAATATAGCTCTGCTCATAGGAAACAGTATGAGCCATGATCTTTTCATAGATCTCACGAACCATAGCAGGAGAAATGCCGTTGGCAATAGCCTTGTCCATGAGGGTTCTAATCTTTTGTGCCTCACGTCTTTTATCAACAATACCTTGATCATGATGTAACTTATAAATGGCTACATCACGGGCTACTTCTTGGCGAGCCTGTAATAATTGCATGATCTTGTTGTCAATATCATCAATTGCGTCTCGGCAGTCGAGCAAGTCGCGCATGATCTCTCCTTTTTTGATGGCCAAAAACAAAAAAAGCGATTTGGTTAATAAATACCAAATCGCTCTAATAATAAAAAACTTACATCAATAAAACAATCAAAGCACAAATTTGGCTAAATTTGAGGCAATATGCTCATTTTTGGCCTATTCACGCTTGGATAATAATCTTAAGATCTCAATGTATAACCAGCAAATGGTTACTAATAATGAGAAGGCGCAATAGAACTCAAAGTACTTTGGTAAGCCTTCATTTACTGATTGCTCAATCATGTCAAAATCAAGTACTAAGTTTAAAGCTGCAATAGTACATACGATTAAAGACACAGCAATGGAAAGAGCACCAGAGCTTGGTAATAAAGTAATACCAAATAAATGGAAGACAAAGTTTAAAAGGTAAAGGATAGCAACACCAGCAGTTGCGCCTACCACAATGCTACGGAAACGAGCAGTTGGAACAATTAACTTAAACTTCCATAAAGCTAACATGCTCATTACTACTACGAAAGTAGAGATAACAGCAGTAGCTACAATACCAGGGTACTTAAGCTCAAAAGTAGCACTGATACAGCCTAAAGCTACACCTTCGCAAACAGCATAAGCTGGAGCGGTAAAAGGTGAGGCTTGTGGTTTAAAAATGGTAATAACCGCAACGATTAAAGATACGATTACTGAACCATAGAGTAAAAATGTAGGTACCTTGCCAGTTGTGAAAATCTGGTTAAAGCAATACATCATGCTAAAGTAACCAACCACAAAAGTGATAGCTACTAATAAGATGGATTTGGTAGTAGCGCCAGATAAAGTAGCAACCTCACCTAAGCCACCAAAATTAAGCTCACCAGACGCAGCACGATCAAGTACACCCATTGCTGGATTTGACGATGCCATAAAAAACTCCTTAAAAAATTGGTAATTCTTGGGCAATTTTAGCAAAAAACAAGAAAAATATGGTGATTTGGGGATAATTATTGTCTCATTGCAAACATAGGAATGGATTAGCTAGTTTAAGTTATTAATATCATATTGTTAGTAAGTTTTTCTTAATAGGACAGGGGTGAGAGAAAAGATAGCTACACCTTGAGCAAATAATGTGCAATTTAGATAATTTTCTATTTTGTGAACTAAGTATAGTTTAGCTTACATACTAGTTTACAAGTTCCCAGACCTGCATTAATATGCTATTTATTTGAGCAAATTATAAGGTTAGTAGAGCTTAAATTATCGGCTATACTAAGCTTTTTAAGCTTATTTCCTGTAGTGCTATTCATTCATCAGGATCTCATAATAAGACTGGGCTATGCTCTAAAGAGTAAGAGCTCTTAAAGCTAACAAGTTAAAGTTTTGAGAGAAGAGCACCTCGATTGCTTTAGAAGGCTAGCAATTTAGATTAAAAGTAATTTTAGGAGTTATTAAATGGCAAAGGGCTTATTATTAGTTGGCGAGCCAATGGGTATGTTGATCGCTCAAAGCGAAGGCTCATTAGATAGTGTGTCTGGATATTCTTTAGCAGTTGCTGGTGCTGAGTTTAATGTTGCTACAGGCGCAGCTCGTTTAGGCCATTATGTTTCTTATGTTACTAAGTTAGGAAACGATCCTTTTGGTAAGTTGATTGCCCGTACTTTACGCAATAATAAGATTGATGATAACAACGTCTTATATAGCGATGAAAAAACTACTGGCTTTATGCTCAAGAGCAAAGTTAGCAAGGGCGATCCAGAAATTTTCTATTTTAGAAAGGGCTCTGCTGCTTCTACTTTAAATGCAGACGATATCGAAAAGATTGATTTCTCTAAGTTCAGCCATATCCACTTAACAGGTATTTTCCCAGCTTTAACCGACGATACTCGTAGCGCTGTATTAGCTTTAATTAAAAAAGCTAAGGATCAGGGTTTATTTATTTCCTTTGATCCTAACTTACGTCCTCAATTATGGCCATCTCAGGAAGTAATGGTTAAGACTCTTAATGAGTATGCTACTTATGCTGACTTAGTCTTACCTGGCTGTGGCGAGGGTAAGATTTTATGTAACACCGAAGACCCAAGCAAGATTAATGATTTTTACATGAATCTTGGCGCTAAGATGGTAGTTACTAAGTTAGGCCCTGATGGTGCTTTAGTACGTGATGGTGATAAGGAGTATACCGTTCCTGGCTTTATCATTGATAAGGTAGTTGACACTGTAGGTGCAGGTGACGGCTTTGCTTGTGGCGTAATTACTGGTCTTATGGAAGATCTTCCTTTACAAAGCGCTGTTGAGCGTGCTTGTGCTATTGGTGCTATTCAGTGTACTTTTGCTGGTGATAATGAGGGTTTACCAACTCCAGAGTTATTAAAGCAATTTATGGATAGCCATAAGCGTGTTGCTTTGTAAAAGTGTAAGAAAAACACAAATTTTCTTGATTTTGTGATAATGTTACCAGTATCACAAGCCTAAAATGCCTTTAGTGCTATATTTAGCATGTTGTATGAGTTAACATAGAATGTGCTAATGAGTGTGTTTAGCCCAATTTCATTTAAAGGCACAAATTTTAAAATTTGCCTGTGTGGTTAACAGGTTTAAGTTTTCAGAGGATTTCTTATGTCTGACATTTTTGAGCGTATTGGCGAGTACGGTATTGTTCCTCTTGTAACTCTAGATGATCCAAATGATGCTGTTCCATTAGCTCGTGCTTTAGTAGAGGGTGGTATTCCTATTGCTGAGGTTACCTTCCGTACCGCTGCTGGTGGTGAGTCCATCAAGCGCATGGCTAAAGAAGTACCTGAAATTATCGTAGGTTCTGGTACCGTACATACTGTAGACCAGGCCAAAGAGACTGTAGATAATGGCGGTAAGTTTGTTATTACCCCAGGCTTCAATGCTAAAGTTGTTGAGTGGTGCGTCAACAACAATGTTCCAGTTTGCCCAGGTACTGTAGTTCCTTCAGACATTGAAGAAGCAATGAACTACGGCTTAAAGGTCGTAAAGTTCTTCCCAGCTGAGGCTTATGGCGGTGTTAATACTATTAAGAATTTAGCCGCTCCATTTAGCGGCATTAAGTTTGTTCCAACTGGTGGTGTTGGCTTACATAATCTCCGTGACTACTTAGATCTTCCTAACGTAGCTGCTGTTGGCGGTAGCTTTGTTCCTCCTGCTAAGATGGTAAAGGAAAAGGATTGGGAAGGCATTGTTAAGACCTGTAAGGAAATTAACAACAAGGTATTTGATTTCACCGTAGGTCACGTAGGTATTAATGCTAATACTGCGGACAATGCTACTAAGGTAACTGATCGTATTGCTGAGCTCTTTGAGAGCGATAAGCGTGAGACTCCAATTGCTTTCTTTAGCGGCAATTTAGTTGAGGTAATGAAGGTTCCATTTGTTGGTACTCATGGCCACATCTGTGTTGATACTTGCGACCTCAAGCGTGCAATGGCTATGTTAGAGCGCAAGGGTGTAGAGTTCGACGAGGAGAACCGCTTCTTTGATGCTAAGGGCAATTTAATCACTGCCTACATGAAGGAAGAAATTGGCGGCTTTGCTTTCCATATCCGTCAGCGCCCAAAGGCTAAGTAATTTTCAAAATTCTTACTGTTTAGTTTAATTAGTTTTTAAGCCCTCATTATGAGGGCTTTTTTATTGCCGCTCTTACCAGCCCCGCTTCAAACTATGGACTATGGGCTTTGCCCATAGCCCATAGCCCATAGCTTGAAGCCAATATCCCTGGGCCATGAGCAATTGACTAAAGGCCAATGGCTAATGGCAACTTTAGTAACTAAAGAGGAGGAAAAAATTGGGGTATACCCAACTCCAACTCCAACGACAACAAGACTCTCTCTTATGATCAGCATGAGCTAATAAAACTAGCTTTGCAATAATATAATTTGCCCCCCACAAGTTAAAAAAATAAATAAGCCTTGAACCCTTGATGGATAAGGCTTTATCAAGATTTCAACTCCTAAACACAACTTCAAAGGCATATAGCTAATACTATGGCAATAATATGGGTGACCCCCCACAAGTTTAAAAAAATAATAAGCCTTAAAGCCTTGATGGATAAGGCTTTATTGCGATTTCAACTCCTAAACACTACTTCAAAGGCATATAGCTAATACTATGGTAATAATATGGGTGACCCCCCACAAGTTTAAAAAAATAATAAGCCTTAAACCCTTGATGGATAAGGCTTTATCGAGGTTCTAGCTCCTAAACACTACTTCAAAGGCATATAGCTAATACTATGGCCAAAGTCGCCTATCTATGTAAATCATCAAGAGTGAGAGTAAAGAGCCATTATTTTGCTATTTGATAGTTAAGCATAAGCCTTGAGTAGGAGGAGGCTGGTTCCTTTTTAGATGGAGGATAGGGTAGGGGTATGCTAGAATTTTTTAGTGTTAGTTAGTTCCTTTTTTGATGATTAGGGGTAGAGGCATGGATTCTTTAGTATGTAAAGATTGGCATGATTTGCTTGGGCCATTAAAAAGTGAGCCTTATTTTATTAATGCCATGGCTCGTTACGATCAAGATTTAGCTGCTGGTATTACTTGCTATCCACCACGTAATGAGATTTTTAATGCTTTTAGATTGACTGAGTTTAAAAATCTAAAAGTAGTAATTATTGGCCAGGATCCTTATCATCAGCCTGGTCAGGCTATGGGTTTGGCTTTTTCTGTAAAACCAGGTATTAAAACCCCGCCATCATTAGTAAACATGTATAAAGAGTTACAAAATGATATTCCTGGCTTTGTGATTCCTAATCATGGTTGTTTAACCCATTGGGCTGAGCAGGGTGTGCTAATGCTCAATAGTATTTTGACTGTACAAGATAGCAAGCCACTATCTCATAGTAAAAATGGCTGGGATGAATTTACTACTAAAGTCATAGAGCAAATTAATAACAATAGCTCACACTTGGTTTATATGTTGTGGGGCTCTAAAGCCAAAGCTAAATGTAAGATGGTGGATAGAGTTAACAACTTAGTATTAGAAGCGGCACATCCTAGTCCTTTATCAGCCTATAACGGCTTTTTTGGCTGCCGTCACTTCTCTAAAGCTAATGAATATTTAGTGGCCATGGGTAAAGCGCCAATTGATTGGAACTTGCCAAGTGTTGTTAGTTATCCATAAGGCTTAAGCCGTAAGCTGTAAGCCTTACGGCTTAAGGTGAAAGGCGAAAGGTCAAAGTCAAAAGCATTGGGTTTTGAGCCTTAGCCTTGAGCATTGGAACTTAGCCTTGAGGGGGGCAAGATAGGAAGTTTTGCGCTCTTAAAGAGGCAAAACTTCTTATGATTAAGCTAAGAGTGAGAGCATCTTAGCGACAATGCGGTTTAAGCCTTGGCCATCATAGATAGCTTGGCAGTTTTTAGTGTAGGTGTCTGCCTGCTCGGTGAGGGTAGTTAAAGCCTTAGTAACGCATTTACCATTATGAAGCTCATCTAAAGTTAAGCTTAGTCCTATTTGCAGGTGCTTTACTATTTCCTGAGCTCCTGCTTGATTATCAGCAATCTCTACTCCTATTGTAGGAATAGCAGCTGCAATACGCTCACGGAACATACCTCCATAAGCGCCTATAGCTAGGTCAAAACGATAGAGCAGGTCAGCAACATCATTGCAATGGCTAATTAGTTTAATACGCTTTTGGGTATCTGCTGGTAGGTCTGACAATAACTTATTGATAAGGTCAAAGTCTTTATTGGCTGCACCTAGTAAAAAGTAAAAGTCATAATGTTGGTATAGCTGCTCACTAACTACGGCTTTAAAGGTCAACAAGCAAGCACCAGCAGGGTCAGCACCACCAAAGTTAACTAAAACCTTAGGTAAGGTTAAGGATGTAGGATTGTGCGCTTGCTTGATATCTTTGTGCTGAGCCTTGGATGCGAGCGCTATGGCGCGGGCGCTAAAGGGCAGCTGATGGCATAAACATGAGCAAGTGCTTTGATGGTCAAAGTCAAAATATTGAGGGTAAAAACACTCTTTAGTTAAAGAGTATTGTGAGCCTAGTAATAACTCACAATCTTGAGGGCAAAGTTTTTGATATTCTTGCTCTTTAGTAAAGAGTGTTTGGTCTAAGAGCATGTGGCATTGATGTTCTCTATTAGCCAAATCATCAATAACAAAAATTTTGCTATAAGGATAAAGCTCGCTCTCAAAACTTTTATCAATAGCATAATCATCAATAATAAAGAGATCAGCTATAGACTGCCCTTGAGCAAGCTTATCTTTAAGATGGCTTAAAATATCTTCTTTAGTCTCAAAAGTTACAATATCATCATAATCAGAGCATAAAGGCTTTAAGACAGGGGCAAAGTTATAAACGTAAAGGGTCAGGTGTGCATGCTCTTTTAGTTTAGGTAAGAGTGATTTAATGCGCATTAAATGGCCTGTACCAATTTGCTCATTTGCTCTTAAAATAACGCCAATCTGTATAAGATTAGATTTATTCATAACTAAGTTCCAACCAAAGTAAGACTTACTAATTTAGTCTAGCTTAAGCTCATTGACTGCTTTAGCTAAAACTAAGGCATATTCCCAATCCTCTGGAGTATCAATATCGATAACTCGATGACGAGGCATTTCATATAAACGAGTAACAAACTTACTGTCATCAACTTGCTTGCGATCATCAGGGCTTAAGCCATCAAATTCAGTGTAGGCAATAGACTTAAAGTAGAATTGTCCTGCATCTTGGTAGGCTTTAGGTAAGTCCTGGGAGCGCATAGGGATGCACTCTGGCATTACAGGAGTAGGCTTATTTGCCTCATCTAAAAAGAAGCTACGCTGGAAAGGAAAAGGTAGTTCGCAACCTGAGAACAAGTAATCGACATGGTCTTTAACAAACATCTCGTAAGCTTTAACCAAATGCTCAGGGGTTAAAAGAGGGGCGGTAGCATAAATAGTACAAGTTCCATCGTACTCGTGACCTAGATCTTTCATTTTATGGTAGGCATCGCAAGCTACTGCTCCAGTACCTGTAAAGTCATTAGAGAGCACAGCATCACGCATAAAAGGAACTTGAGCTCCTAATTCCTGAGCCACCTTAGCAATTTCAGGGTCATCAGTAGATACGATAATGTCTTCAAAAATGCCTGCCTTTTGAGCACTCTCAATGGAGTAAGCAATTAGTGGTCTACCTAAAAAGTCTTTAATGTTCTTATGCAAAATACGCTTGGAGCCACCACGAGCTGGGATAACGGCTAGCAATTTAGGTTTGTTCATTTGAATACTCTTTACCAGAGATAAACCCCACAGCACTAAAGCCATGGGGTTAAAGTAATATTGTTTAAAACTATGCTTGCTGCTCAAGCTTATCTAAGGCTGCGGCAATCATGCTTCCTACCATACTTTGATCAATACGATTGATCTTAGTATGAAGCGGAATAGTTAAAGTATGGGCGTAGAAATACTCAGCACCATCAAGATGCTGTGGGTATTTGAGATTTTGATAGTATGGCTGGCGATAAATAGGAATATAGTGAATTTGTGCACCAACACCCTTTTGTCTTAAGGTGTTATATAAATAATCACGGTGCTCTACTTGAATTTGGTAGAGGTGCCAGGAGCTCTCAAAGCCTTCAACATCAGCTACAGGCAAAGTCATAAGAGACTTATCTAAGATGTCCTCATAGTCTTTAGCTAATTGACGGCGCTTTTGAATAAAGCGATCAAGCTTAGCCATTTGGGATACACCTAAAGCTGCTTGAAGGTCAGACATACGATAGTTATAGCCCAAAGCAATTTGCTCATAATAGTAGGCTGGCATATCTTTATTTTGCATCAGCGCAGTATCATGAGTAATGCCATGAGCGTGTAAGAGCCTAATTTTTGAGGCTAGCTGTTCATTATCAGTAAGACAAGCACCACCTTCTGCTGTGGTAATAATCTTAACAGGGTGGAAAGAAAAGACTACGACATCAGAATAAATGGTCTTACCAATTAAATTACCCTCATAAGTAGCGCCTAAGGCATGAGAGGCATCTTCTACTAGGTAAAAGCCATATTCTTTTTTGAGCTTATTAAGAGCAGCTAAATCACATGGGCGACCAGAAAGATGAACTGCTACTACAGCCTTTGGAAGCGGGAGGTTATTGTCTCTGGCTTCTTTTAGCATGGTAGCTAGCTTTGCTACATCTAAATTACCAGTATGTGCATCAACATCGATAAAACGTACAGTAGCACCACAATAACGGGCACAATTGGCTGAGGCTACAAAGCTAATAGCGCTAACCCATACCTCATCTTGAGGGCCAACTTCCATGGCCATCATACATAAATGTAATGCGGCAGTAGCGTTTGAAGTGGCAATAGCGTAGTTAGAGTCAGTATAGGCGCAAAGACATTCTTCAAATTCAGCAACTTTAGGCCCGCAAGTTAAAAAGTCAGAGCGTAAAACTTGCTCTACTGCCTTAATATCATCTTCTTCAATGCATTGAGTGCTATAAGGAATCATTAAGCTTATCCTTTTAGTAGGGCCCAAGTATTAGTAATTGGGTTTGACTAATACTAGGCTGATGACAATCTTCCCTATAATCAGGGCTATGAGTTTTAATAATAGGGATCTTATGTTTATCTGCATGAAAAAAGGGGGCTAACAATACTTTAATGATTGCTGCCCCCCGCAGAAATTTAATTTAAATTAAACGTGCTTATTAAGTTCAACAAGCTCTTCTACAGTTAGGTAGTGAGGATTGTTGAAAGAGTTGTATTCAAAGTTTGGCTCTACTAACTTACCTTTCTCGCCTAAAGCTGTAGTGGTAAAGTCAGCATCAATATTAGAGAACACAATAGAAGGCTTGAGAATAAAGAAGTTATCAAACTCAATAGTATGTTGGAAATCATCACGTGGGCACATTACCTCGTGAATCTTCTCGCCAGGACGAATACCAATAATGTTCTGCTTAGCATTTGGTGCCATAGCGGTAGCTAAGTCCACAATACGAATGGATGGAATCTTAGGAACAAATACTTCACCGCCATGCATACGTACTAAGTTGTTTAATACGAATTGTACGCCCTGCTCTAAGGTGATCCAGAAACGGGTCATATTCTCGTCGGTGATTGGTAATTCAGTAGCACCGTTGTTAATGAGGTTTCTAAAGAAAGGAACTACAGAACCACGAGAACCAGCTACGTTGCCATAACGTACTACAGAGAAACGTAAGTTACGATCGCCAACTAAGTTGTTACCAGCTACGAAAATCTTATCGGAGCATAACTTGGTAGCACCATAAAGGTTGATTGGGTTAGCGGCCTTATCAGTAGAAAGGGCAATTACACGCTGAACGTTGGTGTATAAAGAGGCCTCAATAATATTCTCAGCGCCATTAATATTGGTTTTAATACACTCCATTGGGTTGTATTCAGCAGCTGGAACTTGCTTAATAGCAGCAGCGTGAATAACAATATCTACGCCACGGAATGCTAAATAAAGACGCTCTTTGTCGCGTACATCGCCAATGAAGAAACGTAAGCGGCTCTCGTTTTTGAACATTTGCTGCATTTCAAATTGCTTGAGCTCATCACGAGAGTAAACAATGACTTTTTTAACAGGATAACGTTCTAATACAGTACGGATAAACTTCTTACCAAAAGAACCAGTACCGCCTGTTACTAAAATAGTCTTGTCTTTTAAAAACTCAGTAATTTTGGATTCAATATCTGACATCTTACGTCCTACCAAAAAAACGATGCACATTAGTGCAAGTAAATTAAACTTTCAGCACTTAACACTAATTATTAATATGAAGAGAGCTATAGATCTTTATCTAAAGTTTAATGCTCTCCTCTATATAACTATTTGGTATTTAATGCTTGGTGCCTGCTAATAAAAGAAGAGCTAGGCCAATTTAAAACATAAAGGACAATAGAGCTTTGTCCTTTATGTTTTAAACGTCTTAATTTTTAAAGCCTTTAGCTTTAGATAAAAATATTATGCCTCAACCTAGCAAGTGATTGGCTATTGCTGGGAGGATAGACCATACTTTTTCATCTTTTCGATGAGAGTAGTACGTCTTAGTCCTAAAGTTTCAGCAGCTTTAGCAACAACACTATTAGTTTGCTCTAAAGCTTGTTTGATCATGGAAATCTCAATATCAGTGATCATGCTCTTGAGATTAATGCCCTCAGGGCTTAAGCGTGGAACGAAAGCTTGAGACATTTCATCTTCATCACGGATAACTGGCAGATCTGGTAATTCCTTGCGCTTAGGCTTATTTGGAACACCAAAAGCTGATGGATCGCCTGAGGTTAAGGTCTCATCAAGATCCATATCAAAGTTATCGTCGACAGTATCAAAGTCCTCAGTGCAGGTAAAGGCCTCAAGTAATGCCTCACGCTCAGCAATTGGATCATTATCTACGGCATCACCACGATACTTAGCTGGTAAATCTGAGGTGTCAACTACCTCATTAGGATGCAAAATTAAGAGACGCTCTACTAGGTTAGAGAGTTCACGTACATTACCCTTCCATTCATTTTGCATTAAGGTAAGCATTGCTCTTTGGGTAAAGCGAATGGTGGTATGTTGCTCTTTGCCATGACGGTTAACCAATTCTTGAATTAAGATTGGAATATCATCAATACGCTCTCTAAGTGGTGGTGTCTCAATTGGGAATACATTTAAGCGATAGAACAAGTCCTCACGGAACTTATTCTCAGCTACCATGGTTTCAAGATTTTGGTGGGTAGCAGCAATTACACGTACATTGGCATTAATAATCTTATTAGAGCCAACACGGGTAAAAGTACGCTCTTGTAGCACACGGAGCAACTTTACTTGCATTTGAAATGGCATATCGCCAATTTCATCTAAAAAGAGAGTGCCGCCCTCGGCAAGCTCAAAACGACCTTCACGAGAGGCAAATGCTCCAGTAAATGCGCCTTTTTCATGACCAAAGAGCTCAGACTCAAGGAGCTCTCCTGGAATAGCACCACAGTTTACAGGTACAAAAGGTCTCTTGGAGCGATTAGATAAATCATGAATAGCACGAGCTACTACTTCTTTACCAGTACCTGACTCACCTAGAATCAATACATTGGCATCAGTAGGGGCAACTTGCTCAATTAAACGGCGTACCAAACAAATAGCATCACCACGGCCTACTAGGCGCTTGATTAAAGCTCCTCGCTTGCCATCAGTACGTCCAGAGAGACGACTCATGGTTTTAAATGACTGGCTATAGTGCAATAGCTGCACTAATTCATCATAACTAGGCTCTTTAGATAGACGGCCTATGTAGTTGGCATCTTCTTTACCTGATGGAATAAATTCATCATCACAGATAATAAAGGCAGTACGAGGATACTTTGGTAAAACTTTAGCAATAGTATCCTTATGATCGAGATCGCCTAAAATACATGCATCAATTTGATCAGAAGAGGAATCTAAATAAGAGAGACAATCTTCAACTTCGCCTGTTTGAGTAGCTGCTCCTAAGAAAGTAAAAATAGTTTCTAGAGCTTGGCGTTTATCTTGATCGTGCTCAATAATCAGAACATTTCCAGAAAACTGCATATTCCCGCCTTATTAATATGGTTCATAACAAGCTATGACCATTTAAGCTAAGCCTAAGGGACGAAACCTAGCCATTATGCGCATTTGATTAGTTAAATTAGACTTAGGGCCTAAAGTAACTAGATTAAAATACCAAGGTGAAATTAACTCATATATTGCTACTAACAACCATAATCCGAAACAGTTCTCTCCCATGATTGTTTAAATCTGGTTATTAATTGTTTGCTTGGACTTAATAAGCAATATAGGAAGGAAAATGAAATAAGAGACTTATTTTCCAACGTGCTAATGATACGCTTTTTTGGGGTAAATTTGGCAAGATTTTGACGGCCTGTCAAAAAATAAAATACCGAATATATGCTTGTTTTTATTGGTTTTTTAGTAAAAAACACACTTTCTTAAGTCCTTATAAATACATAAAACTGCGATAAATAAAGCAAATTTTAAACAAACAATCTGTCAGTTGCTTATATCTAGGCAAATGGCTTATAAGTGAGAAAAAAAATTTCTAAATTTTTCACAAAATTGTGCAAGATTCCTGATCTGGATCACATGGATGTTTAATTTTGTGTAAATCACAAAATTGTGCATATACCATCTTCAAAAAGCACAAAATTAAATAAACCTCCCATTATACATTTAATTACTAGTCATTTCTAACCAAAACAATCTACATAATCCTTACCACCAAAAAAGCTGACTTAATGCTATTGACGCATATGAAAGTGTTGCTGAACTTCTGTCAAATTTAATATCTATTAAAAGTTAAGCCTTAACTACTAAAAGAGGTATTGTCGATCTTTTGTAAGCTGATAAATAAAGGCTTTGAAGGGTGTTTTGGGGCGTGGCATATAGCTTGCAACACGTACAAAAAAGTCAAAAATTTTTGTCACTAATTTGGCAAAGCTATTTTGTTTGATTTAAAGGTGGCTGTTATCAATTAAAAACTGCATCAGGCAGCTTTTAATTCATAGCAACTACCTAAATGGTTTGATGGCTTCTCCTTTATATAGTCATCAAAATTTCGGTATTTTCGACTAGTTTTTTGGATGTAGGTATGGATTTTAGCTCACCTAGTATACAAAAAGCACAAGCCGATCTGGGCTTGCTTGCTGATACACGTGGTTTAGACAAACTACGTGCTATGGGTAATGGCACTAATAAGGAAAAAGCTCAGGCCTTGTACATGGCTGCCCAACAGTTTGAGTCTTTACTCATGCAGTATTGGGTAGACGGCATGCGTGCTACTAATGACGAGCTTAATCCTGACTCTCCATTAAAAAGCAAATACTCTGGCTTCTTTGACGACATGCTCTCCCAACAGCAAGTTGGAGCCATGGTAAATGGAAATGGTACAGGAACAGGCTCAATTAATAAGAGCTCCATTTCTTATTTAATTACCAAGCAATTTGCTCGCACTTTAGGTGATGAGGGTAAAGCTCTAATGGCCGAATTAGAAGGTCGACCATATGAGGCAAAAGACCCAAGCGCTGTAAGTGATGTGACTTCTTTAAATAAAGAGAGTAGCAAATTCTACGAGTTGTCCAAGAACGACAATATTGTTGCTGTGCTGCAAAGACAACGCCCTTCTAAGCTCTATGATGATGCTACTAAGAATGGCAATGCAACGATTTCTAATCTTAATGAGCTTTATGCCTCCTTACCTGATGCCAAGGAAATGCGTAACTTTACTTCTCCTGAGGACTTTGTGGAGAAGATGATGCCATACGCAGTTAAGGCTGTTGAGGGTGTTGGTATGAACCCACTAGTTTTAGTTGCTCAGGCAGCTTTGGAAACTGGTTGGGGCAAACATGTACCATCTGGAAATAACTACTATGGTATTAAAGCTGGCAAATCTTGGAATGGCATGACCCAGGACTTAGATTCTCCAGAATTTGAAAATGGCTCCATGGTTACCAGAAACTCTCGCTTTAGAGCTTATCCATCTGTATTAGAGAGCATGAAAGATTATGTTTCTTTAATAACTGGCAATGAGCGCTATTCCAAAGCGGCAGGCAAGAGCTTTGATCCAGATAGCTATTTTGATGAAATTCAGAATGCTGGATATGCTACTGACCCGCAGTACTCAGCCAAACTTAAAAATATTACACGCCAAATTGCATTTATGGCATACAAATAGCATTAAGAAAGATAACAGAATTTTTTAGCGGCATTGAACAGGCGCTAAGTTGAAGGAAGTAAGGATATGCTCGATTTGTTACAGACTGGTAAGTATGGTGTTCTTACCCAACAGAAACTTTTAAACACCACCTCCAACAATATTACCAATGTTAATACTGATGGTTATACCCGTCAGGAAACAATTGTCTATACCAGTGCTATTGACTGGGGTGTTGGCAGTACTGTAACTCGTCGTCTTTACGATAAGTATGTTCAGCGTGAAATGTTCCGCGATCAGGGTAACGTAGGCTTCTATGAGTCCTATGCCTCTGGTTTATCTACTGTAGATAAGCTCTTATCCAGCAAAGATACTTCTATTAGCGAAAAGCTAAACGCCCTGTTCTCCTCAATGGAAGAGGCTGTACAAAACAGCACTTCTATTGCTAATCGCCGTGAGCTCCTTGCACAATTCCAAACTATTACTGATCGTTATAACACTCTTAATTACAACATTAAGAATGAGTTAAATGACATCAACAACAAGATCAGTGATACTGCTTCAACTATTAACGATCTTGTTCAAGGCTTATACGAAGTAAACCGCCATGTACGTAATCTTGGTGCTAACATCACCAAGACTGATATTGGTTTACAGCTTTTAGATAAGCGTGATCAGTTAGTTAATGAGCTTTCCTCATATGTTGATATTAATGTAACCACCGAAGATGATGGTTCATGGAGCTTATACTTAGGTAATGGCCAATTATTAGTAAATGCCGATACCTATGGTACTTTAAAGGTTAACGAGAAGACTGGTGATCAGACCCGTCGTGAAATCAGCTTAGTTTTCAGCACTCCTAGCCAGACTGAGATTCAAATTGGTCACGAAGGCTGGGGTGGCAAGCTTGGTGGTTTATTAGCAGCCTCCGATGAAATGCGTCAATCCATGCGTGAGCTTGGTCAAAGCGCCATTGCTTTTGCTGACGCAATGAACGTACAAAACAAGGGTGGTATTACTCTTGGTAACGTAGCTGGTAAGGACTTAATCACCATTCCTGATGTAAAGGGTATTTGCACTAAGGGTAACTTTAATTTAACCCTTTCTTTCAACCCTGGTGAGGGCTCTGATGTTCGCAATACCGACTACTTCGTCCGTTTTGACAGCACTCAAAACCCTGCTGTTCCAGTTGTCTACACCGTAGATGCCAACGGCAAGGAAGTTCAACTTCCAGACGCTGAGGTTGTTTACGATAAGGCTAACCCAGGCGATCCTTTAAAGCTTAAGCTAAAGGGCCATGGCGTAACTTTAACCTTTGGTCCAGGTGAGACCTTAGACAAGTTAGCTGCTGCTGATGCTCAGTTCCACATTCAGCCAACCATTAATGCTGCTTTTGATATCAAGTGCAACATTTCTAAGCCAGAAGATTTCGCTTTTGCCTCTGCAATCCGTGTAAGTGGCAACAAGCATGGCGGTAATGCAACTCCTTCTTTAGTAGGTGTTACCCAGACTGGTACTGCTGCAACTGATAAAGACTTTGGTATTTATATTGATAAGACTACTGGCAAGCCTGCATTTACTAATAATGCTCCTAACTATGTTGAGTATCAGATTACTAATGCAGCTACTGGTGAGGGCCATTATGTTGTTTACAACAAGACCATTGTTAATGGTAAACCTCAGTTTACTAAGTTAGGTACTGCTCCTAAAGAGTGTAATGGTCAGAACATTTTTGCCAACACAACTTGGGATACTGATAACCAAGCTAAGAAAGACTCTGGCTATCCAAACTATGATGTCAACTTCACTGGCACAGTAGATAACAAGTCTAGCTTTGATATTGTACTTAATGAGGATGGCTACAACGATAACTCCAATGGTAACTTATTGGCAGGCCTCAAGCAGGAGAACTTAGTTCACGCTGCTGATGACATCAAGGTTTCTTTAACTGAAGACTATGCTGATTTAACTGCTGCTGTTGGTTCTGCTGTAATGTCAGCCAGCACTGATTTACGTGCAGCTGAGGCTAAGTGTGAGCAAAGCCAAAACTTATTCAACTCAACTGCTGGTGTAAACCTCGATGAAGAGGCTGCAAACTTAATTCGTTACCAGCAAGCTTATAGCGCCTGCGCTCGCATTATTAATGCATCTCAGACTATTTTCGACGCTCTTATGGGTGCAATCTAATTAGGAGAAAACTATGCGTATTTCAACCTCAATGCAGTATCGCAATCATTTGAGCTATTTACAGACTGCAAACTCTCGTGTTGACCAAGCTTCTATGCAATATAACACTGGCAAGCTTTTCCAAACTGCTGGTGAAAATCCTGGCGGCATGTCAGCTAGCATGAAGTATGAGTCTGATATTGCTTCTTATAAGCAATATGGTCTAAATGCAAAGATTGTTGCTGACGCTTTATCTCAAGAGGAAACTGCTTTAGGTCAAATCTATGAGACCATGTCCAGCATTCAAACTCGCTTAATTCAAGCAGTTAATGGTACTTTGGATGATGGTTCTCGTGCTGCATTAGCTGAGGATATCAAGCAAGCCCAAGCTCAGTTATTCAACACCATGAATACTAAGAATGCTGAGGGTGAGTATATTTTCTCTGGCGCTCAAAGCTCTATTCCTACTTATAAGCTAACCTCAGATGGTAAGTATATTTGTCAGGCTGACGGTTCTTCAAAGAATGTAAATGTATCACCAAACTTAACTGTTCAAACTACTGACAGTGGCTTAAACATCTTTGAGAACGTACATTTAGCTGCCGATTTTAATGCTACTGCTAAGAATCAAGCAGGTAATGCTACAAACTATCAAAGCTCTATTAGTGACTATGATCAGTTTAATGCATTTTATGCTAAGCACTACAATAGTGGTGTAAATGGTAAGGATCCAGATCCAGCATTAAATACCTTCAAAATTAAAGTAGGTGCAGACGGAAAGTTCCAGTTAACTGATAATGCAAATCCAGCAAACGTCCTTCAAGAGGGCGAAGTTAAGGATGGTAAGATTATCGTAGAGGGAATGGAATTTGAGGTTCCTGGCGGCACTCCACAAGATGGTGATGAGATTTCCATCGTTCTTGATAAGCCTCGCTCTGACAATATCTTAAACCAGTTAACTGACATTATTAATGCTCTAAATGAGCCAATTGATAATGCTGATCCTGGTAAGGTTACTGAGTTACGTGCTCAGTTGACTCGTGACATTGTTAAGATGCAGGAAAATCTTAACATTTCAAAGAAGCAGGTTGACACTTATCGTGGTTTAGTTGGTGCTCGTGGTGCCAACATTGACGACATTATTAAGTCTAATGAGTCTCTTCATGACATTAAGAAAGAGGCTAATGCTAATGTATCTGAGATTGATGCTTTTGAGGCCGTATCTAATTTATTAGTTACTCAGAATGCTCTTCAAGTGGCACAGCAATCTTACAACATTGTGCATTCAACCAGTTTATTTGACTTTATGAGATAAGATTTTATCTTTAGTCAAAACAAATAGAAGGCGAGCCATAATGGTTCGCCTTCGTTGTTTTTAAAGAGAGTTGGTTAAATTACCATTACCATTTGCCTGCTACTTATGTTGGAACTATTGTACAAATCTTTAAATTTGTGTAGTTAAGATAAATAGATATTAATTTAGTAATGCTTTTTATCTTTTTGGTGCAATAAATTGCAGTGATAATTACATTTGTTTTGTAACAAATTTCCAACTAAAACAGTTGTTTATAAGGGTTCTTGGCGGGACTTAATTTTTTTACCCCATTTAAATTTGTGATCAAAGTACGATCTTATAGATATATCACAAAGTTAATTTCAAAAAAACCGTAAATAGGCCGTTAAATATGAATAGATAAGGGGAAAAATAGCTGAAAATGCTATACATGTCACTGACAAAAGTCTTTTTATTACTTAATTTAAACTTTTGTAAGATCGTTTCTCCTTATAGTAAGCTCAGCTTCTATTTCCTAAGTTCGTAGAAGCATGGCTGATCATAAAATTGATAACTCCATCAACCTTGTGCATCAATAGGCTGTTTTATAGTGTTTTAATGGCTGTGAACTGAAGTTGGCATTTTTAATTGCTATCTGCAGTTTATTCCATAAGGCTTAACATTTTGTTAGGTTAGGTTCCCCATTAGTCAGGGTAGGATGTGCTCAAAAACGCTAGTTTTTTGTTATTGAAATTAGCTGATTACCATTGAGTGCTGTAAATACCTAACGAACTAACTGTAATATCTGTTGGTTCTTATAGGCGTATTAAGCTAGGTAATTGGGGTATAGGCTTGCGTTTTAAGTATTTCACTAAAAGTAGCGATTAAAGTGCATATTTCCCTGATTGGGTAAGAGGACTCGAACATGGATTTTTCAAGTGTAGTAAAGGCAGACAGAGATCTGGTTGTTAGTAAGGCTACCAATAAAGCTGAACTTAATAAAGGCTTACGCAACTATTCTGGTTCATCAGCTTCATCTACTGCAGTTGATGCCGAAAATGCCAAGTTGAATGCAGCTAATCCAGATAAGCATACCGTTGCTCAAAACAAGCTCGTTAATAAAAATATTTGGGAGCCAGAGACTTTTGTTTCTCAGGCATCCATTAAAAATTCGTTTATTGAGCAGGAAGAGAACGAGTATTTAGAGAGCTTACGCAAAGAGCGTGAGCAAATTAGAGAGGACGAAAAAGAGCGTCGTCTTGAGGAAGCTCATAATAAGGCTAAAGAAGTCATTAGTAGCTTAAACCAAAAGCAGTTAGCTTTACGTTTTGATACTTCTGATGACTATAATGATGCCAGAATTATTAATGTAGTGGATGCTAAGTCTAACGAAGTCATTAGACAGATCCCATCAGAAGAATTCTTACGAATCTCTGAGTCAATTAGAAATTACGAGCAACGTTTAGCCCATGACGATATGGTAGGTGATCCTGCTCTTAAAGCAAAAGGAGTAGATCCTACTGGCGTAAATGAGAGTTTACGTGGTGCTGTACTAGACGCTATGGCGTAAGCTATTCATGCTGTTATCTTTTGATAAGGCCTTATTAAGACAAAATCTTAATAAGGCTTTATTTTTATTGTCAGTATCAAATTTTCATAACTCAATGCCGTTAATTTTGGCATAAGAAGTGAAGCAAGATATTTGAAATACAGCCTCAAAATAGCTGATAATCCTTATAAGTTAGATGCTTTGTGTGCTATATTGTTTAGATTGTTACTGAGTTTTTTACAGCAACTAAAAGATTTTAATAATCTGTTAAGCTGCCTCATATTTAGTGAAAAAATATTGGCTATAAACGTGTGCTTACAATTCTCTATGTTTATAGCTTGCGGACATTTTGAAGGAGAAACACATGGCGTACGGACGTAATCTTAAAGCTTACAATCGTACCAAGCTGGAAGCGGAGATTCTCGTAGCTAGCCCTTATCGTATTACTCAAATGTTATTTGAGGGCTTAATTGAGCGCTTAAACCAAGCTAAGGGCTATATTGAGTTAAACGATTTTGCCAAAAAAGCTGATTATATTAGTAAAGCTATGGGTATCTTAAATGGCCTTCAAGGTGCCGTTGATCCTAGCTATGATGAGGAATTAGGTGCTCGTATTATTGGTCTTTATGAGTATATGAAAGATCGCTTAAACGATGCTAATGCCTCCAATACCATTGAGCCTATTGATGAGGTAATTCGTTTAATTACTCCAATTAAAGAGGCTTGGGATCAAATTCCTGAGGATATCAGAGAAGAGCAAAATATTGCTATTACCAAGAAGTATGAAGAAATTGATGCTGCTCAGCGTGAGCGCAATCGTAAAGGCTATGCTTATAGCTAATTCTTTTCTCTTACTTCAAGCAAAAAAGGCAACCATATGGTTGCCTTTTTTATTGTGGAGTACATAAAAAAAGCCGAACAAAAGTTCGGCCTTTTAAAATACAGTTATTCTGTTTACTTACATATTAGATGCAGTGAACAGAGAAAGTATTAGTGGTTCCAGAAGGTACTAATGCACCAGATACCATACAAATCTTGTCGCCTGCCTTAGCAAGGCCAGTCTCAAGAGCAATCTTCTTACCAAGCTCAAAGAACTCATCGGTAGAGTTAATACGATCTACGATGGTTGGGATAACACCACGAACTAAGCAGAGCTGACGAGCAGTCTTGCTGTTAGGGGTTAAAGCTAAGATGTGAGAAGTTGGGAAGTACTTACGTAAGGCTCTTGGAGCGTTGCCGTTCTCAGTAGCAACTACGATTAACTGAGTACCTAAAGTCTCAGCAGCCTCTACAGCGGCTAAGCTAACAGCCTCGGTTACGGTTGGGTTGCTGCTCTTTAAGCTTGCATCGTTGGTTAAAGCCTTAACCTCACGATCAGCACGACGGCAGATGGTAGCCATAGTAGAAACAGCCTCTAAAGGATATTTACCCTTAGCAGACTCGCCAGAAAGCATAACAGCATCAGTGCCATCTAAGATAGCATTTGCTACGTCACCAGCCTCAGCACGAGTTGGACGTGGATTCTTAATCATAGAATCTAACATTTGAGTAGCAGTAATTACTGGCTTACCAACTTCGTTGCAGCGGTTGATAATGTTCTTCTGGTGGAAGATAACTTCTTGAGCAGGGATTTCTACACCTAAGTCACCACGAGCAACCATGATACCGTCAGCTAACTCTAAGATGTCCTCAAAGTTATCGATACCCTCTTGGTTCTCGATCTTAGCGATAATCTTAATGGACTCGCCACCATTAGCATTTAAGAAATCACGGATGTCTTGAACGTCTTGGCGGTTACGAGTAAATGAAGCAGCAATGAAGTCAACATCACGCTTGATACCAAAAAGAATATCGTTCTTATCGTGCTCAGATAAGAATGGCATAGAGATGTGAGTGTTAGGAAGGTTAACGCCCTTCTTCTCACCTAAAGTGCCATTGTTTAATACTTCGCAAGATACTTCAGTATCGGTGGTGCTTAAGACCTTTAAAGCAAGCAAGCCATCGTCTAAAAGAACGATGTCGCCTTCATTAAGGTCACGGGCTAAATCAGGATAGGTAACGCTGATAATAGAGCGGTTGCCTACTACAGAGCTATCAGTAGTAATGGTGATCTTTTGACCAGTTACTAATTGGATATCCTGACCATTCTCTAAAGAGCAAGTACGAATTTCTGGGCCACGAGTATCAAGAAGAACAGCAAAGATTTTGCCAGTCTCTTTCATGATAGCTTCTAAATTGGTAATACGGCCACCATGTTCCTCGAAATCACCATGTGAAAAGTTTAAACGCATAACATTCATGCCAGCGTTTAATAAGGTTTCCATGACTTCACGCTTCTCAGACTTTGGACCAATGGTACATACCATTTTAGTTTTCTTAAGCACTTAAACTACCTCGTGACGGTTATTACTTGTTACTATTTTTAGCCCGCAAATTATATCAAAAGGAAATGGAAAATGAGTTTAAATCAAGCGCTAAATGATAAAAAAATCCTGAAATTTATCAAAAATGCCGCCGTCTTAGCAAAAGCGTGAAATCGCCCGCAAATTTTAGTTAAAAGCACATTAAAAAACATACTAAAAGTGCACATATTGCGATATCGATAACTATCAATTAGCAATAAATATATGGCTAAGCATCAAGGCTGGAATGCAGTATTTTTAATAATTAATTAAATTAAATAAGTACTTAAGTATAAAAAACTTAAATTTTAGCTAAATTAAGGCAGGTAGCAGCTTAATAAAATTCATTATATATTTGCTAAAAGCTTATATATAAGCCATTTGTTATTACTTAATGCTAAAGCACAAAGCACAATCAAGGCACAGTTGCCAAACAAAATGGCTATTTATCCTTGGCAGTGATGACACTTATTAAAAGTGTATAAGGATAAGGGTGACTTTTGCTCTTATTACTTCTATATATGTTAGGAGGCTTGAGGTGAGAGTGTTGACTACTATATTAGTAGGAGTGGAGATAGGGGATAGGGGAGAGGTACAAAAAGAAAAAGCTGGCTAAAAAGCCAGCTTTTCCTTTTGCAATTAGTGCTTATTTAAGATTTGGAATTACCAAGCCTTGAAGTAAGCGGCTAATTGTAAAGCTAAAGCACCGAAAGTGCAGGCACAAGCAGCACCGTAGAATACGTAGTGGTGTAACTTAGTGGTGTGAATACCAACATCGTGTAAGGCGTGGTATAAACGGTGGAATGAGTGGAAGAACACGCCACCTAAAATGGTGAATAATACTAAGTTAGCGAACCAGTTGCCGAAAATTGCCTTGGCTTGCTCAAAGTTTAATAAACCAGAGGTTAAGTCAGGGCCACTTACGCCAGCTGCTAATAAGATAATAAGAATGGCAGGTAAAGCCATAGCTACGGCCATACCGCCAGCGCCGAATAATAACCAGAAGATTGGCTCATCGGAACGAACAGGCTTGTTTTGCATGTTTTTTCTCCTAATTACATGCTGGCAAAGGCAGCAATTAAGATCACTACAGTTGCACCAGCAGCAGCTGCATAGAGACTGCCCATTACGAACATCTCAGGTACGAGGTCGGTAGTGGTCTTATTCATGAATACACGAACAGCCTTTGGCATTAAAGCAAACCAAGTTACTGCGTGGAAAACAACACCGCCTAAAGAGGCTAAGTTGATGAGTAATACTAATGGGTTGCCTAAGAAGTCCTGTACCCACCAGAGGTAAGGTGCAGCACTCTTAGCAGTGGCAACATCACCACTAAAGTCACTCAATACAAACATGAAAACGCCAAGTAAGAGCTCTAAAGCTACGAATAGAGCGCAAGCGGCGGTACCCTCACGAAGCATGTAGCGGAAATAGAATGGGTTCTTTGTCCACCAGGTTGCCTCAAAGCGAGGATTGTAAGGCTTACGGAAGTTCTTTACATCACTCATTGTTTTACTCCGGCTTAAACATTCTGATGACGTAGTCGGTGGCACTCATCTTCTTACCAAGCTGAATTGCAGAGCTTGGGTCTACGTGCTTAGGACAAACCTCAGAGCAGTAGCCTACGAAAGTACAACCCCAAACGCCTTCCTCAGCATTGAGATAAGGTAAGCGATATGCCTTACCACCATCACGGTTATCAATATTGTAACGATACAACAAGGTTAATGCGGCAGGGCCGATGAACTCTGGGTTGATCTTATATTGAGGGCAAGCAGCGTAGCAGCAACCACAGTTGATACACTGTGAGAACTGACGATATGCTTCCATCTGCTGTGGAGTCTGCTTATAAGCCTCAGTTAATGGCTTATTCTTATCCTTCTCAGCAGGAATGATGTATGGCTTGATACGCTCAATCTTCTCAATGAGATCGGAGATATCAACAACTAAGTCACGCTCGATAGGGAAGTTATCGAGTGGGGCGATCTTCATGTCCTTGCCTTCGTAATCACGTAAGAAGGTCTTACATGCAAGGTGAGGAACGCCATTAACCATCATACCGCAAGAACCACAAACGGCCATACGGCAGGACCAACGGAAGGAGAGGCTTGGCTCGAAGTGATCCTTAATATAGAAGAGAGCCTCTAAAACTGAAGTCTCATGAATATAAGGAACGTCGAAGGTTTGCTCCCATGGCTTCTCGTCCTGCTCTGGACGGTAGCGGACGACAGTAATCTTCATTGTTTTTTGCTGTTGTGCCATTATTTCTTAGCCTCCTCTTTCTTGGCGGCTTCTGCAGCCTCAGCTTCAGCGCCGTATACACGCTTAGCAGGCTGGAAGGTAGTAATCTTAACGTCGCTATAGGAAATGTCTGGTAAACCAGTCTCGGCATTGTAAATAGCGAGAGTGTGCTTCAAGAAGTTCTTGTCATCACGCTCCTTGTATGCACCATCTGGACCGTCAAGACGTTGGTGAGAACCACGAGATTCCTTACGGTTGATAGCAGAGTGAACCATGGTCTCGGCACAGTCTAAGGTGTAGCCTAACTCAATTAAGTTCATCCACTCGGTGTTGAATACACGACCACGATCAGTTAATGGAACGTTCTTGATACGTTGACGGAGATCCTTCAAGACATTGATAGTCTCTTGCATGGTCTCTTCTTCACGATAAATACCAACACCCTTTTCCATGCTCTCGCCCATCTCAGTACGGATCTTGTACTGTGACTCATTGCCAGTAACATCGAATAAGGAGAGGGCACGTGCCATTGCAGCCTCAGCTTGACGATCTAATTCCTTAGAATCGTAGTCCTTGAGCTCGTGAGCACGGTTTGCAGCCTCATCACCAGAGAGCTTACCGAATACAACGGTCTCAACTAAGGAGTTAGAACCTAAGCGGTTAGCACCGTGGATACCTACGGAGGCACACTCACCAGCGGCATATAAGCCTGGCATACGGGTAGCGGTCTTGCCATCGGTCTCAATACCACCCATGGTGTAGTGAACTACTGGGCGTACTGGAACTGGCTGCTTAACTGGATCAACACCAGAGTAGGTCTGAGCTAATTCACAGATTAATGGTAAACGCTCGTGTAAGTACTTCTCACCTAAGTGGGTAAGGTCTAAGTGAACAGCCTCACCTAGTGGGTACTTAATGGTACGACCCTTACGTGACTCTTGCCAGAAAGCTTGAGATACACGATCACGTGGGCCTAATTCCATGTACTTGTTCTTTGGATGACCAACTGGAGTCTCAGGGCCTAGACCGTAGTCTTGTAAGTAACGGTAGCCATCCTTGTTGTACAGAACACCGCCTTCACCACGGCAGCCTTCGGTCATTAAGATACCGCAGCCTAAGAGGCCAGTTGGGTGGTACTGTACGAATTCCATATCACGGATAGGTACGCCATGACGGTAGGCAAGAGAAATACCGTCACCAGTTACGATACCACCGTCGGTGTTAAAGATGTAGGCACGGCCTGCACCACCAGTAGCAATGATAACGGACTTAGCATTGATCTGACGGAATACGCCATTTTGTAAGTCAAAAGTTACAACGCCGCGGCAAACACCATCCTCAACTAAGAGGTCTAATACAAAGTGCTCATCAAAACGTTGAATTGATGGGAACTGTACTGAGGTCTGGAATAAGGTGTGGAGCATGTGGAAACCAGACTTATCAGCAGCGAACCAGGTACGTGGTACTTTCATACCACCGAAACGACGTACGTTTACGTCGCCATCAGGCTTACGGCTCCATGGGCAGCCCCAGTGCTCTAATTGGAAGAGCTCTTCGGAAGTGTGACGAACGAAGTACTCAACTACGTCCTGCTCGCAAAGCCAATCACCGCCAGCAACAGTATCTTCGAAGTGCTTTTGGTAAGAGTCATCATCACGAACAACACCAGCAGCACCGCCTTCAGCAGCCACAGTGTGGCTACGCATTGGGTAAACCTTAGAAATTAGCGCAACGCGAAGCTTTGGATCAGCCTGTGCAACAGCAATAGCTGCACGTAAGCCTGTACCACCAGCACCGACGATTGCAACGTCAGCTTGAATTTTTTCCACGTGTATCTCCTAAACCTTGAGTGAATTAAAACCCACTCATGGCAAACAGCAAAAAATCGTGTCTAATATACCATATTAAGGCGAACTACTCACGCTCAATGCGTAAGCGGTGGAGGCTGGAAACCTCTACCTATTCCTGTTTGTGCCTAGAATTGTTGTATAAGACACGAAATTGTCTATCCACAATAGGGCATTTCACAGGCGTTACATTCCCACGCTCCATGGGTAGGGCATTTAAGCCAAAATCTGTTTAGAAATTCGCTTATAAGAAAAACTTATTATCTACAAAGTTCACTCTAATATTTTGATGACCAACTACCTAAAGTTATAACTATAAAGAGCATAAGACATAAGGTATATTTTAGCTTGAATTTAGCTTTAAGTAGCTTGAAAATCATCAAAAATGCGAACTCACACAGCAAAAAACTTAGCTAAATTAGCTAAGGTGGTTAATTAAATAATCACTATTTTGCCATATATAATTAAAAGCACACACTTTATCACAACACAAAATTGGACACAGTGCTATTGATCACTTTATTAACAAGTTTTTGTAAAAAAGTATATCTAGTTTTTCAAATCAGCTTTTGATAAAGATTTAATGAACTTGTCCAACAATTACTAGGACATAAAAATGCCTGCTTTGATAGCAGGCATTTTTGTAAATGGGCTCTTTTAGAATCTTACAAGGGCCTATTAATCTTTGAAATTAGCATCAGCAAGCTTGGCATTACCAATCATGCTTTGGCCCATTTGAACTTTAGCGCCGTTCTTCATATAAAGCTCTAAGTCGCCTAAAGACTTAGGCCAAAGAGTAATTACAGTAGAGCCAAATTTAAAGTGGCCAATTTCAGCACCACGCTCGAACATTAAATTCTCTTGAGAATAGTCTTTGACTTCAATGCCAGAGCGTCTTACTACAGTACCATCCCATACAGTACCAATAGAACCTACTAAAGCAGCGCCTACCATGATGACAGCCATTGGGCCACGTTCAGTCTGGAAAATGCAAACTAAGCGTTCATTTTTAGTAAATAAGTCATCCATATGAGAAACATTGCGCTTTCCTACAGGGAAGTGACGGCCTGGGATATGAATGGTACGAAGTAATTTACCATTCATTGGCATATGAATACGGTGATAGTTAGCTGGAGACAAATAAATGCAAGCAAAGCGACCATTATCAAAAAGATCAGCGTCTTCTTTGCGGCCACCAACTAAAGCATTAAGGCTATAGTCAATACCTTTAGCTTGGATTAAACGTCCTGCTTTAATATCTTCAGCTTGACCTACAGTGCCGTCTACTGGAGATACAGCAATACAAGTAGAGCTGTCAGCAATAGGGCGTGCCTCTGGTTTTAACTTACGAATAAAGAAGTCATTAAAAGTTTTATAGCTCTTAAGATCAGTGTTTTCACACTCTTCGACATTGATCTTATAAGTAGAAATAAATCTACGAATTAACCACTGAGTAAAGCCACCCATAGGGGCATCAGTTAGTTTGGATGATAAATAGGTTAAAGTTGAAAGAGGGGTAAGGTATTCAAAAGTTTTTAAAATGAGCCCGAACATTAGCGTAATCTCCTATTATTGCGCTTAATTGTCTTAGATTCCTTATGCCATTGCAATGTTAGTTTGTAGTTTCTCATACAAAAGATAGGTATAAGTTAGTACCAAACTAAAGAGGGAATACCAACCTTGTTAATAATTGCAGCCATATAAAGCTTAGCTAAGCTTGGCTAAGCCTAGCTTTAGTATAGTCGTACTTCTTGTCTGTGTTGATGGTGTTGATTGAAGCGGCTACTAATTCAATTCAATAGAGCAAAAGTTTTTTGCTTTAAGGGCATAAATGTGAACAAGTCTTTACTAATTCTAAGCACTGAGCTTATTACTTAATGTTGGTTAATAGTAGAAGTCGTAGGTTGCTTTAAAGGTGCTTTACTAAAATGAAGCATGGTAGTTGATACTTTAATTTTGCGTTTAGTTCAATTTTAGTGCTCATCATGTGAGGGCAGTAAAAAAAATTTCATATTTTTTTGCATGCCCATGTACTTAAGGATTCCCTTATTTATAGGGTTTATTAGATTATGGGCTAAAAATATAGGCAAAACTAAGGATTTTGCCCTTATTTCAGCCTTATTTTTACATATGTTTAACCAGAGTTTTCCCTGATTTGGGGAAAAATTAACATTTTAATGTTTTATATGCTAAAAATCTGATATTTAAGCTATTTAAAAAAG
>NZ_JALKIM010000023.1 GCF_023050945.1 Anaerobiospirillum sp. NML120448 | reverse complement strand
AGCTCCACAGAGAGCGGAAAAACCAACAAGCAAGCGCACCTCAAAACAGTCAAGGCTAATCGTAACTGAAAGCTTGCAAATCACTTATTAGGGCGAAGGTCTAGGCTCGACGCTCCTCGACCCTCGCTGGGTGCTATAGGATTCGCCTTTAGGTTAGGTTTACAGGCTGCTAAGACTATAAGCCTCTAACCAAGGCCGCACTAATGGTCGTTGCAGAGGCTTGCCTCCTGAGCACTTCTTAAAGCTCCACAGAGAGCGGAAAAACCAACAAGCAAGCGCACCTCAAAACAGTCAAGGCTAATCGTAACTGAAAGCTTGCAAATCACTTATTAGGGCGAAGGTCTAGGCTCGACGCTCCTCGACCCTCGCCGGGTGCTATAGGATTCGACTTTAGGTTAAGTTTACAGGCTGCTAAGACTAAAAAGCCTCTAACCAAACTTTAAGTTGACTAGAGGCATTAGGATCCCTTCAAACTTATGAGGAGGCAATAAAATTCAGGCAGAAAATGTAAATACGTTAAACATCAGATATTGCACACAAAAAGTGCATTGCAGGTTAAATTAAAAAATTTTTTTTAAATTATTTATTTTTTTTAATTTTTCTCTGGATCAGTTTAAACCGTTGATTTGGGCGGTTAAGCGATCAGAGATTTGCAGGCCAGCTGCGTCATCTTTTGCTGAGTTAATACGAAGGCCTGATGCTAAGCGCTGATAATTAGTATTCAGACTATTGGTTGCGTTCGTTAACTTTCTCTGCGCATTAATGGAGCTGACGTTGGTGTTTACATATAAAGCCATGGTAATCCTCTCTCTTATTTCTTGTTTTGCCACAAGCAAGTAAGCATGTAAGTACCAGCTAAAAAGCTGTATTCTTTCTTTTATAAACTTATGGTAAGCAATATATGAGCCACTTTACGATAAAAATAGTTTTTATCTTGTAAAGGTGATGCTTAAAGAGGTTTGCATGCTATCTGACATAGAATAAAGGCTAAATTGGCAACTTGCTTTAGTATTTAACTATGTCAGATATATGCCTTGTTTTTAACAGGAAGAGCCAAGCTATTTATGCAACTGCGCAGGAAAGCAGGAAGTTTGCTTACAGGATTAAAGCTTACATGCCATCAAAGGTTCACACACTTTTTGCTTAAACTCTGATACAGCCTCTATCACACGCTTGTGGTATTCTATTTTTGTGATCTTGTTTTTGGAATTATAGTCAACATAATTTTGATTGGTAATACTGTTTGAATAATCTTGATCACTATTATATACAATGTAGTTTTTCAAGCTTACATCATTAAGAGACCATTCGCTTGCAAACTGTTCAATAGCTGTGTCCAACTGATTATTTACCCGACCTTCAATTTCTGCTGAAGCACTCTTGCCCACAAAATGCTTAGGATTTTGTTTGAGATCATCTATTAATGACATAATGATTTGAATGGCTTGATTATTAGTACCACCAAACTCACTGACCATTTGTCCCAAACTTCTAAACATATCATCACTCATAGAGACAAACTCTTGAGAATGGTCATTAGGAATTTGGGACTGAATTAAATCAATAATGTAAGATAAATTTACTTCTATCTTTCTTAAAGATACTAATTCGTAATCAATCTCAAGCTCAAGTTCCTCTTGCTCACCTTCAAGAGATGCAATTTGCTTGATACGTTCAATAATATTGGAATACGGCCCAAGATAGCTCTTAAACTCATCAATAGTAATATCAAAGTCTGTACCTAATTGTTCGGCATTAAACTCATCATAGACCTGAATCACATCCAAAGCCCTATCTAATTTTTGGTATGCTTTGGCAATAGTCTTTAACTCCTCAATATCATTGGAGTTTACAAAAGAAGACATATTATCAGGGTCTTTAATTAATGATTTAAAAGTAGCAATAGCATCATTGAGCTTTTGAGAAGACTCTTCATATGTAGGAGCACTAACATCACTAAGACCGCCCTTTGAATACAAACACAAGGCCTCATCGATCTTTTCGGCATAAAGATCTGGCGACTGCATGGTAACAATATGACCGTAGCTCTTTTCTCTATTAAAAATACGGTTAGTACGAGAAAAAGCCTGAATTAAATGCTGAGGCTTCATAGGAGCTCTATCAATAAAGATAGTTGATAAGCACGGAGCATCAAATCCAGTAAGTAATCTATCGACAACAATGACCAAATCTAACTGCTCACTGCGCTCTTTATATGCGCTATATTTGCGCGCGAGACGATTATTAAGATCCCTATTGTAAGCATCTATATTGGCCAATGAATAGTTGGTGTTAAACATACTATTGTAATCAGCAATAGATTCTTGCATAGCCTCTTGATTAGCTAAGGCACCATCCTCATTTTCACCAACAGTATAGGTAATGGCAAACCTTGGAAAGTCAGGAGCTAACTTTTTAACCTGCTCACTAATACGGCCATCATTGATAAACTTCTTAATCAGCTTATAGTAATCTTGAGCATCCTGAATGGATTCTACTGTAAGCAAAGCACAAAAATACTCTCCAGGATTTGCTCTTAAATTAAAGAGCGAGATGCTCTGGTTAAGTATGCTCTCAATGACATTGTTTTTGTGCTTAATATCGCTATAAAGACTCTTATTACACTTTTTGCTATAAGCCTTAGCTACCACCTGCTCTAGGGCGCTAGTTGGCATGTTTTGCATGCTGTCTTCATCAACAACGTTTAAACCTATAGCAATTTCTTCTAGAGTGTCACGTATTACGCCTTTGCCATGAATCATAAATCCAAGTACTGAATTATCTTTCATGGCATCTTTAATGGTATAGCAATGCAAGCAGCTATTGTCAGTATTGTCCTTTCCACAAAACAATTCGGCAGTAGTCTGTGCTAAATTACCCTTTTGAGCTCGCTTGTTCTCTTGAAAAATAGGAGTACCTGTAAAACCATACCATAAGGTATGTTTAAATAAGCTTTCCAGATCCTTTTTAGTCTCTGGAGTTACTGTTCTATGGCACTCATCAACAACAAAAGCGACACGCTTATTAGAGATTAACTCATAATCATCCTGGCTAAGACGATAACAATAGTTGCCTGTACTGTTTAAACCACTATCCAAATCATCCTCTGGCATTAGTTCTTGAATGCTTGGGTCTTTGGTACAACCAGCAAATGATCTGATAACAGCTTGTAGCTTTTGAATACTGGTAATAATTACCTTCTTATCATGACTTTTGAGCTTTTTAAGCAGTTCACCAGTATTTTTCGTACCATCAACAACAATATCCGCACTTTTTGAGTAAGAATCAAAGGCAATTGAGGTTTGCTGATTTAGGTCTTTTCTATCAACTAAGAAAATGGTTTTGTCTATGTTAGGCAAATCATCCAGCACTTTTGTCACCACAAAGGAGGTAATAGTTTTACCAGAACCAGTGGTATGCCAAACATATCCAGAGCGGCCCTCTTGTGAAGCTTTTTCTATAGCTTCGATGGCATGAATTTGATAAGCACGCAGAATGATATAAGTGTTACTGTTTTGGTCCAGCAGACTATATTTGCTAATAAGCTGATGAGCCATCTGAGAGTTAAGAGCTTCTTTGGCAAAGTCAAAAATATTCTCTACAGGATTATTGTCCTTATCTAACCAACGAGTTAAGAACTTGTCATTCATTCTTGGACAATTGCCATCAATATTGGCAGCAAAATATCTGGTATTAGAGCCATTAGAAACTACAAACATCTGTACAAATTTAAAGAGACCTTTAAATTTACCCTCTGTAGCGTATTTAATAATTTGACGATAGGCATCTAAAAAAGGTTTGTTTGCCTGCTTTAACTCGATATGTATTAACGGTAAGCCATTAATAAGCAAGCTTACATCAAAGCGACGCAAGCGATCGTAGATATTAAGCTCATCCTTATCTACGCTAAATTGATTGATTACTTCATAGCTTACGTTCTTACTTAAATCACGTGAGTCAATTACTGTTAAGAACACTTCACCTAAAGACAAATCATCACAATTAATCTTTATGCTGAACTCACCATGCTCACCTAACAGCTTATTTGCAGCCTGACAAGTAGAGTTAACATTATCCAAAATGAAAGACTTAACCTGAGCAAACTCATTATCAGATAAAGGCTTATTATTAAGCTTTTTACCATTAAGCTGATTAAGCTTATCTCTCAAGTTAGCCCAGAGCTGTTCTTCATTCTTAATATCATCTCTATAAGTCCAATTACACTCTGAACTACAAAGAATTTTTATGAGTTGCTTCTCAATTAGTAACTCATTAGTAAAAGTTTGGCTTTGATTCATAATCAGCTCCTTGAGATAAGACCGTAGCTTGATCTGGAAGGAAATATAATTGGCCTAAAACCTTTTAATAGGCAAGACCATTGGCTTTCGCCACTATCTTTGCAACTTGATTAGGTTAATCTTGATATGCTGTCATCACAGGTACTTACCATTGATATTAAGCATAGAATGTTTTTCTGTTTGTTTGGCTGTAAAAAAATCTCCTAAGAGCCAAAGCTATAAATAACTTATCCTCTTAGGAGATTTTAACAGAAATACTATAAAATTGTTACTATTGATTTTTAAGAATTTTAGAACTCTGCTGGGTTTAATAGCACCACACGGCCAGAGCGCTCTGAGAGAGCTTGTTGTAAGATTTCTTGGTTAATCTCGGGACGCTTAAAGAATTCTTCTTGCTCTTTAGTAAATTGAAATGGCAAGTTTTTATCCAAGGTCTCAAACTCTTCTTCATTCATAGAAAGAGGTTGGTGTACTTCAATATAGAGATTGCCATCAGCATCTTCTGCGGTCTTAATTGGCTCATTAATAAATTGAACTCTAGTACCTACAGGGACAGTGTTATAAAGATACTCAATATCCTCATTACGTAGGCGCACGCAGCCATGGCTTACACGTAAGCCAATACCAAAGTCAGCATTGGTACCATGAATAGCGTAAAGACGGCCAATATAAATAGCAAAAAGACCCATTGGATTATCAGGGCCTGCTGGCCATACCTTTGGCAAGAACTCACCACGAGCACGATACTCTTCGTGCATCTTAGCAGTAGGAGTCCAAGTTGGGTTAGCACGTTTACGCTCTACCTTAGTAGTCCAATTAAGAGGAGTATCAGTACCTAATTGGCCAATACCGATAGGCAAGATATCTACTTGATCATCATGGTAATAATAAAGGCGCATCTCAGGGCTATTTACAATAATGCCCTCATGCTTAGTATTAGGCAGCAAGGCCTTTTGAGGAATAATTAAATTAGTACCATTAACAGGCACAATTGGATCAACGCCTGGGTTTGCCTCAATAAGATTGGATAGGCCTAATTGATATTTAGCAGCAACAAACTCTAAAGTTGTAGTGCCATCTCTTTCAATAGAGTAAGTTGTATCATCACCTACCACTACAGTAGTGCTATCGTAAGGATAGGTTGCAGCCTGAGCGGTTGACTGGTAGGCGCTAGCAGTTAAAGCAAGAGCAGCACAAGAAAGAGCTAAAGTTCTAGTTGCCTTTTCAGACAAAATGGGACTAAGAGCATTAAACATGAAACCATCCTACCAATAAATACAGCAGACAAAATAATTCGCTAATAAAAACAGTCTTACCTAAAATATAACAAAATTTAGCATCAAGACCTGATTGTTACAAGCATTTATTACTAAGCTTGCGCACCAGATAAGAGCAACTAGAATATTATGCACCAATATTGGGAACTATCTATTTATCTATCAATAGTTACTAAAGTTGCAATTTATCAGCTTTATTTAGCATCATGATACTAAGATGCTAACTATTATGGCCACTATGATAGCTATTATTAACAGGTATTCCCCCTATCAAAGGGCTTTATAAGTTAAATAAAGTTACGCCTTTTTGCTAAATTTTCTTTACCTTTTGCGACTAATTAGTGCGCTTTTTGTATTGCCATCTTAAATCTTAATAATAAACGTGGCAAAATAGAGCACTTGTATAGTACTAAGGTTTAAATTGAAGCCTAAGCTTAGTTGTCTATACTAAGGCACTTATTAACTTAAGAGCTAACATTCTTTTAGTCTAGACAAGTCAGCTTAGCGCAACCTTAGAGTTAGGTGGAATTTATTGTTCTACCGTGATGATTAATTTTGATTACTTTGGGAGCAAGTTTTTATGGCAACCACTAATGTTGCATACAACCCACAAGAGCTCGAGTCTGAGGTACAAAAGTACTGGGATGAGCACAAAACATTCCAAGTTAAAGCCGATCCAAACAAAGAGAAGTTTTACTGTCTCGTAATGTGGCCATACCCATCAGGTCGACTTCATATGGGCCACGTACGTAACTACACCATTGGTGATGTGATTGCCCGTTACCAAAGACTTAATGGCAAGAACGTAATTAACCCAATGGGTTGGGACGCTTTCGGTCTACCTGCTGAGAATGCTGCTATTCAGCACAACACCCACCCTGCTAAGTGGACTTATGCCAACATTGATTACATGAAGCATCAATTAGAGGCATTAGGTCTTTCTTACGACTGGGCACGTGAAATTCCATCTTGTGCTCCAGAGTACTACAAGTGGGAACAAAAGTTCTTTACTGAGCTTTACAAGAAGGGCTTAGCTTATAAGAAAGTTTCCAACGTTAACTGGTGTCCACACGACAAGACCGTACTTGCTAACGAGCAGGTAGAAGATGGCTGCTGCTGGCGTTGCGGTACTGCTGTTGAGTTACGTGAAATTCCACAGTGGTACTTAAAGATTACCGCCTACGCTCAAGAGTTATTAGACGATATTGAGAAGCTTGAGGGCTGGCCAGAGCGTGTACGCACCATGCAGCGCAACTGGATTGGTCGTTCTGAGGGTTTATCCATCACCTTTAAGATCGAAAACTCTGATGAGACTGTTGAGGTTTACACCACTCGTCCAGATACCTTCATGGGTGTTACCTACATGGCAGTTTCTGCCAACCACCCTGTAGCCAAGCGTGCTGCTGCTAATAACAGCGAGCTTGCTGCTTTCTGCCAAGAGTGCTTAACTCACAAGTTTGCAGAGGCAGATATTGCTACTATGGAAAAGAAGGGCATGCCAACTGGCATTAATGCCATTCACCCACTTACTGGTGATTTAGTACCAATTGTAGTAGCTAACTTCGTAATTATGGATTACGGTACTGGTGCTGTTATGGCCGTACCAGCTCACGACGAGCGTGATCACGAGTTTGCTACCAAGTACAACTTACCAATTAAGCAGGTTATTGCTCCATTAGATGGCTCTGAGATTGATGTAGTTAAAGAGGCCTACGTAGAGCACGGTAAGACTGTAAACTCTGGTGAGTTTGATGGTCTTGAGTTTAAGGATGCCTGGGAAGCTATTGCTAAGAAGCTTGAGGGCATGGGCATTGCCAAGCGCACTGTAAACTTCCGTTTACGTGATTGGTGTATTTCTCGTCAACGTTACTGGGGTGCTCCAATCCCAATGTTAACTGTTGAGGAGACTGGTGAGTTAGTTCCTGAGCTTGAGGAAAACTTACCTGTTGTGTTACCAGAGAACGTAAAGATTGATGGTGTAAACAACCCTCTAACTACTGATCCAAGCTGGTACAACACCACCTACCAAGGCAAGGCAGCACGTCGTGAGACTGATACCTTCGATACCTTTATGGAGTCTTCTTGGTACTATGCTCGTTACTGCTCTGCACACTGCACCACTGGCATGGTAGATGATGAGGTTAACTACTGGTTACCTGTAGACCAATACATTGGTGGTATTGAGCACGCTGTAATGCACTTACTCTACTCACGTTTCTTCCACAAGTTGATGCGTGATGCTGGCTTAGTTAAGGGCGATGAGCCATTTAAGCGCTTATTATGCCAAGGCATGGTGCTAGCTGATGCCTTCTACTATGTTAAGGATGGTACTAAGGTTTGGGTAAGCCCATTAAAGGCTAAGGTTACCCGCGATGAGAAGGGCAATATTGTTGATGCCGTAGATGATGAGGGTAATAAGCTTACCCATGCTGGCATGATCAAGATGTCTAAGTCTAAGAACAATGGTATCGACCCTGAGGATATGGTTAAGCTCTATGGTGCTGACACTGTACGCTTATTCATGATGTTTGCCTCCCCAGCTGAATTAACCTTAGAGTGGAGACAGTCTGGTGTTGAGGGTGCCAAGCGCTTTATCTTAAAGCTTTGGAACCAAGTTCACGACTTAGTAGCCTCTGGCCCATTTGTCGCTTTAGACAAGAGCAAGCTTGATGCTAAGGGCCGCAAGTTACGTCACGACTTACACGTAACCATTGAGAAGGTAACCGATGATATTGGCCGTCGTCAGACCTTCAATACTGCTATTGCAGCTATCATGGAGTTATTAAACGAAGTTGCCAAGTATGATGGTAATGATGAAACTGCACGTGCTTTACGCTACGAAATTTACAATACTGTAGTAGTAATGCTCTATCCAATCATTCCTCATATGTGCTTCAAGCTCTATGAAATGTTAGGCAATACCGATGAGTTAGATGAGACCGCAACTTGGCCAGTTGCCGATCCAGAGGCTTTAAAGGCTGAGGATTTACTCATCGTAGTTCAAGTTAACGGTAAGGTTCGTGCCAAGATTACTGTTGATGCTAACCTTAGCGATGACGAAATCAAGGCTGCTGCTTTAGCTGATGAGGCTGTAGTTAAGAACCTCGACGGCAAGGAGCCTAAGAAGGTTATCTACGTTAAGGGCCGCTTAGTAAGCATTGTAGTTTAATGCTTTAGCTCTAGCTTTAAGCTACTAAAAAACGCTCGTTTGTTTTACCTTTAATTAGGTATTACGAACGGGCGTTTTTAATTTTGGTTGCTTTGTTTTAAAATACTGTAGTTTGCACCACTGCTAAGAGCAAAAGCTGCATATTATCAAGGAGCGGTAATGTCTATTTTCAATAAACTCAAGCCTAATAAAAGCTTAAAGCGTCAGTTTTTAAGTGCTGGCATCTTATGCTCAGCCCTAATTCTTAGTGCTTGTGGTTTTCACTTACCTAACCAAGCCAAGCTTGATAAGACTATTCCTGAAATTAACGTCATTGGCGACTACCATAGTGATTTTTATAAAATGGTAGTTACCCGTCTTAAGGCCAATGGTGTTACTGTTAATGCCCAAAGTTCTGATTTTTACCCTAAGGTCAATCAAGAGATCACCACTTTAATGATCCCTGAGCCTACTATTACTGACAATGTAGTTTCAGTAAACTCTCGAGCTCAAAGTATTGAAAGTGCCATTGTAGTATCAGTAGCAGCCACTTTATCTGTTCCTAACCACCGCCCTATTGTGATGCGCAACTCTACTACTCGCTCGGTGTTAAATAAACCTGGCCACTCATTAGCCTCCGATGTAGAAAAAGAGTTTGTTGTTAAAGAAACTCAAGGACAATTAGCTGATGCCTTAGTGTTACGTTTAGGCTATTTAGGACGCTCCTCAGACCCTGATGCCGTAGCTCCACAACCTGGTGAATTGGTGTTAACCGATGAGGAGAACATTCAATTAACCAATCAAAGAGCTGGTATGACCTTATTAGAGGCGCTACAAGCCCAAGATAGCTATGAAAGTGCCACTGCCCCAAGCGTTACCCTTGATGAGCTTAATAATGGTACTCAGATCTTAGATAAAGAATACCAGTTGCCAAAAGTTAAAGTTGAGCGCCTGCATAAGGCCCCAAATATTAGATATTAGTAATCTAATTTTTGTTTTTGGTTTTTAGGCCTCCTTCATTAAGGAGGCTTCAATTATTATAAACACCAATCATGGCTGCTTAAGATCATGGTTGCTTTAGAGCAGCAGGGCAGCGTTGCTTGATTAGCGTTTTTATTTCTCCTTTATTTTTTAAGTGATAGGTTATTTTTATGGCTCCTTCTAACAATAATGCCGCCACTAGCGATGTATACATTATTTGTTCTGATGATCCTATGCTTAAACTGGAGCGTTCTAGCGCTTTAATTAATCAGGCACGCAATCAACTCCCTACGGCTGAGTTTTTACTTTATACCTTTAGTGAATTACAAGGTAATGGTGGCAGCCCTAATCTTAAAGATATTGAAGGCCAGATGAGCGATCCTGGCTTATTTGGCGGCGATCGTATTATTAAAGTTATTTTAAAAGACTTTGATGAGTTGGCTATTGAGCTGTTTAAACTAATTGCTTGTAGCTATCGCCCTGGACTATTTATTATTGTTGAAATGCCACGCATTGCAAACACTTATGGCAAAGTTGAAGCTAAAAGCAATGCTGACCTTAAAATGTTCTCCAGCTTCTTACCAGGCTCAGATGGTGAAGCTGCCTTATTAGCTCAAGAGAGTAAAACCACTAAAAAGGGCACCAAAAGCAAGGCTAAAACAGTTAAAAAGCCCAAAAGAGCCACAGGCTTAGAGGCCAGACGTAAAGAGTCTTTTAGTTATTTAAAGGGTATTGGAGCTCATATTGAGTTTATCTACACTCCAGAGGGTAGATATTTACAAGAGTGGATCTTAACGCAAGCACGCTCTTTTGGGCTAAGCGTAACTCCCGAGGCCTTGGACTTTATTATTTCCTCTTGTGATAACAACTTACTAGTGATGTACCAATCTTTGCAAATGATGCAATTGGTGCGCTCTGGCAATAATGCTCCTTTAACCTTAGAGGATGTCGAGAACTACTTTACCCAAGATGCCCGTTATACAGGTTTTGAAATTTCTGAAGCCATCTTAATGGCTAACCATAATAAAGCCTTAAATATCATTAATTCATTTTGCTCAGGGCAAAATCAAGGCTTATCACAAGCTATTGGCTTTTTAATTAGCCGTCTCGATGAAAGCCTTAATATTGTTTATAAAGGCAAACAAGCTAAGATAGCATCAGCCCCTATCAACGAGCGTACTGCCTTCTTTATGCAAAATAAGATTAAAGTTAGATCGGCTCAAGAGGCTCACTTAAAGGCTATTCGTGATATGCCTGAGCATATGTTGGTGTATTTAACCAAGAACTTAGCTCAAGCTAGCCGTGCCTACTCTCATTATGATAATGATCAAGCCCTACTAGCCTTGCAGCGTATGGCTTGTGTTAAGTATCCTCTTAGTTATGGATTAACCGATATTAGCGAAGATTATTGCTAAATTTTGACAAAGGTAATTAAAGTGAAGAAAGTAGCTTATTTTGGTGGCTCTTTTAGCCCTGTACATCTTGGACATTTAAAAACAGCTAACTTTCTAGTAGACAAACTATCTTTAGATGAACTCTACTTTATGCCTAATGCCACCCCACCGCATAAAGATAGGGTAAGTTTACCTTTTGCAACTCGCTGCCAATTATTAGAGCAAGCTATCAAGGATTTTGGCCAAGAGCGTTTTAAGGTCTCATATTTTGAGCAGGACGATAGTATCACTCATTATACTTATGAGACTTTAAGCATACTCCATGAACAGCACCAAGGTGATGAGCTCTTTTTTATTATGGGCATGGATTCTTTAATTCACCTTAATACCTGGAAAAACTGGGATCACTTAATTGATAAAGCTAATTTAGTGGTATTAGCTCGCCCTAACTATGACCTTAAGGATTTACCTCAAGATATTTACCTCCATGTCTTAAGCGTACAACAAAGTTACCCTCACCAGCGCCCTTATAACTTTTACTTAGAAAACAATCCTGTTGTTGATATTAGTTCCACTGCCTTGCGCCAAGCTCTAGCTACAAGCACTAAAAGCCCACAAGATGAACAGTTTTTAAAGACCCATCTTACCTTGGGTACCCTAGCACTTATCCAGGAGCACAAGCTTTTTACTAAAGCTTAAAGTCATTAATTATGGCCAATGGCTTCAATCCTTGATTAAACTTACTCTGTGCTATCATATAGCAAGTTTTTTTATTGGAGCATAACTATGGAGACTACATTGAACAGCACCACTGAGTCAGCAGCTTTAAATGACAACATTAACCTGAGCGCCAATGATTTTGATAAACAGCTCCTTAATTTTGTTAAAGATTTCTGCACCCCATATGAGAGAATGCGTGAGAGCTTAGGTCATGTTCGTGTAGCAGCTACTGTTGAAAAAGCCACCCAAGGTAAAGACCTACCTTTATGGCCAGTAGATACTAACTATGTCAGCATGGATGGTATCTTATCTTTATATAATCTTATGTATGGCCAGGCTAACAGAGCACAGGGTCAAGCTCCTGTTAATGAAGATGACCTGCTAATGGAGATGATTTTTAACCCATCTATCCTTTGTGGTTGCTTTGCTTGGGAAAAGGTTCGTAATATTGTTCATGTTAACAATAAGCAATTAGATAGCTCACTTTTAGACTGCTCTTGTGCTAGCTTAGCTAAATTACCTCAATGGGCTATTTGCTTTAACACTGTTGAGCAAAACCTTTTATGGAATGAGCGCCCTGTTGCTGGTGTAATTTTCTATCGCTACTTCCTATCTAAGCAGCCATCAGCTATTACAGGTACCCCATTTAACACCAATAATGGCCTTGATGGTGAGCCAGATGCTACCATTAACAATTTATCTACTATTGTTATTTACCACAATGGTGAGATGGATATTGGCCCTTATATTGAGCTTAATGCACCAGGCTCTATAAATAGCTATTTAGATAATATGGCCAATCGTCTTCAAGCTAGCTCTGATGTCATTGAGATGAGCGCAGATCACTCTAATGAAGAACTACAAAAGATGGCTATGGACTCTACCCAGCGCTCACGTGAAATCTTTACTCTCCTAGCTTACTTGTTTAAAAACCTTGATCAGCTTAAAAATGCCAAAGGCGATAAAGTAAGCTTTGCTCCTAACCCAGAGCCAGTTAAAACCAAGAATGGCTATCGCTTATTTGGTGGTGATAACAGCCGCTCTTACTATCTTGATTAGCTTCAAGCTCAAAGCCTAACTACCTTATTAGGCCCTACTATTAGCCTCCTGCCTAAAAAATAGGCAGGAGTCTTAATAAGATAATGAAACACGCCACCAGCTTAAGAGCTGTATTTAAAGCTTAAGTTTCACTAACTTAAGCTTTTTAAGCAGCATATATTATTGTGGCTGTAAGATAATCCACGTAAACAAGATAAGGCCCCATTTCTTAACTGTTTGTTGTGTGATTACTCTTTAATTTAGCTAACGTTCCAACCAAAGTCTTTTTATTAGAGCAAAATTATTGGAGACTAAATTGAGCGGCATCCAAAAGTCATCAGCTTTAAATAATGAACCTACCCTGAGCGCAAGTGATTTTGATAAACAACTTTTTAAGTTTGTTAAAGACTATTGCTCTCCTTTTGAAAAGATGCGTCAAGGCTTAGCTGATGTGCGTATAGCTGCTACTGTTGAAAAAGATACTAAAGGTAAAGACATACCTTTATGGCCTTTCGATAGCTGCTATGTTCACATGCAATACTTAATGCATTTATATCAGCTCACTTATATAGACTCTAAATTGCCACAAGATCAATATCAGTTAAAATATGAACCCTCAATAATAGATTTGATTGACAAACCAACTATCCTAGGTGGTTGCTTTGCTTGGGATAAGGTTCGTAATATTATTCATGTTAACAATAAGCAATTTGACAACTCACTTTTAGACTGTCCTTGTGCTAGCTTAGCCAAACTACCGCAATGGGCAATATGCTTTAATACTTTAAAGAACGACATATTCTGGAATGATCGCCCTGTTGCTGGTGTAATTTTTTTTCATACTTTTTCCCCAACGCACCCAACAGAAATCTTAGGCCTCCCTTTTATCGAAGATAATGGTCTTGAGGGGGATCCATTAGCTACTTTCAACAAGTTAAACTCTCTTGTGATTTACCATGATGGTAATATTGATCTTGGTTCTCATATTGATCTTTGCGATTATAGTTTAGTAAAGAACTCTTTAGAAAATAATAGCAAAGGTATCCAAGAGTTAGCTCAATTAGCTCAATTGAATCAACAGCAACTTAGTGAAGATCCTATACATATGGCCAATGGCTATATTAAAGAGTCCTATGCCATCTTTAATCTCTTAGTATATTTTTTAGAAAACCTTGATAAGCTCAAAGATGAAAAAGGTGAAAAGGTAAGCTTTGCCCCTAATCCAGAGCCTGTTAAAACCAAGAAGGGTTATCGCCTATTTGGTAGTGATAGAATTAGCTCTTACTATCTTGACTAGTAGTTTGTCCCTCTTAAGGGCTACTAAAAACTTGTAACTTAGAGACTTTGCTCCTGTAAAAAGGAGCTTAAAACTTTCGACAACTTTCTCTAGTGAAAGTTTCCAAAAGTTCGTTTACACCTATGAGCTACCCTAGGAATAACATTATCCTTATTAATTTTTGATTGTGCTGTCAACGAACTGTCAAAAACTCTCACTAACCTAAAGCTTAAAGCCTAACTGCCTTTTTTAGTACTCAACTTGAAGAGGCTCTACTTTCATAATCAATGCGAGAAAATTTAATGAAAAAGGGTCACAATCCTCTAATTATCTTACTAGCTATAATAATAGCTGTTTTATACTATTGCGTGCTATTTTTTGTAAGATTATTTTCTCGGAGAAAAATTGAAGAGGATGAATCGAGCATTAGCCAAAACTCAGAAGCTTTAAATGATGAACCTACACTAAGTGCAAGTGATTTTGATAAACAGCTCATTAATTTTGTTAAAGACTATTGCTATCCTTTTGAAGGAATGAGCCAGGAGCTTACTGATCTTCGTATAGGTGCTTCTTTTGCAGCTAATATTAACAAGGTCAATAAAAGTAAAGACTTACCTTTATGGCCATTAGATACTTGCTATGTTAGCCTAAATACTGTATCAGCTTTATTCCAATTCATACCCACAGACTCATATCAATATAATGATCAAACAGAAAGACTAAATCATACTCTTATACCAGCTATCCTAAGTGGTATTTTTGCTTGGGACAAGGTACGCAACATTGTTCATGTTAACAATAAGCAATTAGACAGATCTCTTTTAGATTGCCCTTGTACTAGCTTTGCTAAACTACCTCAATGGGCTATATGCTTTAACACCGTTGAGCAAAACCTATTATGGTACAATCGTCCAGTTGCGGGTGTAATTTTTTATCGCAATTTCATGGCTTGTGATGACAACACCGACACTCCATCTAACCATATTAATGGTCTTGATGGAGAGCCAGAAGCTACTCTTAACCATTTATCTACTATTATTATTTCCCATGATGGGCAGATTGACTTAGGCCCTTATATTGATCTTAACTCATCAGGCACAGTAAATAGCTATTTAGATGATATTGTTAATAGTATTCAATCTAAGTCTAATGTATATATTAAGAGCAAAAAGTACTCTAACGCTGAGCTAAAAAATATGGCTTTAGAATCGGCTAAGCGTGCTCATGAAATCTTTGTTCTCTTAGCATATTTTCTTGAAAATCTTGATAAGCTTAAAAACGAAAAGGGTAAAAAGGTTCGCATTGCCCCTAATCCAAAGCTTATTGAAACCAATCAAGGCTATCGCTTATTTGGTAATAATAGCATTCGTTCTTACTATCTTGATTAACCTAAAGCTTAAAGCCTAAATACCTTAGGCCCTACCATTAGCCTCCTGCCTAAAATAGCCAAAGGAGGCTTGGTAGGATAAAGAAACACATACCCAGCTTAAGAGCTGTATTTCAAGCTTAAGTTTCATTAACTTAAGCTTTTTAAGCGGTTTTAAGTTTTTGGTTATTGTAAGATAGTCCATGTAAACAAGATAAGGCCACGTTTCTTAACAGTTTGTTGCGTGGTTACTCTTCACTTTAGCTAAGGTACCGACCAAAGTATTTTATTTGAGCGTAATTATTGGAGATTAAATTGAGCGGCATCCAAAAGTCATCAGCTTTAAATAATGAACCTACCATGAACGCAAGTGATTTTGATAAACAACTTCTTCGCTTTGTTAAAGATTTCTGCGCACCTTATGATGAGATGCGCAAAGGCTTAGAGAAAGCTCGTGTATCCGTTGTAGATAAAAACAATCATTATGGTAAAGATTTGCCAGCATGGCCATTAGATACTGTCTATGTTAGTGTGGATGGCTTCATGAATTTATATTCTATTTTGTATGACATACCCAACATGACTGATGATCTTGATCAATTAGTTGAGGATGAAGTAATAGAAAAAGCAGCTGATGTAATCATTACTACAACAATACTATGTGGTTGTCTTTCTTGGGATAAGGTTCGTAATATTGTTCATATTAACAATAAACAATTAGACGACTCACTTTTAGACTGTCCTTGTGCTAGCTTAGCTAAATTACCTCAGTGGGCTATTTGCTTTAACACTGTTGAGCAAAACCTTTTATGGAATGAGCGCCCTGTTGCTGGTGTTATTTTCTATCGTTCTTTTATTTCTAACGATCTAAAAGAAGCGCTCCAAGTCTCATCAAATACAGCTAATAATGTTTTAGATGGTGAACCAGAAGCAACTATTAACAATTTATCTACTCTTATTATTTACAATGATGGTGAGATCATTATTGGACCTTATATTGAGCTTTGCAGTTCAGGTTCAATAAATAGCTATTTCAATAATATGTCTAATCCTCTGTTAAATAACTATGATGAAATAGCTAAGGCCGCTGACCAGTTCTCACGTAAAATCTTTAAACTCTTGGCCTACTTTTTAGAAAATCTTGATAATCTTAAAAATGCCAAAGGTGAAAAGGTAAGCTTTGCCCCTAATCCAGAGCCTTTTAAAACCAAGAAGGGTTATCGCCTATTTGGTAGCGATAGAATTAGCTCTTACTATCTTGATTAGCCTCAAGTGTAAAGCCTAAATACCTTAGGCTCTACCATTAGCCTCCTGCCTAAAATAGCCAAAGGAGGCTTGGTAGGATAAAGAAACACATACCCAGCTTAAGAGCTTTATTGAAAGCTTAAGTTTCACTGACTTAAGCTTTTACGCAGCGTATATGATTGTGGCGGTAAGATAATCCACGTAAACAAGATAAGGCCCCCGTTTCTTAACTGTTTGTTGCATGGTTAATCTTTACTTTAGCTAATGTACCGACCAAAGTATTTTTATTAGAGCAAAATTATTGGAGACTAAATTGAGCAGCATCCAAAAGTCATCAACTTTAAATAATGAACCTACCCTAAGCGCAAGTGAGTTTGATAAAAAACTTCTTAAGTTTGTTAAAGACTTTTGCTCTCCTTTTGAGGATATGCGCAAATGTTTAGCAGATGTTCGTATAGCTGCTACTGTTGAAAAAGAAACTAAAGGTCAAGACTTACCTTTATGGCCTTTAGATACCTGCTATGTTACCCAACAATGTGTAATTGATTTATATAATAACGCTTCTGTAGGCGCTAAGTTGGCAGGAGATCCATCTCTGTTAAATGATGAATCCCTACTATTAGACATGCTTATTGAACCAACTATCTTAGGTGGTTGCTTTGCTTGGGATAAGGTTCGTAATATTGTTCATGTTAACAATAAGCAATTAGACAACTCACTTTTAGACTGCTCGTGTGCTAGCCTCGCTAAATTACCACAATGGGCTATATGCTTTAATACTATTGAGAACAACATATTCTTGGATGATCGCCCTGTTGCTGGTGTAATTTTCTATCGTAATTTTAACCATAAACACCCATTAGAATTATTGGGCTTCACACCTTCTGAAAATAATGCTCTTGATGGTGAAACAGCAGCTCCTTTCAACCTTTTAAACTCTATTTTGATTTTCCATGATGGTAAGATTGTTCTTGGCCCTCATCTTGCGCTTAGCAATTCCTGTTCAGTAAAGATCTCTTTAGAAAATAATGGCAAAGATATCAAAGATTTCGCTGAGGTAATGGAATTGAGTAAAGTGCTAACTAATGAAGATATTATACATATGGGCAATAGCTATGCTAAAGAAGCATATAGCATCTTTACTCTTTTGGCATACTTGCTTAAAAACCTTGATAAGCTCAAAAATGAAAAAGGCGAAAAGGTAAGCTTTGCCCCTAATCCAGAGCCTATTAAAACCAAGCAGGGTTATCGCCTATTTGGTAGCGATAGAATTAGCTCTTACTATATTGATTAGCCTCAAGCTTAAAGCCTAAATACCTTAGGCCATACCATTAGACTCCTGCCTAAAATACAGGCAGGAGACTTAGTAGGATAAAGAAACACATACCCAGCTTAAGAGCTGTATTTAAAGCTTAAGTTTACTTTACTCGTGAGTTGTTCTGTATGACTTATAACTCAGACTTACCTGAACAAGAAAAATCTGAAAATATTATTAGCATTGGTGCACTCATTGAGGATGAAAATGAGTTTGATGACCGTTACCAAATAGATTCCAAGAACCACTTACAAGTTAAGATGACTAAAGCACAACAAGAGTGCTTACGCTTAGCTAAAGAATCTGGTCTTAAAACTCCATTTGGTGAAGGCGAGGTAGTTATTGAAGAACCAGTTCATAAAACTAACTGGTTTGACATGGTATTAATGCGTAATAGAGCCATTCTTGAACAACAGTTTGAGGATGAGGTCTATGGCACTAATTTAAGAAATATTGCTCAAAATCTCTATAGTGAAGAAAACCAATTCTTAGGCCCTAACCTAGGCGCAGTACTTGGAGAGCGTGACAATAAAGATTATGAAGCTGTTTATAAAAGCGAAATCGGCTCTGATAATTACCATAAAGAAGATATGGGCCGAGCTGCCTTTAGTGGTGACAGCTTTATTTACCAATATAAAAATAACTCAAGCAAGGCTCAACAAGAAAGCCAAGGCCCTAAGCTTAGCCAAGGCCTAGAGGAGAGCCACAACTCTCAATTAGGCACCACCAATCAAGAGAGTATAGGCAATACCTCCCCTTCCAATAGCAAAGCTAGCTCTAGCCAAGCTACTAATAGCTTTCAAGATCAGGGCGCTCAAGAGAGTAGTATTTCTGCCTTAAATCAGGCTAATACCCCTCAAGATGAGGTTCATAATGTTTTACCTGTTACTAGCCCTGATTTAAATAAGAGTGTTGCCACTGAATCTTATTTATCTAACTCTGTTAGTCGAGCTTTGGACGACCCTTATAATTTAGATAGTACAAAGGCTAATCAGGTAGATACTAACGACTACAGTACTTATCACAATAATTTTGCTAATGAGGATGCTAAAAGAACTTTTAATGAGCATGAAAACTACCAGTTTGCTCTAGATGAGGTTACTAAAGAAACTCAGAGCTTACAAAGTTCTCTTAATAGCGAGTCTCAAGCCCATAATAAGAAAGAGCCAGCTTTAGATACTAATTTTTTAGCGCAGCAGTATGCTATCTGTCAAAACCTACATATGCTCGCTCAAAGACGTGCTTTTTCTCGCTGCTTAATTCCAGATAAACACAGTTTTGTATTAGATAAAAACTCTATGCCTCTTATGCCTATTGAGCTTGAGGAGGCTAATATATTGCTTGAGGCTAAACTTGCCCGTCAGATTGAGCCTGATCTAATTATGCTTAATTTGGCTATAGGCGATATCTTGCCTAATATCGATAGAGTGCATAGTATTTTAGAGCATTGTTTTTTACTACCAGAGCGCCCGCACCAGCTATGGCTTTCTGTGGAGATAGAAAACTACATAGTTTTTAAATACTGGTTAGATAACCAACTTGTCTATCACGAATTAATTGATATTCCTGATGAGTTGCTCGATTATGCTGATCTGGCTTTAAAGCAATTTTATCGCGCCCCAAGCTTAGATCCTAACTTACCAAAAGGAATACTTGCAGGCATAGAGCAAGGATTGCGCACTAGCCAAATCACCGCACCTAATACCTGCGCTAACTTAAGCTCCATAGCTGCTCCTTTTGCTAATGAGTGCCTAGACTCTAGCTTAGATAAAGCTTTTAAATTAAGTAAGATGGGCTCTCATACTCCTGAGGTGAACTTAACATTGCAATATGGAGAGAGCCATAAGATAGAGCAAGAGCATAAAGGGCAAGAGAGTAGCGATAGCTTTACTCAAGATAATGTCTATATTTTACCTACTCCTAATAGCAATATGGATTATTGCAGCTCAGTTAGCAATAGCTTAAGCTTGATGGATGATTACCCACAAGATCCAAGTATCAGCTTTGCTATCACCTATAATGACGAAGAGCAGGATGAAGAACCAAATAATAGCTGTTATATAGATGAATATGAAAGCTTTGCTTTTACCATAGCTCAAAAGATTACCCGTTTACGCAAGGTTCTCCCTATTACTTATGTGGAAGTAGGAGCCCTTCAATTCGACTTTACTAAACTTTTACGCTAGCTAAGGCTCCGCTCAGCACAGCGTTTTGCAGTGCAGCTGCGCAAAGTGCGCCGCACTGTAAGGCGCAACTATTTGCCTGCCAAGCATGCCGTAGCAGGAACTATGGAGCGCTAGCGCTCGCACTATGTGCTAAAAGTGTTAAAGTTTAAGCTCAAAGGCTTTGTTTTTCTTGCAGAGGACAGATTATGTTGAAGCACGATTCTCAATTTGTTACCAGTTTAGTTGAGCACTGTAATGATCAGCTTGATCTAATCAACGAATATGATAGCTACGCCGAGGACTTTGTATCCCTCTTTGAGCAACATAGAAAGTTAACTACTAATCTTGCTCCACTTATGGAAAATCAGGCTTTACCACAGTCTGATAAGCCACAAGAGAGTCAAAGCACTGATAAAAAGGTCTTAGATGCTGACGGTAATGAGCTGACAGGGGCTGCACTAGAGGCTAATTTGGTTATCAATGCTATTTTGCAGCAGTACCAAAATAAAACCGCTAAAAAGCCAAAGAAGGCCTCAAAAAACACCTCTGCTAAAGCTAATCAGCCTTTACCAAAGCTTAGCAATGTGCAAAGCATTTATGCCGATGCCTTTAAGTTTGTTCGTCAATTTACCAAACTTGATGATATGGAGCTGTTTAGCGAGATGTTAAGCCCTGAAAGTGTGTCCCATGATGTACTTTTAGAAAATCTTATTGCTATGTCTCAGGTGCAAAGCATTGCTTTAAACCGACAAATTGTTCATGTATGCAAGAACACCAATCAGTATTGCGACTTAAATTGCTTACTTAATACTTGTGATGTTTTGGACAATTTACCAACATGGTCATTAGTTCTAGACCTTAGCAATTGCCCTGAATGTGCCCCTATTGAAGGCTTAGTAATTTCCCGTATTACCTATTTAAAGGCTAACAAGGTTGACTCTCCATTTACCAGCTCTCACAATGATGAGGATATCTTCTTAGAGGAGTTGGGTCTAAGCCTCAATATTAGAGGCAAGTGGTTTACCCTGGGCCTAGCAGCTACTTTAGATAATGATAGAACCATTAGTGACCTTGTGCGTGAGCTTAGCTATTATGCCGCAGATCAATTAGAGCAAATGGAAGTTCCACCACTTTCAGAGCGCGAGCAATTAGATGAGCCTAATTGGGATGAGGCCGAGCAAATTATCGATCCTAAATTTAATAACGATGACTTTGCCAAGGCCCTCTATCATGCCTTTAAGTATGTAACCTACACCATTACTCATTTAGAGCTCATTAAGGATGAACAAGAGCACAATGCTATTTTAAGCAATGAAAAAGACTCTGTTATCAAATCCAAGGGCAGTGATGCAATCTCAGCTTTTGCCGAGCGCTTAAACCAAGACCAATTTAAGCACTACTTTATCTAAAGAAGCTCCAGCCCCTTATACCATCCCACCCTATTAAATACATAAGGCCATGCTAAATATCTTTAGCATGGCCTCTACTAACTACTATTATTGAAGATTAACAAGCATTAATTACTTGTTTTCACTAAACAAACATTTGCTGCAACAAGCCTTTCTTAACCTGCTTCATTGCCTCAACCTGCCTCTTTACCGCCTCAATCTTCTCATCAAAAGCGCTCAAGAACTCCGCAATCTTGCGTTGCTCCTCCAAACAAGGAAATATCACAGGAAGAGCATAAAAATCTTGCTTTTTTAAGCTCATTCTATCTGACCTTGCACCATAATTAGCTACTGATTGCATATATGGAACCCATGCATCACTATTAAAATAGTGCTCTAGAAATTCAATACTATCTTTATGAGAGCTTTTTACTCTAAACACAGTATATAAAGGAGAAACAACGCCTGTTTTTACTTTTGATAACTTAATTGGACCAGCCTTAGCCAACGACGAAATTCTAGGGTTATAAATAAAATCATACTTTTCAACAATAGTATAACCATTGATATTTTTTTCATTAGTTATAGCTCTATCGAAATAATCTTGTTGCAAAACAATTCCTTGTTCTGCGGATACGGTTAGTGGCTCCAAAATATCACCAGCTGTATTTTTTAAATTAACACTTTTGGCAATATTATTTAACTCTTTGCACTCCCACTCTGGAAAGTCTTGACCACTATCGTCCTTAAAGCGAAGTTCTTGAGAAAAGATCTTTTGCATAAAGCCTTTCTTAAGGCTATTTAAAGCCTCAAGCTTCTTTTCTAGCACCTCAACCTTTTCATCAACAGTGCTTAAAAACTCAGCAATCTTGTGCTGCTCATCAAGGCATGGAATGATAACTTCGCAAGTATTAAATGAGCCTAATCGTAATGATTTAACAGTAGACCCTACAGCATACCTTATAAAATGACTATTTTTAGTTAGTAAATACTGATAAACATATTCAACAGCAATTGAATTGTGAAAATCATATAACGCATAGCATCTTTGATGTAATGCAAATTTACCAAAATAATATTTTGGCAAAAATGAACTTCCTTCACCTGCATATATGATCGCTTCCTTATCTAAAAAATAAGAATCAGCAAATTTAACAGACTCGATTCCTCTATCAAAGAATCTATAACAGCCTTTATCACTACCATCTTCAGCATTAATATTTCCATTTTTAATACTGCAAAGTTTAGTAATAAAGTTGCGACTATATTCAGGAAAGTCTTGACCGTTCTCGTCTTTAAAGCGGAGTTTTGGGGTAGGCATTAGAAGCCTCCTTGTGGATTGAGACCAAGCTCTTGGTAAAAAGAGGCAAGCTTTTGGTCAAGGGCTTGTTCGTCAGTTTGAGCTTGGGCTAGGGCTGCAAAGGCAGCATTGAGGTCGATTTGTTCCTCTGCGTCAATATTGTTCACATAGCGAGAGATATTGAGGTTGTAGTCGTTCTTTACAATTTCCTCATAGGAAGCTAAATAAGCATACTTATCGACATTAGTGCGCTCTTGATAAGCCTTAAAGATCTTGTCAATGTGCTCAGGTAAAAGGTGGTTCTTAGCACGATCTTTGTGGAAGTCTTGTGAGGCATCAATAAATAGCACATCTTTTGAGGTGTGTTTTTTCTTTAAAACAATGATACAAGTTGGAATACCAGTGTTATAGAAGATGCCAGCAGGCAAGCCTATCACTGCGTAGATATTGCCATCATCTAATAAGGCCTTTCTGATTTTACCTTCTGAGGCCCCTCTAAAAAGCACACCATGAGGTAAAACAATGGCCATAGTACCTTCATCTTTGAGATGGTATAAACCGTGAAGTAAGAAAGCATAATCAGCTTTACTCTGCGGAGGCAACTCGCCATATTTTGAAAAGCGAGGATCATCAAGTAAAGTTTTATCAGCACTATATTTTTGAGAATATGGTGGATTCATTACACAAGCATCAAATTTAGTGTTACCCTCATTTGGCCAATCTTCAGCTAAAGTATCTGCTTGGTTTAAATGCTGATGTCTACCTAAGACCTTATGCAGCATCATATTCATACGAGCTAAGTTGTAGGTTTGGTTTTTGAGCTCTTGGCCATAGTAGTCGATAGATTGTTTACAACTTGGGTCGTCAATATTGTTAATAAAGTTCTTAATTTGCAACAATAAAGAGCCAGAGCCACAGCATGGATCATAAACACTAAATCTAGGAGTTGTTTCTTTGCCAAAAGTAACAAACCGAGCCATTAATTGCGATACTGCCTGAGGAGTATAGAACTCTCCAGCTTTTTTACCAGACTCTGAGGCAAATTGTGCAATTAAGTACTCATAGCTATCGCCTAAAGCATCATCAGGATAAAGGCTAAAATCAATATTAGCTATACTATTAATTACTCCTGACAATAAGGCATTACGATCTGATGGCTCTTTACCTAAATCATTAGAGTTAACATCAAAATCAGCAAATAAACCTGCATAAGTATTTCCAGCAGAAGCCTCAATATCTTTAAAAGCTTCTTTCAAAAGCTCCAGTTTAAACTCTTTAGCGTTAACTTTTTTATAGATTGCGCCAAAAGTAAGCTCTGGTTTAATGGCACAACCTAACTTACCCAAGAGATGTTTGGTTAAATCACTACAGATATTTTGGTCAGCCATAGCTTGCTCATAGCAATGTTGGGCTTCATTAAGATCAATATGGCCATCAACATAGTCATCATTTACTAACGAATAAGCCTCGCAAATTAGCTTATCACTAAGAGCCTTATAGAAAATTAAACCTAAAAGATAGTCCTTGTACTTATCAGCAGACATGATTTTACGCATTTCATCAGCTGCACCCCATAAGGCACTCTTTAAGTCGTTAATAGTATGTTGCATAAATGTTCCAGAAAAAATATTGTTAAAACAGGATTTATTTCTTAAATGGCGGCTTGAACTGCACCATAGCAGCCATAGCCGCCATAGAAATATAGAAATATAGCTAAAGGATTAAGACTAAGAGCTATTAGTCAAAAAGCTGCTGCATTAAGGCTTGTTTTAGGTTCTTCACTAAGTCGATTTGCTTATTATTAAGCTCAATCTTTCGAGTGATTGTGCCTAAAGTTGCAACTATCTGCTGCTGCTCTTCCAAACAAGGAATATTAAGCATAGTTGAGCGTATAGCACTTGAACTTACTACTCTAAACGAGTTGCCATACGACTTTGACAACTGTTTGGTAAACTCTTGAGAGTTAAGGTAATAAGCTAAAAAGCCTTGAGCAAACTCTTGTTTTGGACGAAAGACTGAACAATACGTCTTATTGTATTGACCATCTTGAGACTCGATAACAGTAGCAAGTTTACTATCACGAGTGTAATTAGAGAATACGACATCGCCCACTTGGACATTAGCCTTATCCGAGGCTTTTACTACGGGCTCAAAGCACTCAAGAAATTGCTTTTGCTGCCAATCAATATTTGAGTTAACACTACAGCGTAATTCTTGAGAAAAAAGCTTTTGCTCTATACTGCTGGCAACTAATTTTAGCTGAGCTGCAATATTTTCTAAGTTGCGCAGCTTAGTGCTAACAGTATCTAATAAAGCAGCGATTTTTTCCTGCTCAGCTAGACAAGGCTTATCAATCACAGTAGAAGCAATTGCTTTTTTGCGTATGAAATAGCCATGACCAAAATCTTGATCAGGAGAATTAAGTTGCTGCTGATATTTGTCGGAGTTTAGGTAATAGCCCAAATATCCAGGAGCAAACTCTTGTTTAGTATGACACGCAATAGTGTTTTTACCAGCAACAAGCTCGCAACTTTCATCTAAGAGCTTCACCTCTACAGCTTTAGCTCTCTGATTTAGTGGCACAAAAGAGGCAAAAACAATATCACCATTGTTTAGACCACTATTATCATCACTTAAAAAAGTGTCAGTAGCATTGTCCTGATCATCCTGGGATATAAAGGCTACTTCCTGAGAGCTAGAGAGTATATCTTTGCACTTTAAACAGGCTACTGATGACTTAAGCTTTTTACAAGCTACCTGAGCTTCAACATTCTTATGAGGCAAAAATTCAAAACATGATGTAAAAGGTAGCTGCAACCACTTAGGAAAGTCATGACCTAAGTCATCCTTAAAGCGAAGTGTCTTACTCATTAGCGCCCCCCCTTTAAGCTGAGCTCTAACTTATTTAAATAGAAATCTAATTTTTTATCGATTTCTTTATCTTCAATTTGAGCCTGAGCTAAAGAAGAAAGAGCTGAACTTAAATCAACTTGTATTGCTGACTCAGTAGCATCAACATAGTTGCTTATATTAAGCCTGTAGTCGTTAGCTACAATTTCCTCATAAGAGGCTAAATAAGCAAACTGCTCAACATTGGCGCGCTCTTGATAGGCCTTAAAAATCTTGTCAAGGTGCTCAGGCATAAGCTCAATCGTAGCTCTCTTTTTTTGAAACTCTTGAGAGGCATCAATGAACAGCACATCTTTTGAGGTGTGGTTCTTCTTTAAGACGATGATACAAGTTGGAATTCTTGTATGATATAAGATACCTGCTGGTAAACCTATCACTGCGTAAATATTGCCCTCATCTAATAAGGCCTTTCTGATTTTACCTTCTGAGGCACCTCTAAAAAGCACACCAGGAGGTAACATAATGGCCATTGTTCCATCATCTTTAAGATGGTATAAACCGTGAAGTAAGAAAGCGTAGTCGGCTTTGCTATATGGAGGCAAAACGCCATATTTTGAAAAGCGAGGATCATCAAGTAAAGTTTTGTCAGCACTATATTGTTGAGAATATGGTGGATTCACTACACAAGCATCAAATTTAGTTTGACCTTCATTTGGCCAGTCTTGAGCTAAAGTATTACCATTATTAAGATGCCAACATGTATTAGAAACATTATTAAGCATCATATTCATACGAGCTAAGTTGTAGGTTTGGTTTTTGAGCTCTTGGCCATAGTACTCGATGGATTGTTTACAACTTGCGTCGTTACTATTGTTAATAAAGTTCTTAATTTGCAACAATAAAGAGCCAGAACCACAGCATGGATCATAAACACTAAATCCATAAAGTGTTTCTTTACCTAAAGTAACAAAACGAGCCATTAATTGCGATACTGCTTTAGGAGTATAGGACTCTCCTGCTGCTTTTCCAGACACAGAGGCATATTGAGCAATTAAGTACTCATAGCTATCGCCTAAAGCGTCATCAGGATAAAGGCTAAAATCAATATTAGCTAGACTATTAATAAATCCTGACAACAAAGCATTACGATCTGCTGGTTCTTTTCCTAATTTATTAGAGTTAACATCAAAATCAGCAAATAAACCAGCATAAGTATTTCCAGCAGAAGCCTCAATATCTTTAAAAGCTTCTCTCAAAAGCTCAAGTTTTAACTCTTTAGCTTGAACTTTTTTATAGATTGCGCCAAAAGTAAGTTCAGGCTTAATTGCACAACCTAACTTATCCAAAAGCTTTTGGGTTAAATCGCCACAAATAGCTTCATCAGCCATAGCTTGCTCATAGAAATTTTGAGCCTCATTAAGATCAATATGCTGGCCAGCAACATAGTCATGATTGACTAAAGAATAAGCCTCGCGAATAACATTATCGCTAACAGCCTTATAGAAAATTAGTCCAAGAATGTAATCTTGACTATCATCAAAAGGTAAGTAACGAAGAGAATCTTTAACTAATTGAGAAAAGATAGTCTTTAAATTTTCATTAGAGTACTGCATATGCGTCCCTGAAAATAAAAAATTGGTTTGATGCACTACAACCTGATATCAAAAGCAAATAAAGATTAATAATAGGTTGTAGCCTTATTCGGCTGGTCTTGTGGAATTTTTCCATAAGACCATACCTTTACATGTCAGACTCTCCTAGTCCCAATATTCTGGGATATCTGTAATTTCAAGTTTTAAAAGATCGTTTTTCAATTGATTAATGCGATCAAGAATGTTTTGTTGCTGCGCAAACAAATCTTCTTCTCGTTTAATTGCTTTAGGACTTAATGCAGGTACTGGTAACTCTTCAATTCTTTTTACAGGAATGCTCTTAAACCCAATTTCTGGAGTGCCATTAATAAAATAATCTTGGCAAAACTTAGAGCGTAAATATCTCAGCAAAGCAATAGGAGAAATGGGGGCATCATTGTTAAGTCTAATCACAACAAACACTTGGCTTGCTATCATAGTCTTACCATAGGTGTTAAGTACTACTCCTGCTCTTGACACCATGCCTCTATAGGTAAAGAGAATATCATTAGGCTGTAAAATTAAATTCTGCATACCCTTAGTAGTTCTACTATTATCATAGAACGCTTTTTGCTGTGACTCAGTAACGATACCTATGTCGTTAATATCGTTATTAGTAACTACAAAAAATTCCTGACCTACCCCATCTTCATTAAACTTATAAGGAAGTGGTCTAATTACTTGAGCAATGTCCTTAAGCTGATTCTTAATTTGACTCAACTTTTGCAACTCATGATAATTGCCATATAAGTTATAAAGAGATTGGTACTCTAAAAAGTTATTAGCAAGATCTTGAGTCTTAATGGATTTAATCCATTTATGTTGCACATTGCTATCTTGTTCAAATAACACTGTCCTAGCTTGAGTTAAGAGCTCCTCAGCCTCAGCTGACTGGTATGCTAAGCCCCCAGATTTATTGGCCTTATAAAAAAGCTCGTTATCCATCAAAATGCAGTTAACATTTTCTGAGCTTTCGCCTATCTTAGTGAGCTTCAAAATACAAGCCTTACTAGTCTTACTTATGCCCATATCAATTAGTGCACTAAGACGACCTGATTGTAAAATTTGCTCACTAAACAGACTATTGTTTTTGCCCTTTTGAGCTTCATCTTGTTCTGATGAAGCAATGAGACCAACAAAAACATTGCCGCTACATTTATTGATAATATCAAGGCTCTCTAAAGTAGCTTCATCTTGAGGTAAGCAGATAAAACAAGTTGCTGAGTTTGGTTCTAATTGATAATTATCAATTACTTGTAAATCAATACCCATCGCCTCAGACGCAAAGTTTAGTAATAGCTGTTGACTTTGATAGTGAGTATGAACACCAATCTTATTGTTCTTAGCAAGAGATAAAGCAAAAGCAGCAGCAAAGCGTCCTGCAAATAAAATTACCTCTTCATTTTGAGATACTAAACTGGCTAGCCATTGCTCTACATAAAAATTATGATAGCTGCCAAATACTTGATTTAAACCAAAAGTACAAGGAACGTTTTGCAAAAACTCCTTACTAAAACACTCAATGATATGAGATAACAGCTCACTTGGAGCAATTTGCATAGAGACATCGATCTCAAAGTGTAAGTAGTCTCTAAAAAAATCAAACTTGTTACTTTTGCGTTCTTGTCTATAAATCTCTGGCAAGTAAGACCAGTCAACATTAGGCGCAATGGTTTCATATGCCTGTTCTAAGGTCATATCATTAACATAAAGATGACGCTTATAAGAATAAGCAACACACAAGCATAAAGAAGAAAGCATCTCATCATAAATAGACCACTGCTTAATGCCTTTAAACTCCAAAAGCTTATTGCGATTAAAGAATAAACTCTTGCCGTAAGAGGTCTGCGCTATGAAATTAAATACTTTGCTATCCATATTTATCGAGCCTAAATTAATGTTAGAAGTGCTATTGATTCAATCATGTCAGCCTTTAGCATAGCATCCAGCTGACTAGAGATATGATTCTTACACATAATCTGAACTTAAGATAGTTAGTGCTTGGAGCTATCTAAACGATAAGCGATAAGTTTATCCCCTTGTTTCTCCAACACTACGTAGCCATTAGCCGATTCAATCATGCTTAAGGTTTTGAGCAAACCTTTTAAGGCCTCACGAGACTTTTGGCACCCTTTCTTGTTAAGAATCAGCTTATCGCCATCAGCAATGCCAAACTTAGAAACTAAATTGACAATTTTTTTTGAAATCCCACGTTGGGACATGCGCTGATGCAAATGTATAGTACTATCCATATTAATCACCCTCAAGAACCTAAAGAAGCTACCGATTTACGCCCTTCTTCATAGTGAAGCTATTTAAACGGTAAACAGTAATACCTACTTCACAAAGAGCCACCAAGACATACCCGCCAGCACTTTCAATCCTGCCTAAGGTGTTAATCATGTCTTGTAAACAGGATTTGAGCTTTTGGAATCCTTGCTTGTTCAGCAAGAACTTACCATCATCCTCAAACCCAAGGTTAGCCGCTACCTCCAAGATCTCATTACAAATATCGTCTTTAGAGAGACGCTTACTAATATTCCTAGTCTTAGACATGAGAACCTCCTACTTAACTAAGGAAATATTTATTTTAGATTATGAATGCCATTCATAATCTGTCTGTGGCTCTTATTATATTAAGAACGTAATTCATAAATCAACATAATTTTAGAAAAATTTTTTGTGAAAGTAATTCATAATGTGATTTAGTTAAAATTTTTTACTGAAAAACGGCATATATAACAGGTTTTATAAAAACAGCTCTTTAATTTGCCGCTTTTAAGTAATTTTATATGAATGCCATTCATAAAACAATAGGGAGCATATTTTACTTTAAATATTAGCTTTCCATTAATAGTGATAACTTTGAAAGAATACGATACTGCTAGCTAAAATGTTGTTAATGAAAACTAATATCAACCTTACTTTAACCATTGCTATCAATAATAGAGTCAAATTTCAAATTAACATTCAGAAGAGGAGCGGAGTTTATAAGTTTTGAAAAATTAAGAATTACATTCATAAATCATTGATGTTGCTTATTACGCAAGCTAGAAATGATTTATATAGAAAAGAGCAACTAAGTTTGCCTTATTATTTTTTTAGTAAGTCTTCTCCAAATTTATCCACCTGTACAGAAGACAAACTCACTTTTTAAGTAGTAACTCACTAAAAGTGTGTTCTGTCAGGTTATGGTTGATATATCGTGGAGAACTATGACTACGCTGCCATTAGATCTACTTCATTGTAGGCATCACAGACAGTTATTGCAGGTTACGTTAAAGTCGTCCGTTCAGGTGGAAATTTATTATGTCGCAGGCTTTATGTTAGAAATGCAAAGAAATGGCAGGGCAGTATAGAAAAGCACTTGCAAAATGAGCACTATTTTTGTATAAACTATCGATTTTAGCTTAGTTTAAGCACGACATTTTTTTTGCTAACTTTGCTATTAGTATTCATTAATTAGGAAGTTAAGTTCTTTGATTAGCTCAAAAGATTACACAACTCAAGAGCTCTTAGCTCTTGTTGAAGCCTCTTTAGATTCCTCTAAGGCAAATGACACTGTATCCATTGATGTACATGAGCACTGCTCTATTACTGATGTCATGGTAATTACTACAGGTACCTCCAATCGCCATGTTAGCGCTATGGCCGATCGTTTAGTTGAGTACTTAGCCAAGCATGATATCCATGGTGTTGCCGTTAGCGGTGAGCAAGAGGGTAAGTGGGTTATTGTTGATGTTGGCTTAGTAATGGTGCACATCATGCAAGAGAGCGAGCGTCAACGCTATCAATTAGAAAACCTTTATAAGTGTATGGCTGCAGGTCTTACCGAAGACCAGGCTTAATCTGCTATTTAATAGTTATGAAATTTATTTTGCTTGCTGTGGGCACTAAAATGCCTGCTTGGGTTACTACTGGCTTTACTGAATACCAAAAGCGTATGCCATCTCATATGCAACTGGTACTTCAAGAAATTGAGCCAGTCAAACGTCTTAGTAAGGCCACTTCTGACAAAGCCAAAGAAATTGAGGCCAAGGCTATTTTAGAGGCCTTACCTAAAAGGGCTTATATTGTTGCTTTAGATGAGCATGGCAAGCAATATACCTCTATGGAATTGGCTGATAAGATTCATGATTATCAGCAATTAGGCTCAGATGTGGTCATTATCATTGGCGGACCAGAGGGCCTAACTAAAGAGGTATTAAATAAAGCTAATGAAACTATCTCATTATCTAAGCTCACTATGCCTCATCCTTTAGTTCGTGTTGTGATTGCTGAGGCCTTATATAGAGCTTATAGTATTGATGCAAATTTACCTTATCATAGAGCTTAAATTTTAGCTTATTTTGTTTAACCGCCTGTGATCCCCTCATTGGCCCTTTGTGTAAGTTAGGTAGCCCTCGTGTTTTTTAAAAAACGCAATCGCAAAGAGCGTTCCATCTTTAGTAAGAAAATAAAGAAACGCAAGGAAAAGAGCCAAGGCGGCATTCAAGTTAAGAATGTTGAGCAAGAGCAACGCATCTTTAGATTACGTATTATCTTAGGATGCGTAGTCGTAGCTATCTGTATTTCTATCTTAACGGCTAATCTGTACTACCTCCAAGTATTATCCTATGAGGATTATCAGACCCGCTCTAACGTTAATCGTATTAGAGTTCTCCCTGTAGTACCTCAACGTGGCATTATTTACGATCGTAACCATGTAGTATTAGCCGAAAACCGTCCTGTATTCCATTTGGTAATCTTCCCAAATAAGGAAATCTCTACCCTTGATACTATCAATAGTCTTAACGAGCTCATGGATTTAGAGCTGACCGAACAAGATATTGATCATATCCTGGCGCTATCACGTACTCGTCAACGCTTTAGTGGCGTTGAAATTGCCGATTTACTAACAGAAGAGCAAATAGCCACCTTCTCTGTCAATCGCCATAAGTATCCTAATGTTCAGATTTCATCTGATTTAAAGCGCTTCTATCCTTTTGCTAGCACCACTACTCATGCTATTGGCTATGTATCTCGTATTAATGCTAATGATGTGGAAAAACTGACCGCTCAAGGCAAAATTGATAATTACGAAGGTACTACTGCTATTGGTAAGCTTGGTATTGAGCGTTTTTATGAAAATGAACTTCATGGTATAGCAGGCTCTCGTGAAGTAGAGGTTAACAGCCATGGCCAAATCTTACGTACCTTAAAGTACAATCCTCCAACCCATGGTCGTGATATTACTTTAACTTTAGACATTCGCTTGCAATATTATGCTCAAGAACTATTGGGCGATATGAAGGGCGCTATTGTTGCTGTGGAACCAGCTACAGGTGGTATCTTAGCTTTTTACTCTAACCCATCTTATGATCCTAATTTATTCGTACGTGGTATTAGAAATAAAGAATACTCTTACTTAATTAATCACCCTGGCAAACCTTTAATTAACCGTGTTACCCAAGGTGGTTATGCTCCTGCATCAACCATTAAGCCCCTCTTAACTATTATGGGACTTAATGAGGAGTTAATTACTCCTACTAGTTCTTATTTTGGAGCAGCTTACTTTAGTCTGCCAGGCTCCTCTCACCGTTTTAGAGATTGGAGATCTTGGGGCCACGGCTGGCTTGATTCTTATCGTGCCATTGAGTTGTCAGCCGATACTTACTTCTATGACTTAGCTTATAGAGCAGGTATTGAAAAGATTCATGAATATCTTGATAAATACGGCTTTGGTCGTGCCTCAGGTATTGATATTCATGAAGAGAGTTTAGGTATCAATCCATCTCCTGACTGGAAATACCGTCGCTATAAGCAAGGCTGGCATATTGGCGACACTATTCCAATTGGTATTGGTCAAGGCTATTGGACTACTACCTTAATTCAGTTGGTAAAGGCTCATTCCATGCTGGCTAACCATGGTCGCTTTGTCACCCCACATTTGTTAAAGGACATTGTTGATCCTAAGACTATGGGTATTGCTCGTATCTTTGATGATCCTCTGCTAGGAGAAAATTTAAAAGTAAAAGATAAGAGCTATTTTGATGTTGCTCGTGCAGGTATGTACTTAGTAGTAAACGGCCCAGAAGGCACTGGTAGAAAAGCTTTTACTGGCACTACTTACAAGGCTGCTGGTAAGTCAGGTACCGCTCAAATTGTATCCATTAAGCAAGGCGAAAAGTACAATGCCAATGCTCTTAAAACAGAGCATCGCGATAATGCCCTCTTTGTGGCTTTTGCACCGTATTATCGCCCACGCATTCTAGTTGGTATTATTCTAGAAAATGAAGGTGGTGGCTCATCAGTAGGAGCCCCAGTCGTACGTAAACTTATGGATCGCTACTTTGAGCTCTATCCTAATGGCTACGAGGGTGAAAAAGTATCCAAATCAATCAAATTTGGTATGGGCGGAACAGTCGAGGTTCGCTAAAACCTCCCTATGCTCTCTCCTACCAAACTAAACCCAGCTAAGCTTTGCTTAGCCTGGCTTAGGTTAGCCAAGCTTAGCTGTTAGCCACCAGATTAAAGCTACTTTTAACTGGAACCTTAGAGCAGCTGCCCATAGCCATAAGCACTACGCCCAGGCCAGCCTGGGCTAGGCCAGGCCAGGCTAAACCTAGGCCTAGGCCATGATAAAGCCAGGACAAATCCTAAGCGCAGCTTAATCCCTAGAGCTATACTGTAAGAGCTAAGCTCTTGCTGGTAATAAGCACAGCTCCTAAGACCTAACCTTATAAGGAATGGTCTTAAAAAGCTTTAAAAAGCTTGAGCTTTTTAGGTCGAGCTTAGCCTTGTTAGGAATTGCCTCCTATTGTGATGAGGTAACGTGCCTGGTGAGTGTGTGGCGCACCTGGTACGGAGCTTTGCAATATTAGTAGCAGCTAAATGGCAGTTACAGCCAGTATGGCTTTTATGAGCTGCATGGCCCTTATGGCCCTTATGGGCTTTGTGCCCAGATGTTGTTTTTTTTGTGGAACTAGCAAATTGAGCACTCATTTTTAATGAGCTAAAAAGTTCCCTTTTTTGCAGACCAACGCCCTCTTGGTTGATAGAGGGGTTGTTTTTTTAATCTTAATCGGTTTTTTAAGAACATGCCTAAGAATGATAAAAGTTCAGTTAATATGTCTGATAGCAAGCAGGTTCAGCCATTTTTAGTGCGCTGTCATATAGATCTACCTCTATTGCTTGGTTTGCTAATGACCCTGGGCATGTCATTGTTTGTCCTTTACTCTGCTTCTGGTCAACATGTTGAGATGCTGGAGCGTCAAATTATACGTACTAGCTTAGCTTTTTTGGCCATGATCTTTGTTGCCCAAATTCCACCCAAGTATTTGGCTAAAAGCGCCATTTATGCCTACATTATCTGCTTAATCTTTTTACTCCTAGTTGAGCTTGTAGGTGATATTTCCAAAGGCGCTCAACGCTGGCTAAACATTGGTTTTATGCGTCTTCAGCCTTCAGAATTTTTAAAGCTGACTATGCCTTTAACTATTGCCGCTTTCTTTGCTAAAGAAACACTGCCTCCACGTAAAATCAATTTAATCATAGCCTTTTTCTTATTAGCTATACCTACTGTTTTAATTGCGCTACAACCAGACTTAGGTACAGCTATTTTGGTGGCAACCTCTGGTTTTATTGCCATTTTCTTAGCAGGACTAAGCTTTTGGTGGATTGGTACAGGTGTACTTTTAGGAGCTACGGCACTACCTATTATGTGGAATTATGTACTCCACGATTACCAAAAACAGCGTGTATTAACCTTCTTAAACCCAGAGAGTGATCCTTTAGGTTCGGGTTATCATATTATCCAATCCAAAATTGCTATTGGCTCAGGCGGTATTTACGGTAAAGGATGGCTTCAAGGCTCGCAATCGCAATTGGACTTTTTACCAGAGCCTCATACTGACTTTATTTTTGCGGTGCTGGCAGAGGAAACAGGCCTTATTGGCTTCTTTATTCTCATGGCCATTTATCTGTTTATTTTTGCACGTTGTATTTATATCACGGTAAACGCCCGCACCAATTTTGACCGTATCTTAGCTGGTACTTATTCCTTTACCTTACCTTTCTATATCTTTATTAATATTGGTATGGTGAGCGGCATTTTACCTGTAGTAGGCGTGCCTTTACCTATGGTCAGCTATGGCGGTACGTCCATGATTATTTTAGCCATTACCTTTGGCATGATCATGTCTATCCATACGCATAAGAAGCAAACCTACTTCTCGTAGCAGCTACCACCACCTTCTTTACCAGAGGGATGACTTAATATTGGCTCTAAGTCGTCCCTCTTTAGCCATGAGGCAAGATTATTGCCCCTATTAAAACCACAACTACAACCAACACAACACAACAACAACAGCAGCAAGCAAGCAAGCACAAAGAGTTCATATTTATGGATAGTGTAGACAAGACTTTTGAGGGTAAACAGCCTTTATTATTTGAAGACAAACTTACTGATGGCTCATCTTTGATTATTAGAATGGCCAGCCTTGACGATGTTGATTCCTTGCTCACTATCTACAATTATTATGTTGAGCATACTGCCATTACTTTTGCCACTCAAAAGCCCAGCACTGAGGAATTTACCCAGTTAATTAGCTCTACTCTTAAGGACTTTCCTTTTTTAGTGGCGGTCAAAGAAGATAAACCAATAGGCTATTGCTATGCTCACCAGCTTGGTTCTCGTGGTGCTTTTTGTCATTCTGTTGAGCTGAGCATTTATCTTGATCACAAGGTGAGAGCTTTAGGCATAGGTGCAAAATTATATGAAGTAATGGAGCACCTCCTCAAGCAACAAGGCATATTAAACCTTTATGCCTGCATAGCCACTCCTGTTGATAAGCCTGATGAATACTTAACTGATGCCAGCTTACACTTTCACCACAAACAAGGTTTTACCGTAGTAGGAACCCTTAACCAATGTGGCTATAAGTTTGAGCGTTTTTACAATTTAACTTGGGCAGAAAAATTCATTGGCCCTCACCACAATCACCAGGCCCCAAAGCGCACTAAGCAAAGTTTATTACTCTAAGAACAGCAAGCCAGCAATAGCCCAGCAAACACAGCACCTCAAGCCTTTAACCAAGAAATCTATTAAACAAGCGCATAAACTAACAAAAGAGCCTAGTTGCACATAATACTAACCAAACCCTAGGCTACTACTACCAGCTTTTTTCATGAGCTCTAAGCCAAGCGCAAACAAACCACTGCTCTTACTACTCTTGGTTAATAGCATCCTTAGCAGCCAGCAAGCCTACCCTCTTACATGCTTACATGCTTGCCAACTTACATAATTGCCAGCGTACTTGCCAACTTGCTTGCCAGCTTGCTTGCCAGCTTGCTTGCCAGCTTGCTACCGAGCTTGCTGGCTTGCATGCCAGCTTGTTCTGTTATCGCCACAGCACCCCACTTTTTTGCGACACAACCTAATTAATGGTATAGCATATATGTGATAGCCTCCTTAGGTTGATATATGACTAAGTAAGACACATGCTTACTAAGCTAAATAAAAAGAACACCAAACATCATACCTTACCCCATCTTAATAGCCTGAGCTCTAAGCTTAGCTTGACTTGCTTTTACTTGCTTGATTGATTGATTGACTGGATCTGTTTTAGGACTGGTACTGAGTATTGCTAATATTTAGCGCTTTATGGGCAAACCATTGAGAACAACAAGCTTGCTTGTTTACTTATCTGTAGGGTAGAGATGGGCAATAATTGGACTTTTATAGGACTTGGTGAGGGTTTGCAAACTATGTTGGTTAGGGACTTAGCCTAATGTTTTTTAAAGATAAAAACTATATAATTATCTAGATTTTTTTAAAAAACCTTAAAGGTGCACTAAAATTCTAAAGCTTAGATTAAACTGCTTGTGGTTAAAACTAGCTTGTATTTTTGGTAAAGGGAAATCTTCCCCTCCCAAAACTAAAACCAATGAGGTCAAGGTAGCTTAGCACAGCCTTAAATTAAACTAAGCGCCACAATATTGTTCACTCATGATTAAAGGAGGGCGCATCTTTACCTAGTAATTGCCCTAGGTTTAAGCGCCAAGTTTATATGAATGTATTAATGGCACTTTCTCAAAGAGAAGTAACTGGTGCAGAAGTTTACGCTGTTACCATTGCTGATGAGCTGATCTCTAGAGGTCATAAAGTATTTGTTGTCTCCGATACTTTAACTAAACCATGTAAAGCTACCTATTTTCCAATTCCCTTTAATCAGCGCTCCTATTTGTCTCGCTTAAAGCAAGTTAGACAAGTCATTAAAATTATTAAAGACAATGATATCCAGGTAGTTCACGCCCACTCTCGTGCTTCATCTTGGATTTGCTCCATTGCTTGCAAGATTGCCAAAATTCCATTTATCAGCTCTACTCATGGCCGTCAGCCTGTTCACCTTTCTCGCAAAATTAACAAGTCTTTTGGCAGCTGTACTATTTGTGTTTGCGAAAATATTAAAGAGCAAATTGTTAACGAATTAAATGTTAATCCTGCTATTACTGAACTTTATCGCAACCCAATTAATGACCAAGATTTTTTATTTCAGCTCTCCGATAAGCAAGGTCTGGGCTTAGAGCATTTTGCTACTATCAAAGTCACTTTAGTAGGTCGTTTATCAGGCCCTAAAGGCGATGTGGCTTTTGAAGTTTTAGAGCGCATTAAAGATCACAGCAACATTCATATTAATGTTGTTGGTGGCTCTGAGCTGCCTGAAAAATTCCAGAAGTTTTTAAACTACCCTAATATCAATTTTGTAGGCTACGTTAATAATGTTCCTGATTTTATTAAAAATAGCGATGTCGTTATTGGAGCAGGACGAGCAGCTGTAGAAGGCTTATTAATGGGTCGCCCTACTATTGCTATTGGTGAGGCCCTTTATGAGGGTTTGGTAACTAAAGATAATATTGCCTCTGCTCTAGCCTCTAACTTTGGTGATATCAACAAAGTTAAGGAAACCCATTTTTATTATGAGCGCCTAATAGATGATATTTATCATGCTGTAGCCATGAGCCCAGATGAGCTTACCCATCTTTTTGAGGTCGTGCAAAAAGAGTTTAGTCTCAATAACATAGTTGATGCTATTGAGCACATTTATGCTCGTGAGTATGTTAAGACTAAGCACTATGAAATTCCTGTCATTATGTATCACCGTGTAGCATCGAGTGAACAAGAGCATGGCATTCATGGCACTTACATCGACAAAGACAAGTTCATTAACCACCTAAAGTACCTTAAGTCACGTAACTATCAGACCGTAACTTTTGAAGAACTTGCTAATAACAAGTATAAAGAGCGCTTCAACAAAGGCAATAAATGGGTCATTCTTACTTTTGATGATGGCTATGTCGACAATTACACTACTGCTTTTCCTTTATTAAAGGAATATGGCTTTAAAGCTGTAATCTTTTTACTCTCAGAGTCTAAATACAATAGCTGGGATGCTGACGATAAAGAGCGTCCTGAAAAGCGCTTTGACCTGATGAATGATGAGCAGATCAAGGAAATGATGGACTATGGTATTGAGTTTGGTATCCACACTAAGAACCATCCACGTTTGTCACAACTACCTTTATCTGAGGCTAAAGAGCAAATTTTTGAGTCCAAGGCAGCATTAGAGCAACGCTTTAATAAGAAATTTATTACCTTTGCCTATCCTTATGGCGATCTTAATGAAGATGTTAAGCGCCTAGTTAAAGAGTCAGGGGTAAGCTTTGCTGTGGCTACTGATTCTGGTGATGTAGTGTTTGATAAGGACTTATTCCAAATTAGACGTATTGGCATTTTCCCAGGTAACTCAATGTTAACCTTTATGCGCAAAGTATCAGGACGTTACAACTTTATTAAAATGCGTCGTGAGCAAAAGCAAGCTCAAAAAGCTGCTGCGAAAAAATAGCTTGAGTTTATTACTGACTCCTATCTTTAGCCTAATCTTTGGTAAGTATAATAAGGCGGGTTTTTTAGCGCTTTAACGACAAAAATCTCAAAGTGTACTATTTTCATTTAGTTCTTTGTGATATCTTTTTGTGCCTAAAACACAGCGCCTTAAAAACGCATTTCGTCTGGGTCTTTATTGAATATTGAGTGTTAATTATGAGATTTTCCAACTCGTTATCTAAAACAGCCTTAAGCCTTGGCTTAAGCTTGAGCTTAGCTTGTGCTGCTTTTAGTGGTAACGCAAGCGCAGCAACAGGCAATGAACCTGATCTTAATGAATTGGCTCGTTATGCCTCAATTGATCGTGCTTTACTAGATCAAGCTATTACTCAGGCGACTTACCAGCAAAAGATTATTGATGCCATGAATCGTCCTTATGAGGGCAAGCCTTGGCATATGTACCGCAAGCTATTCATCACTGATAAGCGTATTAATGGCGGTGTCGATTTTTACTTAAAGCATGAGCAAACCTTATTAGCAGCTCAAAGAGAATTAGGAGTAGCGCCTGAGGTTATTTGCGCCATTATTGGTGTAGAGACTTTCTATGGCCAAAATATGGGCTCATGGAAAGTTTTAGACGCTCTTTATACCTTAGGCTTCCACTATCCTAAGCGTTCGGCTTATTTTTCTAAGGAATTTGCTAACTACGTAAAATTAGCCAATCGTGAAGGTTGGGCTTTGACTGATACTCTAGGTTCTTATGCTGGTGCTATGGGTATGGGTCAATTTATGCCAAGTTCCTATTTAAACTTTGCTATCGATTTTGATAGCGATGGCCATGTTGACTTATTTAGCAACCCAGTAGACGCTATTGGCTCAGTTGCTAACTATTTTAAGGAGCATGGTTGGATTTTAGGTGCTGGAGTTACCTATCCTGCTCATTTAAAGGGAGTTAACGGTAAGCCTGTTTCAAAGGCTACTTTAGATAGCCTCATGAAAAAAGAGTGGAAACTTACTCCTAAAGAGTTAACTGCTGCTGGCATCACTACCAAAGTAGCTCTAAGTGCAGATCAAAATATACGACTTTACTCTTTTGAGCTTGCTGATGGTTCTTTTGAGTATCAAGTAGCATTAAATAACTTTAACACTATTACTCGCTACAATAAGAGCCCATTATATGCCCGTGCTGTATTTGAGCTTTCAGAGGCCATTGCTATGGGTTACCAAGAGGCTAAATTATTAAAAGGTGAGTATGTGAGCCCTAGCGGCAAAAACCCTTAATTGTTTGTGGTAATCATTATTACTTAAGCCTATTTAACCTAAGCCTACTTCGCCTAACCGCCCAGTAGGCTTTGCTATTGTATTTATCTAAGGTAGTTTTTACATATTATTGTTGTGAAATTTGTAAAGTAATGAGAGTTAATAAGTTAAAGATAAGCGGAGCCTTTTTTGCCCTGCTTTTAGGTTGTTCCACCATGATGCTTAATGGCTGCGAAAGCACCTCTGATGTAGTTACTAAGACCCATGGTTCCAAAGCAGGTGATGGTTATACCTACGGTACTGGCCCAAATAAAACACGTCCTTATCCTCAGACTGAAAAAGTCGTTATTAAGGGTGTTAGGGGTGCTACTCCTAAATATGAGCCTGTATCACGTGGTGGTAACAAAGACTATACTGTATTAGGTCAAAACTATATGGTATGGACAGGTTGCAATTCCTATCAAGAAGTTGGCACCGCCTCTTGGTATGGCCCTGGCTTTCATGGTAACAAAACCTCTAATGGTGAGGTTTATAACCAAAAAGGCTATACCGCTGCTCATAAAAACCTCCCACTACCTTCATTCGTAAAAGTTTCCAACCTTGAAAATGGCAAAACAGTAATTGTAAGAGTTAATGATCGTGGTCCTTTCCATGGTAGTCGTATTATCGATTTATCAGAAGGCGCTGCTAAAGCCATTGATATGACCAAGAAAGGCACTGCCAAGGTAAAACTTGAGCTGATTGATATTCGTGGTGGCAATATCTCTGATAAAACTCAAGGCTCTAATATTGGACAACAAATCTTTAATGGCGTAGTTGATAAGGTCATTAGCCAAAAGAACCAAGATAACTTAGAGGATATTGGCCAATATTGGTCAGAGGTTAAGAATAACGGTAAGGCCAATCCTAATACTACTGCCGCAGCTGTTGGCGCAGGACTATCTATTGCTGGCCAATTAATAAACGCTGCCCAAAAGAACAATAGTTCATCAGTAACTCGTACTGTAACCTCTACCAACTCATCTGGTCAGGTTATTGATGAGCAAATTGATACAATCAATTACCCTGCACCTCCAGAGGTAATTCCTAATAACTACACTATTGAGTACGCTAATCCTGTAGCTACCCCAACTTTCAATGCTAGCTATGTTCAGGTATTTAGCTCCTCAACAGCACAAAGAGCTGCTGCTTTGCGTGATCGCCTACAAAAGCATACTCCATTGCCTGTAGTTATCATGCCAGAGGATGGCTTATTCCGTGTGCGTGTAGGACCACTACAAGAGTCTGACCTAAATACTACCTTAGAGTATATGAAACAATTAGGTCACTCAGATGCCTTTATTAAGCGCCTATAATCGAATTTTTCTATCTTACATTTCGGAGAACATAATGGATCGCAAGCTCGATTGTAAAGTGATGAGCACTAATTTAAAGCGCTGGTGTTCAGTAGTTGCTTTATGTAGCGCCACTATCATGGCCTCTGGCGTGGTTCACGCTGAGGACATCCCTGATCCTTTTGCAGCTGTAAGGGCGCAACAGAATGCTGGCCCTAACAATGCTCCTGCCATTGCTACCGTGGATGCAGCTAATTCTCCTACCAATGCCCCTATTATTATTCCTGAGGCCCCTACTTTTAATGCTGAATCATGGGTGCTAATGGACTATGCTACTGGTCAGGTATTGTTTGAACACGATCAGCATAAGCGCATTTGGCCAGCCTCTTTAACCAAAATGATGACCTCTTACGTCATTGGTATGGAAATTAAAGCAGGCCGCTTAGATCCTGAAAGCTATGTGACTATTCCTAAGAACGCCTGGGCTGCTTTAGATAAATATGCCGATAGCTCCAAGATGTTTATTGAGGTGGGCAAAAAAGTTAAGGTCAGTGATCTTAATAAAGGCATTGTTATTCAATCAGGTAACGATGCTTGCGTAGCTTTAGCTATTGTTTTAGCTGGCTCTGAGGATGGCTTTGTGTCTGTAATGAACACCTATGCCCGTCAGCTAGGCCTTAATAACACTCACTTTGCCAATGTTCATGGTCTCTTTGATGAGCAGAACTACTCTACTGCCTATGATATGGCTTTATTAGGTCGTGCTCTTATTAGAGATTTACCAGATGAGTACAAGCTTTATAGCCAAAAGGAATTTACCTTTAACGGTATTAAGCAAACCAATCGTAATCGCCTCTTATGGGATACTACTATCAACGTAGATGGCATTAAGACTGGTCACTTATCAGCCGTAGGTTACAACTTAGTATCTTCATCAGTTCAAGGCAATATGCGCTTAATCGGCACTGTTATTGGAGCTAAGAGTGAACCTGATCGTGCCTCATTCTCTAAGCAAATGCTCAATTACGGCTTCCGCTATTTTGAGTCTTATGAGCCTTTTGCCCCAGGCAAGACCTTACTAACTCGTGAAGTTCGCATGGGCGATAGTGATATCGTTAATTTAGCAGTTAATAATCCTGTAACCTTAATGATCCCTCGTGGTGCTCAGCAAAGCATTAAGATTAGCTATGCACTTAACCAAGCTACTTTTGTCGCTCCTATTAATGCAGGAGATCAGTTAGGTGTTATTGAATTTAAGCTTAATGATAAAGTATTAGCTAAGTACCCATTAGTTGCTACCAACTCTATCGGGGAGGGCGGCTTCTTCTCCAGAATGTGGGATAAGCTATTAATGGCTATTGGCAGCTAAGAGCTTGCCATATATTTTATGGCACAACTCAAATATGCCTCTTAGTTCTTGCTAGAATTAAGGGGCTTTATTTCATAATTACAAAATATTATTTGGACAATATTTATGGCTTTACAGTATAAGTTTAAGGAACTCTTAGAGTTTCCTTGCGATCAGCATTTACGTATCATTGTTATGTCTGACGAAAGTCAACCAGAGCGCTTAATCGATAATATTAACAAGCTTATTCCAGAGTCAACTGGTATCGATGGCGTAATTGATTCACGTCAATCAGCTAACGGCAAATACACCTCTTATACTTTAAGAGTACGCTTTGATAGCGCCGAGCAAATGGAAATGCTCTACGATAAATTACCAAAATTCGATTTTGTAAAGCATCTTCTCTAAGAGCTCTTTATTAACCTTATTACTCTAGACTTGGCATCATTAAAGGATTGAACATGGCATATAAAAAAGGAAATTCAAGAGACTCAAATGGCTTTGAGCGCGAATTTGGCAACTTTTTTAGTGCCTTATGCTATTTAATAGTATTAAGCATCTTATGCTTTGCTATATTTATGGTGCTTTCCTTATTTAGGATCTCCAGCTATAGCTTTGATACCTACGATTCTTTGCATGATTTACCTTACAACGAAGTAGGACTACTTTTAGGTACCTCCTCTTTAATGTCAGATGGTAATACTAATCCTTTCTTTATGAATCGTATTAGAGCTGCTGCCTTACTTTATAATCGTGGCAAAATCGACTATATTTTAGTATCAGGAGATAATCGCCACGCCTCTTATAATGAGCCACGTCAAATGACCCTTGCTTTAATCAAGGCAGGTGTACCAAAAGATCGCATTGTAGCTGATTATGCTGGCTTTTCTACTATAGACTCAGTAGCACGTGCTTCTAAAGTTTTTATGCTCAAAGATGTCACTATCATTTCCCAAGAATTTCAAAATGAGCGTGCTCTCTTTATTGCTAAAAACGAAGGTATGAATGCTATTGGTTTTAATGCTGCCGATCCAAGCTCTAAACTTTCTCACTACATTGTTTATGTCAGAGAGTTTTTTGCCCGCATTAAGTGTATTTTTGATGTTTATTTCTTTAATACGCAGCCAACCTTTTTAGGCGATCCTATTCAAATTGGCAATAGCCCAATGCCTAAAGAGCCTAGCAACATGCCTAAAACAGCTACCTCTAAGCCAAAACAGCCAACCATGTCAGCCTTTGCCCTCAACCATGGCATTAAAGTAGCTCTCCAACCAAGCAAAGAGCAAACCGATGCCGCTGCTTTCTTAAAACAAAAACAAATTGCCAAACAGCAATTCGAGCAATTGGTTCAAAGAGACCAAGACCACTTCAAAGAAACAAGCACCAACTAACCCTACCGCCACGCCGACAGCCCAGCTGTCGCCGCTGGCACCAGCTGGCGCAGCTGCGCTGGCGCTGGCGCTGACGCAGCCCTCCTATCCTCCACACCCACCATAAGCCCTCTACAAGGCATTCCAAGGCATTCAAGTATCCTCTAAACCACTACTATCACTTAAAGTGCTCAAAGGCGCTATAAGACTCACAGAGCCCCTTAAAGGCACAATGATACCTAAAGTCATCTAAAAGCCATACAAGCCCTATAAAGGCCTCCTGAGGCCACCACGCTTTCCTTAAAGAATTAATAGCCTGCTTTAATGACTACCCAATTTATGATTAATAGAAGCTAGGAAACTACACTTTCCTTAAAGGACTCATAGGCAAATCTTTCTTGCCATAATACTCAAATTTAATACAAGCCCAATACAGGCCTCTAGAGCCCTCTAAAAGGCACAATGACAACTATGACCTATCTAAGGTCATCTAAAGGCAATAAAGCCCCTATAAATGCCTCTAAAGGGCCTCTTAAGGCAACTACTCGCTCCTTAACTAAACCTCTAGGCAAAATCTCTTTGAGGTAGCCTTATTTGAGGTCTTAGAAAAACAACTAACAGCCAAAACAAAAAACAGGCTCAAACTATAAAGTAAGAGCCTGTTTTTTCAACCCAAAAGGTTAATAGCTAAACACTATCCTATTAATTAGCCAAGCATAGAGAGAGCTAATTGTGGACGGCTGTTAGCCTGCATTAACATGGAAGTAGCAGCCTGCTGGATAATGGACTGCTGGCTTAAGGCAGCAGACTCTTCAGCAAAGTCAGCATCACGAATACGGCTGCGAGCATCAGCCTGGTTAGCTGAAACATTAGCCTGATTGCGGATAGAGGACTCTAATCTGTTCTGGAAAGCTCCTAAATCAGCACGCTTGCTGTCAACAGCAGCAATAAACTTATCAATGTTAGCTAAAGTTGTTTTAGCTGCATCAGCAGTAGAAACACTCCAACGGCTCTTGTTGTTATCAACGAACCAACCAGACTTGGTAGCACCCTCACCCTTTACACCAGCGTGAGTAGCAATGCCACTTAGTTTAAAGCCTGCAGAAAAGCCTTTTAGAACAATTTCGTCACCCTTATTAGCACCTACTTGGAAGGCAACTGAACCTGCAGCACCAATGATACCCTTACCAGCTCCTGCTAAAATTTGTTGACCACCAAATTTAGTTTGATCAGCAATACGGTTAATTTCCTCAGATAAACTTGAAACTTCTTGCTGAAGTGCCTTGCGATCCTCGGCGGTATTTGTTCCATTAGAAGCCTGAACTGCTAAAGTACGGATCTTTTGGAGCATGTTGGTGGTCTCGTCAAGAGCACCTTCCATGGTCTGAGCTAAAGCGATAGCATCGTTAGAGTTACGGTTACCTTGATTAAGACCATTGATTTGGGTGGTTAAGCGATCTGCGATTTGTAAGCCAGCTGCGTCGTCTTTAGCAGAGTTGATACGCATACCAGAAGATAGTCTCTGATAGGTAGTAGTTAACTGGTTCTGAACATTATTTAAATAGCGACGGCCATTTAATGAAGAAACGTTGGTATTTACATAAACTGCCATTTTTAGTACCTCTATATACTTTTCGTTCTTTTGTTAAAAGAACTATTCTTAATCTGTAAAGAATCCCTTAAGACCGTATATTTTGCTTAAGGGATCTTAAATTATCTGCAAATCAGATAATTGTTAATTAGCCAAGCATAGAGAGGGCTAATTGTGGACGGCTGTTAGCCTGCATTAACATGGAAGTAGCAGCCTGCTGGATAATGGACTGCTGGCTTAAAGCAGCAGACTCTTCAGCAAAGTCAGCATCACGAATACGGCTACGAGCATCAGCCTGATTAGCTGAAACATTAGCCTGATTGCGGATAGAGGACTCTAATCTGTTCTGGAAAGCACCAAGGTCAGCACGCTTGCCGTCTACAGTAGCAATGAACTTATCAATGTTCTCTAAGGTCTTCTTGGCAGACTCAGCAGTTGATACACTCCAACGAGCACCAGCATTGTTATTACCTTTTACTAATCCTGTGTCTTTAGCAGCACCAGCATCCTTTAACTCTAAGCCTGCTTTGGTAGCAATACCACTCATAGTAAAACCAGAGGTAAGAGCTTGAAGAACGATCTCATCACCTTTATTAGCGCCTACTTGGAAAGTGATTTGACCTTTAGCATCAAGCATGCCCTTACCATGGCTTAATAAGATATTTTGACCGCCAAACTTAGTTTGACCAGCAATACGGTTAATTTCATTTGATAAGCTGGTTACTTCTTGTTGAAGAGCGTCACGATCTGCTTGGGTATTGGTACCATTTGATGCTTGAACTGCTAAAGTACGGATCTTTTGGAGCATGTTGGTGGTCTCATCAAGAGCACCTTCCATGGTCTGAGCTAAAGCGATAGCATCGTTGGAATTGCGGTTTCCTTGGTTAAGTCCATTGATTTGGGTGGTCAAGCGATCTGCGATTTGTAAGCCAGCTGCGTCGTCCTTGGCTGAGTTAATTCTCATGCCTGAGCTTAAGCGCTGATAAGTAGTAGTTAACTGGTTTTGAACGTTATTTAAATAGCGACGGCCATTTAATGAAGAAACGTTGGTATTTACATAAACTGCCATTTTTAGTACCTCTATATACTTTTCGTTCTATTTGTTAACAGAACTATTCTTAATCTGTAAATAATCCCTTAAGACAGTATATTTTGCTTAAGGGATCTTAAATTATCTGCAAATCAGATAATTGTTAATTAGCCAAGCATAGAGAGGGCTAATTGTGGACGGCTGTTAGCCTGCATTAACATAGAAGTAGCAGCCTGCTGGATGATGGACTGCTGACTTAAGTTTGCAGACTCTTCAGCGAAGTCTGCATCACGAATACGGCTACGTGCATCAGATTGGTTAGCAGCAACGTTAGATTGGTTGCGGATAGAGGACTCAAGTCGATTTTGGATGGCACCTAAGCCTGAACGCTGGGAGTCAACGGCTGCAATCATCTTGTCCATAAGATCAATTACAGTTTTTGACTTCTCGGCAGTAGAAAGTAAAACACCGTTAGTTTTACTCCAACCTGCAACATTTGCTGCAGTTGCCATAATACTGAAAGTAGCATTACCTACGTCAAAGGAAACCTCATCACCCTTATTAGCGCCTACTTGGAGGGTAACCTTACCGCCCTTTGATGCTTTATCAGCTTGTGAACCATAAATGGTCTCAGCACCTGTTGCGCCATTAAGAATGGACTTGCCACCAAACTTAGTCTGCTTAGCAATACGAGAAATCTCACTCATTAAAGCGTTAGCTTCTGCCTTTAATGCCTTGCGGTCATCGGCGGTGTTGGTACCGTTGGCAGATTGTACGGCTAAGGTACGAATCTTTTGGAGCATTGATGAGGTCTCATCAAGAGCACCTTCAATGGTCTGAGCTAAAGCGATACCGTCATTGGTATTACGGTTACCTTGGTTTAAGCCGTTGATTTGGGTGGTTAAACGATCTGCGATTTGTAAGCCAGCTGCGTCATCCTTGGCTGAGTTAATTCTCATGTGATCTAGTAAAATATAATCATATAAACAATTAAGCAAGTTTTAGTTGAAATCAAAAGGAGTTAGCAATGGCTAACAATAGTAAAATTACATCGACAGATATCGAACTGTTGTATGACCTTTTAAAG
>NZ_JALKIM010000022.1 GCF_023050945.1 Anaerobiospirillum sp. NML120448 | reverse complement strand
CCACTGCTCTTATTGGCCAGATCAAAATTGGCTGAAGCCAGTACCTGTCTTCAGCCAATCAAAGATCAAAAGTTTTTGGGAAAATTTTTTTTGTAATATTTTTGAAAACTACGTTGACATCTACCGGAGTTAATCAGTAATAGAGCTTCTTTCCGTAAGCCAAAGATACAATTTACTTAATCTCGCAGTAAGAAATGCAGTCATGACAGATCTTTAGTTAGCAGTTTTTAGGGAACCTTATGTATTCATAAAAGTGTGGGAATTAGGTTTAACAAATTTAATCCTAAAAGGTATTGAGTAGTGTCATGCGAGCTGCCGTTGTTGTTTTAAAAAGACAAAGCTCAAAGCAAAATGCAAAAAGGCAGACCTTAATCGGAGGATCTGCCTTGTAATAATTGAGCATTGAAATGGTTCTTAGGCGGCTCTTAGCAAAGTGGCTTGCCTTTCACAAAAGCTAAGAACCGCCCGCTCAAAAATAAGCTAGATTAGCTTATTAGAACATGTAACGAACGTTGCCCATTACACCGAACTCATCAGCATTGGAAGAGCCAACATAGTTGGTGTTCAAGCCAACGGAGAACTTCTCACCATACTTAGCATCGATACCCATAGTTGCGCCATAAGTGAAGCTATCGAAAGCCTCAGAAGTTAAGCCAATGGTCTTGGTACCAATAAAGGTAGTATCAAGCTTAGTATCGGTATCGCCAGCGTTAGCAGTTAAGGTTAAGTCGAATACTGGCTTAATAGTCCAAGAACCAGCTACGATGTCCTTAGAGATGGATACGCCAAATGGGATAGCGAACATCTGCATGGTGTCTACATCAGTAGTAGCAACAGTGTAGCCATCAACCTTAGCATCATAACCATCAACTGCTAAACGAGTGTAACGTACACCTAAGTGTGGAGTTACGTCCATAGTAGCTACGTTGAGCTTGTACTCGCCACGTAAACTTAAGGTTACAGAGCTTGAATCGAAGGAAGCCTTAGCCTTAGAGAAGTCCTTGTGGTTAATGTTCTGCTCTACATCATTAGAAACCTGAGTAAAGCCAGCATCAGCTACTAAGCTCATTTGACCAAAGGTCATGCCTGCATATAGACCAAAGCCGAAGTAATCAGCATCATTAGATACTTGATCGCCAACGCCCTGACCATCAACAGAGGCGGAACCAAAGTTGAAGTAAGCACCAGCACGTACGCCAGACTCAGAGGTGAAATCACCACCTAATACTAAGCCAGTTAAGTCTGCGTCTACACCGTAGTCAACGCCATCAGCGTCGAAGTTATCAGACTCTAAGCTCTTGTAAACTGGGGATAACCATAAGCCGCCGCCCTGAGCATTGTTAGCAAATACTAATGAGCCATTAGGATTTGCACGAGACATACGCTCTACTACAGCATCATTAGCAGCCTGCTGTGCTAAGTTGGTTGCCTGAACAGCACCACCGTAAACAGCTAAACGTGCAGTCTCTTCAATTGCCTTACCGCCGTCCTGACCATTTACAGCACCAATGAATGCTACACCATTCTCATCACGGTTATTCTTGTAATTACCTGCCATTACGTCGTAGGTAAGATCCTTAACTGGAGTGGATTGGTTGTAAAGCTTGTCCTTAGCATCCTGTGCAATAGCAAAGGTTAAGCCCTTGTTAGCAGTATCTAAAGTACCAACTAATAAGCCATTAGCAGCCTCAATTGATACAGTACCGTTTGAGGTTAATTGACCATTTGTTAACTTAACAAAATCACCACCAAAAGCATCGGTCACATCAAATACAAGCTTAGAGCCATCATTTAAATGTAAAGTTGTCTTGGTTGTATTAGTTGTATCAGCAAACTGGATAATTTCCTTATTCTGTGAAGTGGCATTATCAAAGAGCTTACCAGTAATTACTAAACCAGTATTGGCTCCTAACTCTACCCAACCACCTTGACCATTTAGATCAGAAGTACCTGTCTTATCGCTAATCTTTTTAGATAAGGTATCAGTAGTACCAGTGCTATCTAAGAACACAGCATCGCCAGAAGCAATAGACATACCTTGGTCTAATACAATAGCAGAACCGAGTTTGTTCTCGATTAAGCTGTTGTTTGCATATAAGTAACCATTAGAACGTAATACTTCAAGGGCAGCGTCTGCGGTTAAGCCTACAGCAAATACAGAGTTCTTACCAACACCAATATCACCGCTAGCAGCTACATAAACAATATCCTCAGGAGCAGTACCAGTCTGATTAATAGCAGCTACAGAAGCAGGAGTGCCAAACTCTGGGTCAAGAATTAAAGAACCACCCTTTAAGTCTAAGCTCTTAACCTCTAAGAGACCATTATCAGCACCTTCACCAACAGCTAAGGTCTTTGTATCAGCTAATACTAAGGAATCAGCCTTTAAAGAACCAGTGATGCTAGAGTTATCATCAAGAGTTACGCTTGTAGCCTGTAAAGTACCACCTAAGTCTAAAGTCTTAGCATAGACATTCTTAACGTTTAAGGTGCTATCAGCAATTACGTTAACAGTGTCTAACTTGGCGGTAGAAGAGCCTAAATCGTTAGTTACAGTTACGTTATTCTTACCATCAACAATAAGCTTGCCGTTACCATCATTAGCTGCAACAACTTCCTTAATGGTACCAGTTGCTTCTACAGTTAAGATAGAGCCATTACCGAGCTTAACACCAGCATCTTGCTCACCAGTTGAGTCAGCAACAAGCTTGTTAGAACCATTACCATTTAAGGTGATAGCACCGCCATCCTTAATTGAAAGCTCGGTTTGGCCTTGGGCTAACTCAACAGTACCCCAATCATTGGAGCCAGCTACATCACCAGTTACACCAGTAACAGTATTGGTGTCGAATACACCAGCTGCACCAGTACCACTTTGAGCCTTATCAAAGGCTATATCAGCGTTCTGCTCAACACCTGAATTAATGGTTACACCAGAAAGCTCTAATAAACCAGTGTCGCCAATAAACTTGGTCTTGATTTCACCGAACTTAGTAAGGTCGATTGAACCACCAGATGCTTCATAACCAGTTAATACTAAGGTTGAGGAACCGTCGAGCTTAACCTTGCCTAAAGCAGAGCTCTTTTCAGCCTCAGCATACTTAACAGAAAGCTTAGAGTTGTCAGTTAATGAAACTTTATCTTGGACTGTCTTTACAGTGCCATCTACGGTGAGTAAAGAGCCATCAGTGATATTTAAAGCACCGTTGGTGTCAACTACTAAGTTCTTGATGGTAACATCAGCTGCATTTGCAAGATTTGCAGCACCGCTAGCACCTACATTTAATTCAGTGCCAGTTAAGTCCCACTTGCCATTGATGTTGAGGGTTCCTTCCTGGTCTTGAGTAGTTCCCTTTACAGTAATTTTCTCTACCTTAGTAACTTGACCATTGGTAGTGCCTGCTTGACCAAGAGTTAAAACACTCTTAGAGGTGCCACCAGAAACAATAACTTCCTTTAAAGAGGTCTCATTGGCAGAGGTTAAGCCATTTAAAGCTACTAAAGAACCAGAGGTTTGTGTGAAAGTATGTGCATCGCTAGATGTGCTTGGGGTTAACTTTAATACACCAGCTTTTACGGTGAACTTGTCAGCAGCAAAAGCAGAACCTAAAGTTACTGCACCATCAGCAGCAAGTTCAAGGGTCTTACCACTTGTAATGGCAAAAGTAGATTGAAGAGCACCAGTGTCAGATGCTAAAACTTTCTTAGTAAGGTCTAAATCACCTGTTACATTAGCAACAGAGCTCTCTTTAAACTCTACCTTAGTGCCGCTGGTTAAAGCGTTAAAGTTATCTGCACTTAAGTTAACCTTAGGAGCATAAATATTTACAGTACCGCCATTTACAATGGTGCCACCATTAGCGTTGAACTCACCAGTCTTGATATCGAGTGTACCGCTTGACTTAACATCAATCTTACCTTGGGTAAGAGTGAAAGTACCTTGGCCAGCTTGTAGTGTTGCAAGGTTAACTGTATTGGAAAGAGGGCCTGCAATGGTTAATGCACCAGTACCTTCAACAGTAAGTACAGAATCAGCGCTATTTACAACAATGTTTTGGCCAAGAATGAAGTCACCAGCACCCTTGGAGGTAAGCTTTGCACCTAAGAAGTTAACATAGCCACCACCGTGAGCACGTAATATTGCAGACTCACCAGAAGTGGTAGTTCCGCTCAAGTTAATGGTGCCGCCATTTAAATTGGCTACATTGGCAGTAATTACAGAACCGCTATTGAGCTTAATATCTGACTTGCCATTAATTTCAATTACGCCAGTACCTGACTGAGCGTTCTGAAGAACAGAAATGCCTGTATTGTCAGACCAGTCAGAGTTGGCTGCGGTTTCACTATTTGTGCCTAAAGTTACAGTGGCATCAGTTAATACAACTTTGTTGAACTGAATATGAGACTTAGTTGCTGATACAGTACCGCCATCAACCTCAAAAGTTGTAGTAGCATCATCAAAATTATGATCGTCTGCGATAGTACCAATAATACCTACGTGACCTACAGTTGTATTAGAAAGATCAGTAATAGTTAAGGTGCCGCCTTTCTCAACCTTTAACTTATTGCTAACCTGAAGGTTCTTTGCAACTTCATTGCTGCTTGTACCTTGCTTTAAGGTTAAAGTACCACCACTAGCAATAGTTAGGTTGTCGATATAACCTTGAGAATTACCTGCGGCAATTGCATCTACAGTTTGAGCATCGCTAACAGTAAATTCTGCTACTGGTTTGCTAGATGTGCCAGTTTTTAAAGCATCCTCAAGATCTGTTTCAGCAGCCTGAGCCTGACCAGCTGCTAAGCCCATGGTTACTACAGCGGCTGTGGCTAAACCCTTGAAGTATGCATTCTGGAAGATTGCACGGTATTGGGTCATTAAGAATTTAATGGCGTTGTTAGTTTGCTTCATTTCTTTAGAAATTCTAAATGAAAGGAGAAAGCTTTGTCTTGTTTAGGTTTGCTTTATCAGGTAGCTACAAAGACTTTTAAATTGCGGATAGTGGAGGGTACTAGCCTCCAAAGCCAATGTAGTTTTGCTGATTACTTTGATTTGGGCTATCAAGAGGTAGTTTAAGATAGATCATTCCAATCAAAGGTTAGCAAAAGGATAAAGCATGCGGCTATTTAAAGCCTATGCTCATGAAAGTGCGTACATGAGTAAAAAGGGACGTTGGATTAGAACAAAGTCTATTAGAGGATTGTCCCAGACCAAAAGACAGCTTAAAGCTGGGCTATCTTAAGGGAAGACACTTGGGCAAAGCTGTTGTTTTATCCTATGGCTTAAAGGTTCCATGTAAAATCATAGAAAAGGGCCATAGATCGCTAACTATCGATTGTTATGGGGTCTATTTGAACCTGTTCTTAGGTTAAGCTCAACAACCTGCTTTGTTGGTAAAGACAAAACTTGCGGAAAGGATAATAGCAATGAAAACAGCACTACCATTATCTATGCGATTTATTACAGAAAGGAATAAAAATTCTACGAAAAAAAAAAGCATAAACTATGCCTAAATTGTTTGCAAAATAAAAAGAACATTATCAAGTGAGTTAATCAGTAATAGAGCCTCTTTCCGTAAGCCAAAGATACAATTTACCTAATCTCATAGTAAGAAACACATCCATGACAGATCTTTAGGTAGCAGTTTTTAGTGAGCACGATGGATGCCTAAAAGAGCTGGGATTAGGTTTCATAAATTTCATCCTCAAAGTTATAGAGTAGTGTCATGCGAGCTGCTGCCATGGTTTTAAAATGACAAAGCTCAAAACTCAACGCAACAAAGTAAAAAGGCAGACCTTAATCGGAAGATCTGCCTTGTAATAATTGAGCATTGAAATGATTATTAGGCGGCTCTTAGCAAAGTGGCTTGCCTTTCACTAAAACTAAGAACCGCCCGCTCAAAATAAGCTAAAGCAGCTTATTAGAACATGTAACGTACGTTACCCATTACGCCGAACTCATCAGCATTGGAAGAGCCAACATAGTTGGTGTTCAAGCCAACAGAGAACTTCTCACCATACTTAGCATCGATACCCATGGTTGCGCCATAAGTGAAGCTATCAAAAGCCTCAGAGGTTAAGCCAATGGTCTTGGTGCCTACGAAGGTGGTGTCGAGCTTAGCATCGGTGTCACCTGCGTTAGCAGTTAAGGTTAAGTCAAATACTGGCTTAATAGTCCAGGAACCAGCTGCGATGTCCTTAGAAATGGTTACTCCAAATGGTACAGAGAACATCTGCATGGTATCGAAGTCAGTGTTAGCAACTAAAATACCATCAGCCTTAGCATCGTAGCTATCAACAGCTAAACGAGTGTAACGTACACCTAAGTGTGGAGTTACGTCCATAGTAGCTACGTTGAGCTTGTACTCGCCACGTAAACCTAAGGTTACAGCGGAGCTATCAACATCAGCCTTTACCTTGCTTACCTTAGCGCTTGGGGTCTGCTCGATATCATTTGATACCTGAGTGAAGCCAGCATCAGCAACTAAGCTCATCTGACCGAAGGTCATACCAGCATAGAGACCGAAGCCGAAGTAATCAGCATCATTAGATACCTTATCACCAACGCCCTGACCATCAACAGAAGCTGAACCAAAGTTGAAGTAAGCACCAGCACGTACACCAGACTCAGAGGTGAAATCACCACCTAATACTAAGCCAGTTAAGTCAGCGTCTACACCGTAGTCAACACCATCAGCATCAAAGCTGTCAGACTCGTGGCTCTTGTAAACTGGGGATAACCATAAGCCACCGCCCTGAGCATTGTCAGCAAATACTAAGGAACCATTAGGATTTGCACGGGACATACGGTCTGCAACAGCATCAGTAGCAGCTTGTTGTGCTAAGTTGGTAGCCTGAACAGCACCACCATAAACTGCTAAACGAGCAGTCTCTTCAACAGCCTTACCGCCATCTAAACCAGTCATGGTCTGGATGTACTGAGTACCAGCCTCACCTAATACAACCTCACCCTTGGTGCCCTTTAAGGCTGCAATAGCAAGATCTTGTACTGGAGCAGACATATTAACAGCCTGCTCACGGAGCTTATCCTCATCTAAGGTAAAGCTAATTTGAGAGCCGTTTAAAGTACCATTTAATAAGCCACCAGCAGCGGTAATTACTACACCATTGTCAGTTGCTGCTGTATCAGAGTTAGAAATAAGAACCTTATCTTGCTCAGATAAAGCAGACTCAAAAGCGATTTTTGAATCTTTCTCTAAAGTTACTGCTGCACCAGTGCTATTAGCAAACTGAATTACTGCCTTATTACCATCTAACTTGGATGATAAGTTATCTGTTACAACTAATGCAGAGTTTGCACCTAATGAGAAAGAGTTATTGGTAGTTAAAGCGCCAGAAAGTGCAGCATGATCTGCTGTAGAATCTAATAATACCTTACCATTTGTTGGAACATAGAGAGACTCATTAGCAACTAAAACAGCACCGTTAGTTTGCTTTAAGGCTTCGCCATTGAAGAAATCTAACTTGGTTAATAAGGCCTTGGCCTCATCAGCGGTGGTACCAACTGCTAAGATAGAGTTCATACCAACACCGATATCACCATTAGCAGAAACTACATCCTTGGTAGTATCAGTTACGTCCTTTAAGGCAACGATAGTTGATGGCTGATCGTAAGCTGGGTCAAGTAATAACTTACCACCCTTAAGATCTAAGGTGCCAACCTCTACTAAGCCAGTATTTGCGCTATCACCAACGCTTAATACAGAGCTAGTACCAGAGAGGGTTACCTTGTCGGCAATTACAGTGTCAGAGACAGTAATGCTGCCAGCAGTAATGTTTTGAGCCTGAACTAAGCCATTAGCCTCTAGCTTAGTGGTAGCAGAAATATCCTTGGTAGTAGAAACTGCACCATCAACTACTAAGTTGTTAGTGTAGATATTACCAGTAGTGGATAATTGACCGCCTTGAACATTTACTTCGCCTAAAGCTAAGGTTGAAGAACCAATGTCGCCAGTAACAGAAAGGTTAGCATTTACTAATGCCTTGCCCTTTTGATTCTCAGTGGCTGTAATAGTTGCTAAAGTACCATTACCTACAACACTTAAAGTTGCATCCTGGGTAAGAGCAACACCACCATTAGTAGTGCCGTCTTTCTTGGTTACAAGTTCACCACCTACACCATTTAGGGTTACAGAAGCACCGCTAGCAATTTCTAAGTTGTCCTTGGTGTCGGCTAACTCAACAGAACCCCAAGAATTGGAGCCACTTACAGCAGCGTTAGCACCTACAATGGTCTTATCCTCGTAAATACCACTTACACCAGAGTTGCCTTGTGCGGCGGTAAAGTCAGCAGTATCGCCAGTGATACCTGCTTCCTTATCAGATAAGGACGCGCCAGCAATCTCAACCAAGCCTTGGCCATCAGCGCCTAATAAAGCTTTCTTGATAGCATCTAACTTAGCTTTCTCAATTACACCTTCTGCACGGCCAGTAAGAACAATCTTAGAAGTGCCGTCTAACTTGAAGTTCTTAATAGTGCTGTCACTTACAACATCACCACTTGTAACCTTAGAGTATTGTGCACTTACTGAGGAGTTGTTCTTAAGATCTACACCATTAGCAGCGCCATTCTTAACAGCATCAGCAACAGTTAAGTTAGAACCATCTAAAGCTAACTTACCTTTTGCTTGAACATCAACACTCTTGAAAGTTAATGCATCAACGCCCTTTAAGTTAAGAGTACCGCCGCTCTGTAATACAACAGCAGTAGTGTCTAGACCAGACCACTTACCTTCAATGTTTAAGGTAGCGGAGTTGTCGGTGGCCTTTACAGTAAGAGTCTCAATGCCAGAAATGGTACCTGCGGTAGCATCGGCGTTTACTAAATTGAAATTAGCAGCAGCGCCGCTAGAATCAACAGTAAATCCCTTGGAGCCAGATAAGCTCTTAGCTACATTAATAGTGCCCTTATTCTGGGTAAAGCCCTCACCAACCTTTAAAGTATCAGTATCTAAAGATAACTTCTCTACATCAAACTTCTTACCTAAGGTAGTGTTGCCAGCATCTAAGGTAAGGTTACCAGTTAAGGTAAGCTTACCGCTTTCTGCAGTGCCACTAGCATTTAAAACATCCTTAGTAAGGTCTAAGTCATCAGTGATATTAATGGTAGCATCACGCTTAACATCAAACTTACCAGCAACAAACTGATGTAAGTTCTCATTGGTCATAGTGGCAGTAGAAGCATATAAGTTCACTGTGCCAGAGTTGGTAATCTTGCCACCAGTAATATTTAAGGTGGTGGCGGTATCCTCACCATAGCCAAAGTTTAAATTCTTACCAGAGGCAATCTCTAAGGTAACATTGTTAAGAGAGATTGAACCTGCATTGGCTGGAGCTGTTGAATCACCACTTACACTCTTGTAAAGGTCATAGCTTGAACCAATAGTTAAGTCGCCACTGCTTAGTTTAATAGTAGAGTCTTTAATAGAAATAGACTTGCCGTGTAAAGCATTGGTAGCACCTGATACATTTACAACAGCCTTATTCTGAATCTTAAGCTCTTTAGCGCCAGATAAGTAGGTTAAGTTATCAGTGTTTTTATTTACATTAGAATGATTGCCATTTAAAGCAATAGTACCGCTATCTACAGAAAGCACACCAATAGAAGTGATATTGGTAGCAGTATCTAATGTAGCAGTCATATTGGTTAATGAGCTGTTAGCGTTGCCGCTGTAGATAGGCTTAGAAGAGGTTTGAATACCACCTTCACCATAAGCAGTTAAGTTAGTTGAACCAACACCGCCTGAGGTAAGAGTAATAGTGCCGTTTTGAAGAGCAAAATCAACAACACCAATATTGCCACCTGATAGGGTTAAAGTACCGCTATTGGACTCAAAGCGACCTACATATGGAGTTTGCTGCTTATCGTTATCGTGGCCTAAAAGGATTGAGCCACCAGATACTATGAGTTCAGCATTATTAACAGTTAAATCACCCTTAGCAAATAAATCACCGCTAGTGGTTACCTTGCCACCAGTGACAGTAATGCCTAGAGCATATTTATTTGAAGAAGCATCTAAGGTTTGATCACCAGAAGTAACTTCGATTTCTACAGCTTCAGCCTTATTAGCCTTTAACTCACCAGTCAAACCATCGGCAGCCTGAGCCTGTCCAGCGGACATAGCTACAGTTACGAGGGCAGCGGTTGCTAAGCCCTTGAAGTAGGCATTGTTGAAAATAGCACGGTATTGGGCCATTAAGAATTTAATGGCGTTATTAGTTTGCTTCATTTCTTTAGAAATTCTAAATTAAGAAGAGAAAGCTTTGTCTTGTTTAGGTTTGCTTTATCAGGTAGCTACAAAGGCTTTTAAAATTGCGGATAGTGGAGGGTACTAACCTCCAAAGCTAATGTAGTTTTTGCCCAGTGACTTTGAGTGAAGCTATCAAGAGGTAGTTTAAGATAGAGTATTCCAATCAAAGGTCGGCAAAGGATAAAGCATGCGGCTTTTTAAAGCCTGCGCTCATGAAAGTGCGTACATGAGTAAAAAGGGACGTTAGATTAGAACAAAGTCTAGTAGAGGATAGTCCCCGACCAAAAGAAAGCTTAAAGCGAAGCTATCTTAAGGGAAGACACTTGGGCAAAGCTGTTGTTTTATCGTATGGCTGTAAGTTCCATGTAAAATCATGAAAATAGCCAATATAGCTAACAAAATAGTTTGCTTTTGTTAAGCTCAACAACCTGCTTTGTTGGTAAAGACAAAACTTGCGGAAATGATAATAGCAATGAAAACACCACTGCCATTAATTATGCGATTTATTACGGAAGGGAATAAAAATTCGACGAAAAAAAAAAGCATAAACTATGCCTAAATTGTTTGCAAAATAAAAATAACAGTATCAAGTTAGCAAATAACAAATAGAGCATCTTGCCGTAAGCCAAAGACACAATTTACTTAATCTCACAGGAAGAAACATAGCGATGACAGATCATTAGTTAGTAGTTTTTAGTGCGCACGATAACTTTCCTAAAGTGCTGCTATTTGGTTTCATAAATTTAAAGCTTTAACCAATGTTGGTTTAACGTAATAATGCTCAATCTTCAGGTGAAGAGAACTGTTGAGAAATCCTGTTTTGCTAGACATAAAGTCAATAACAATCAGTGTTTTGTAGATCTTTTGAGAGCAGTCTGGATAGATTTCATTTTGTCATTTAAGCCATGAACAATTGGCTTTTTACAAAACATTAGGGGCGGGCGATAATGGTTGTGTGCTGTAAAAAACTTCCCTCATAGTGAATACATTTGGTCTCAAAACAACAATCATAAGAATATGCAAGAGTAGCTAACAGCAACATAGTGTACAGAAAGCAAACAAACCCCTAACTAAAGCTATTTAGTTAGGGGCTTGAGAGTTAATAGTTAGCAACTCTAGCAGTGTGGCTCTTAGCTATGAGTTTTGCTTGGTGATTTGGGCTTTTGTTTTAGCGTCTTGCTGGTCGCAAAAGTTGCAATACTCAGTATCCTGCTTACCAAAGATAGCTAGAACATGATAGTTTGAGAGATTCTTGGCTCTTAGCACATTATTCTTTGCACCACCCAAAATTACAAAGCGTTTAGGCAAGGCCTGTAAATCATTAGGGGTAATACCTTTTCTCTTATTCTGGAGTGTATTAGCTAAAAGTTCATTAAGCTCTTGGCTACCAATACCAAAAACATGAAGCTTATTACTGTCAAAGCCATGCTTAAAGCTCTGGTCAACCTCATTCATATTGCCTTTTGCTAAGAGTTTTGAGGCTCTCATATTGGCCCTAGCAATAGGATCAAGTATAGCCTCATCAATTTCTGACTCAGTATTTTCAGCCTCAGTACTATCAGAGTTATTTTCATCAGTCTCGCCATCACCCTCATTAGAGTTTGCAGCACTCTTATTAGTGGCATCACTTGGAGAACTATCAGAGCTATTGCATGAGCCATAATCATCCTCATTAGAGGCATCACTCTCTTGATTGGAAGTAGTGTCCTTAATAGGAGTGCAAGGCTTGCCATTAGTAAATTCAACATTGGTTGGTATGTCTTCGAGCAACATTTCATCGAAAGCTGAATCTTCATTATCAGTATCGATATCACTGTCAATGTCGTCGTAGTCACTTTGATAAAGAGCCTCTAATTCCTCTTGAGCCGCTAATTCTTGCTCTATAGCTAAATCATCATCATTGGTAGAAGCATCAATAGTCTCATTAGCATTATTAGTGCTGGATTCTGCTTGCTTTTCAACAGGGTCAATACCTGTAAAGGTCTGAAAAATCACAGCAACTGGTTTGGCCTCACTGCTATTACTGGTGTTGCTGTCATTGCTAACATTAGGGGAGTTAACTGCTTTACCCTCATTAGAGCCCTTTTGCTTTTCATTGCTTGAGGATCTGTTGTTAGCTTTAGCACTGCTATTATCTACAGTGTTAGCTGAATCGACCTCCACTTTATCACCTGTATCAGCAGTAGCTTCACTTGCACTAACATCATGGCTAACACTATCTGTAGTACTGTTTGCTTCTGCAACTGTAGTTTTAGTGCTGGATTGCTCGTTGTTAGCAGAACTGTTGCATTGAGCCTCCTGCGATGTACTACTTGGTTTTATGCCGCTGTCATTGCCATTAGCACGGTTGTTGTTAATAGCTTTATCGCTGCCAACATCTCTTGAACTGTTGCTACTGGTAAGGTCGCTACCATTGCTACTGCCGCTGTCGCTGGCTTTGTTGTTGCCAATGCTACCCTTGCTATTGTTGTTGCTAAGGTTATCTTGCTGGGCTTTATTAGATTCAGTAGCAACGCTAGAGTTGGCAGTGGTTGCCTGTTTTGTAGCGTTATTGGCATCATCCTTGTTTTCTGATGCTGCTTCTGAGGCTACAGCTAAGTCTTTTGCAGTAGGGGAATCCTTAGAAATAGCGGTGCTGGCCTTAGAAGCAATAGCAATAGCAGTAGCTGCCTTACTTTGAGTAGAGCTTTCTAACTTATTGCCGCTTGGGGCCGCATTAGAGGACTGAGATTGTAGGGCTACAGTAGCGTTAGAGCTATCAAGCTTGGTTGAGTTCCGCTCAATTTGCTCTGAGCCTTTATCATTCATGTTAGTTAAGTAAGAGCAGTTTAGCTCTTCAAGAATGGTGCTGGCATCTAAGTCATCAACGTCTATACCTTTTGATAAAGCCAGGGCAAAAGGAACAACTAAACTTTCATTACCTTGAGCTCTAGCAGCTTGAATAGCTTTTTGTCTCATTTCGAAAGATAAGCTACGGTATTGAGAAAAGTGCTGATCAGCTATGAGAATTTGCTCAGGCACAGCTGTAACGGTCTTCTTAAGAAGACTATTGTAAGTATCGGTATCATACAACAGCTCATTATGAACAGTAGGAGTTAGATCGGTTCCTACTTTGTTGTAGTAAACATAAGGGAGACACTTAACCATAACAGGAAAGTTAATATGTGGTGGAAAAGGCTCAGGGTGATAAAGGGCTTTTATCTCTGGCTCATTCTTCAGGATTTGAATACATCTCCTAATAGCACCAGGAGAAACTAGAAACATGGCACCAGCTAAAAAATCACTCATATCATTTTCAATGGCTTGATAAGCAATATTAAGGTAGTATTCCTCAGATCGAGCAGGATAGACGCTTAACTCTTTAAGAGCTTTTAGTTTGCCCTCACCATGAATCATGTAGACATAGCGCAAGTGCCTATTTTGATTTCGAAGAAGATTATGATATTTAAATTCTGTTGCAAAAGCAGGGATCTGTTTGATAAATTCAACCACTTGGTCATAATCATCTTTACTAGTAAACATGCAAATAATCCTTTGAAAATAAGGTCGCCCTAGGCTGAGTTAAGCTTAAAAACAAGGGCACAAATATTAATGGGTTAAACATGGCTCAAGAATACTCACTGATGGCTATCAGCTTTTTCTCTAGCGTAAAAATCAGTCTTTAAACTACCTAAGCACCAGCAAAGTTGCTTATAGGTTGTGGTCACCAAGAGCAAATTTAGCTGCTGTAGCAGTAGCAGTAGTAGTAGTGCTTTCTTATTACTTTCTGTTTAAAGCTTTGGTCATAGCTTCCTTTGTGCTCCCATTTAGCAAATTAAGAGGATTAAGATGCTTAAGTGCTAAAAGAGTAATAAGAGCTTGGGCTTATTGTTTAAACAACAAAGAGCTATGCTTACTCGTCACTACAAACATAGCTAGTGCTTCCATATTTAAAGGAAGTTTTGATAGGTGGTTTTTCCTTCTTTGCTGCCTTAGTGCTCCTTGTGGAGGAGCGTTTCTTTGCTTGAGGTGGCGGACAATCATCACTATCTAAAATTGCTTCATCATCTTGAGTTAAGAATGAGGAGGATGAAGATGAATGCTGGTGCTGGGCAGCCAATTGCTCTTCCAGAGCTAAGCCTTCCTTTAAAGCATTAGAGGCTTGCTCATTAATAGCCTTATTGAGGTTATCTTTGATATTCATACGCAAACTAATACGATCCTTATTAAGCTTAGTAAAGACCTGATCCTCGCCTTCAAAAAACATAGCCACATCAAAGCAGGAGCGATCAATAGCCTCTAAAAAGTTATCAATAGCACCTCTACGAACGACAATGCGAGTGGGCAAGTCTTTAATCTTGAATGCTCGTTCAGTTAATTGCTTAGTAGAGACAATACTCTTAGAAATAAAACTATTAAGAGCCTCTGAGGTAATACCAAACATTTGGATACGACGGCAATCTATGCCTGCTCGTAAACCTTGAGTAAGAACAGGGGATATTTTTTCCTCTGGTTCTTGTTTTGTTGTTAGTGCCATATTAATTAACACCTCATTATTCATAAGTACCAAAGTACCAGTCTTATGCGCTTTAGTGGTCAGAACTTGCTTACAAGTCCAGACCCCAAGCACACTATTGTTGTTAGTGATTGTTTGTTGCTAAACAACCTAATCCTGCTTAGGAGGTCTAGGCCAAAAAGCAAGGCCTAGACACGGTGGTACAAAAAATCTGTAAGTTTTGCCAAGCAACGCCCCAATCCATCCCAGACTTAGTCCTAAAGTTAATTAGGAGGTCTAGGCCCAAAAGTAAGGCCTAGACACGGTGGTAAATTAAATCAGTAAGCTTTGTTAAGCACAGCCCCAATCCCAATCCCAATCCTAAAGGTAATTAGGAGGTCTAGGCCCAAAAGCAAGGCCTAGACACGGTGGTATAAATAATCTGTAAGCTTTGCTAAGCACTTCTCAAATCCCAGTCTCAGTCCTAAAAGTGATTAGGAGGTCTAGGCCCAAAAGCAAGGCCTAGACACGGTGGTATAAATAATCTGTAAGCTTTTCTAAGCACAGCCTCAGCTCCCCAGACTCAGTACTAAAAGTAATTAGGAGGTCTAGGCCCAAAAGCAAGGCCAAGACACGGTGGTATAAATAATCTGTAAGCTTTGCTCAGCACTGCCCCAATCCATCCCAGACTTAGTCCTAAAATCAATTAGGAGGTCTAGGCCCAAAAGCAAGGCCTAGACACGGTGGTAAATTAAATCTGTAAGCTTTGCTAAGCACAGCCCCAGTCCCAGACTCAGTCCTAAAGTTAATTAGGAGGTCTAGACCCAAAAGCAAGGCCTAGACACGGTGGTACAAATAATCTGTAAGCTTTGCTAAGCACAGTCCCAGTCTTAAAGTTAATTAGGAGGTCTAGGCCCAAAAGCAAGGCCTAGACACGGTGGTATAAATAATCTGTAAGCTTTGCTAAGCACTTCTCGAATCCCAGTCTCAGTCCTAAAAGTGATTAGGAGGTCTAGGCCCAAAAGCAAGGCCTAGACACGGTGGTAAATTAAATCAGTAAGCTTTGTTAAGTACAGCCCCAATCCATCCAAGACTCAGTCCTAAAATTAATTAGGAGGTCTAGGCCTCAAAGCAAGGCCTAGACACGGTGGTAAAGTAAATCTGAAAGCTTTGCTAATCACAGCCACAATCCCATTCTCAGTCCTAAAGGTAATTAGGAGGTCTAGGCCCAAAAGCAAGGCCTAGACACGGTGGTAAATTAAATCTGTAATCTTTGCTAAGCACAGCCCCAATCCATCCCAGACTCAGTCCTAAAAGTGATTAGGAGGTCTAGGCCCAAAAGCAAGGCCTAGACACGGTGTTATAAATAATCTGTAAACTTTGCTAAGCACAGCCCAATCCATCCCAGACGCAGTCCTAAAAGTGATTAGGAGGTCTAGGCCCAAAAGCAAGGCCTAGACACGGTGGTATAAATAATCTGTAAACTTTGCTCAGCACGGCCACAATCTCAGACTCAGTCCTAAAGTTAATTAGGAGGTCTAGACCCAAAAGTAAGGCCTAGACACGGTGGTATAAAAAATCTGTAAGCTTTGCTCAGCACAGCTCCAGTCCATCCCAGACTCAGTCCTAAAAGTGATTAGGAGGTCTAGGCCCAAAAGTAAGGCCTAGACACGGTGGTACAGAAAATAAGAAATCTTTGCTAAGCACAGCCCCAATCCATCCCAGTCTCAGTCCTAAAAGTGATTAGGAGGTCTAGGCCCAAAAGTAAGGCCTAGACACGGTGGTATAAAAAATCTGTAAGCTTTGCTAAGCACTTCTCGAATCCCTGTCTCAGTCCTAAAGGTAATTAGGAGGTCTAGGCCCAAAGCAAGGCCTAGACACGGTGGTAAATTAAAGCTGTAAGCTTTAGAGCTAAGAGCCAGGATGAGCCTTGGTTGTGAGTGCAACCTCAGCTCATCTGGTGGTTGGTAGCTCCTGTTAGCCAGGATGAGGCTTACTTAATAATGGTGGCTTTATTAGTCAGCTTAGGATTGTCTTATGTTGTATAAGATGTAATTGGCCAAGTCCAAAGTAAGCTCCTCTATTAAAGGGTTGTTAATACCTAAGTTAATAATGGCCACATCTGATCCAAAGTCGCAGCCAATAAGGCGTAAATCAATGCCTTTTACAATGACCAAATCATCACCTACAGCAATAGCAAACCATGAGTAATCTCTATTGCTCATATAGGTCTCAGAGAGTTTTTGTACTTGCAAATGAGTTTTAAAGTCACTCTTACAAGAACTAAATTGCTCGGATAAATGGCCATAGCAATAGTTTTGATAAGCCATATTTAAGGTGCTAAGAGCTCGTGAGCCTTGTTCGAGCAACACGGTATTGCCCTCTACATAGAGATCTGAGCCCAATTCGTTAACACTCAAAGAACGCCTTGCACTCTTAAAGATACGTACTGCCCAGTGGTATTGCTCTTTTTGTAAGTCTTTAATGCGCTTATTCTTTAAAAGCTCATTTTGTTTTTGGGTATTGAACTTATAAAGATGTTCGCCATTAAGAGCATTGCTGTCATTACCTGAGTAAGCAAAGCTTCCATCCTCTTTCATTTGTTCTCTAAAAGAACGTACGCTGTTATGGATAGGACTGTGATTATTCTGGCTGTGGTCTTGCTTATTAGCATCAAGAAGCTCTTGTAAGATTTGAGTTCCATTAGGATCTGATAAGCCAGGCTTTAAGTTGTGTGCTGGGCCTTGGGTATTATTAAGATGCAAGCTTGTAGCTAAGCTGTTGCTATCATTAGCACTGGTTCCCTGTTCATTGCAAAGGCCCATGCTTTGGCTAGAGTCTGTGCTGGTCTGGTCAGCATTAGTTTTGGAGCAGCTTTTATCTGAGCTTTGACCACTGCCATTATCCTCGCTTGAGCCATAGCCACTGCTTAAGTTTGAGTTTGCGCTTAAGCTTGGGCTTGATTGATTTATGGCTGCTGTGGAGGCCATAGATGGTGCCTTGGGAGTGATTTCTTGCCATAGGTTGTCAAAGTCACATGTTGGGGCTGCCTGGGACTTAGCTTGAACTTTTGCTTTGGCGCTATTGAGGTTATGGCCTGATGGTGAGAGGTCAAAATCACTGCTTAGATCTATGCCTTGCTCTTGGGCCAGCATTTGAATGCGGGCAATTTGCATTTGGGCTAAAGCGTCAGCACGTAAGCGAGACTTTACTAGCTCTATTACCATTTGAGCAGCAAAGTTCTTTAAGTACATATTGGATGTTTTAGTTATTTGAGCACTATTGATGCGATCATGAGAGGCAACAAAGAGATTAATAGGATGTGATTTATTGGCTAGCACAGCATCAAGGTTAAACACCTGATAAATAAGTGCTACCAAATCAGGGCACATGGAGGACAATAAGCGCACTCCTGAGAACATGCTACTGGTGTGGCTGTGCTCCTCTTTAGAACGAGAGGTAATGTAGCGCAGATACAAGTACTTAGTCTGAGTCTGCTCAGCAAAGTTAGCCAAAGTCTCTAAATGAGGGTTATAGCGCTCGCCACGGTCATTAAAGATTTCCATATCATGAATCAGCTTGCCTAAATCATGAGCAAAGGAGAAAAAGATTAAAGACAGCTGTACTATGAGGTCGAGTTGATAACGATCAAAGCGGCCAATATTATTGTTTTGAGCTTCCATACGAATTTGGTTAATTAAGCCTGAGAAAGTATCTTTTCTTTGCTTAGTGACAGTACTGTTATAGTCATTTAAGCTGCCTTGGCTTAAATTTAAGTCACAGATCTTTTTGACAAAGGCATCTTCAAATAAGGATCGCTTAATATTGCCCATTTCCTTTTCATAGGCCTCGGCAGTGGAGGTGGCACCAATAAGATTGGCACCTAAACCCACTAGGTAAGGATCCTTGCCCGACTCTAAAGCAACATCAATATTGGTATTAGAGTCACTATAGGCACTAGCAAGCTGTGCTATTTGCTCATCTTCTACATAGGTAAGTAAGCCAAAGGCTTTAGCTCTTTGTAAGAGGTTAAGGCTATCCCAATTATCCATAATGGCTTGATCGCCATTAAAGAGGCTACTTGGGTTGTTTTGTACGTGCTTGAGCTGGCTAAGTGCAAGAGTGGTATCGCAATTGCCACTGCCAGTGCCATTGTCATCGCCCGCACCTGCTACCCCAGAGGCGGCAATACCAGCAATAGCACTTGAGGCTACACCAGTAGTAGTAGTAGTAGACGCAGAGTTAGTAGCAGCAGTATTAGTGCCTGCACCAGCACCAGTGCTTACAGCATTGCTGGTACTTTGCTTTTGGTCGTCATCAAAAATAGTGGCCAGACTCTCAATAGGGCCATCGGCAAAACTCTGGTCAAGCATGATGCCCATGGTCTTAGCTAAGTCGGCATATTTTTGGTCTGGGGAGCTATTAGTATTAAGGACTTCTAAATTTAAGTCGGTATTTAAACCATCATTAAGCTCATCATCAATAAGGCCTAAGCTTTCTTGAAATTTTTCATAACTGCTTTTTACCTTGTTTTCTAAGTTAGCTTGCTTTTGGATGTTGGCAAGGTAGGCTGCCTCGGCTTGCTTTTTAACCTTTCTTTGCTCGGTTAAAGAGGCAATAGTATTAGCTACAGTAACTTTGGCATGGGCAAAATTACTGTAGTCCTCAATACAGTCGTTAGCAATTTGTAAGTTGTGACGAATTAAGCCACCAATATCATCATGATGATGGTACATAGAGGCTGGGGCAATGGAGCAGCAACGTACCATGGCTTTAATTAAAGGAATTAAATAGCAATTAAGCTCCTCAGCTGAGCCATCAACACGACGCAATAAGGTGCTAATTTCACCTTGGTTAGCACGAATAAGCTCACCCTCACTAACAGCATCAAAACGCAAATAGCCTTCATTAGCTATGTTATAGAGGCTATGAATTAACTGATAAGAGTGGTTGCCTGCATGCATAGGATCAAGCTCTGGGAGCATAACCTCACCAGGGCCAAGTTTTGCCTGTCCATGCTGACCTACTACTTGTTGCCATAAAGAGCTTTGAGTAATAGGGCACTGTGCTTTTAAGGCAGCTCTTTGGGCAGTGCTAAAAGGGCCGCTGCTACAAGTACTCTTTTGGATATCATTAAGCTCATCTTCCTTATTGCTTAATATTTCATCAGTAGCTTTAGTATCAACCTTAGTAATAGTCCCATATTTATCTTTAGCATAAGCAAAGGTGGTACAACCTAAGGAATGAACCCCAGTACAGCTATTATCATCACTCTTTACTCTTGGTGTGTTATCTGAGGTGTGATGATCACAGCAGTTATTTAATAAAGTACGGCCAGAGCCATTAAGGGAACGAGCCTCCTCCACAGGCAACCCCAACTCGTCCTGCTGATAAGCCCCCAAAGCAGATGCCATATGCTGGTTATGGAGGTTAGAATCAGCATTTAAAGTAGTACTACAGCCGTTATCAGTACCTAACTTATGATTGCTAGCTAAAGCCTGAGAATCATGGTTATGAGCCTCAAGGGAGCTGCAAAGCTCCCCTTCAGCCTTGATAGCTCTTACTCCAGTACCTGCACCAGCAGCAGTAATAGCACCTGCTCCATTACAGAATTTAGCTCCATCATAGGCAGTAGCATCAGTGCCACCAGCACCACCAGCTCCAACACCATAAGCAGTGCCAGCAGTGCCAGCTGGTAGGCTATTGCTGTGATTGTGGCTCTCCATAGGGTTGGCTCTGCTATTGTTGATGAGCATGCCATAAGCACTATCGCTATTACTGTAGCTTAAGTTGGCTACTTGGTTAAGACAGTGATTGCTATGGTAGTTACTATTGCTATTGTGGCTGTAAGCTGGGGAGCTGTAGCCAAACTCACTCTCAAAGCTTGCTCCTTGGTCATAGCATAAGGACTGAGCTGTGCTGCTATAGCCTGGGTTAGAGTTAGAGTATTCTCTTGGGTCGAGGCTAGAGCTAGAGTCAATGTAGCAGCCGTTGCTATTGCTATTGCAGCTATTGCTATTGCAGCTATTGCAACTGCTGCTGTTGCTGTTGTTGCTGCCATTGCTACTATGGCTGTGGCTGTTGCTAGTGCTGTAGAGGCCAGTATTGTAGTAGCTGCTGGTCAGAGGGATACTGGTGCTGGTAGCGGCTGCACAGTTAGTTATAGGGGTAGGGGCAATAGTAGTAGCACTATTATCAGCATTGGTAGTGACACTATGGTCTTCATGGTTGCTAGTTGCTGGGGTAGCTTTGGAGCTGAACTGTTTACAAATTTTAGTTAAATATGACAAATGCTTGTTCATATTGATCCTCTTTGGGAAATGGTTAATGGTTAAGGCTTGGGAGCATAAAGAAGAGCACCTAGGATGATTAATCTAGGGCTTGCTTCTATTGCTCTTTTGTCTTTGGTGGTTAATCACAGCTATTGCTAGCAGGTATAGGAAACATTGAACTTAATGGCTGCTTGATCTTCTGCAAAGACAGGCATGGTGCCCAGACCATGGCTCATGTCTAATTCCAGCTTGAGGCCCTCATAGCTGATATTGGCTGTGAGACCTGCACTAGAGGCTTTTTCACCTACATAATCGTGGTTATATACGTGGGCTGTCTCAATATGTGCTGTAAGGCTTAGTTCAGGTAGCTCACTTGGGAAGTACTTAAGCTCGTTTTTCCAAACTACGCCACCATCACCACTGATATCACCAAATTCATAGGCTCTAAGACCTGTAGAGCCACCTGCTAAGAAAGTGTCAGAACCATCTGGGCTCTGGTTAGCCATTTGATAAGTAATGGCTGTTCGGGCATACCACTCATTAGTAAATTTATAGCCCAAACTTACTTTGCCCTCTAAGGTTAGATAGGTGCGGTCTTCCACCGCACCCCACTCGTCATCACAATAAACACGGGTGGCTAAGAGCTTAGTTTCGTGATCAAAAAGCCAATCACCTAAATAATTAAAACCACTAAAACCTGCATAGCCTGACCAAGTATGCTTTTTAAACTCCAAGTCAAAGTTACGGTACTCATCGATTAAATTACGATAACGCACACCTGCTTTGAGGTTAAACATAGAGTTTTCAGTTCTAAGTACAGGCTCAATGACATAAGCATCAACGCTCAAAGAAGTGCCCTGAGCACCTAACTCACGATAAAAACCACTAAGCTCATAATCGCTATAGCACAGGTCTAAGCCCATTACTGTAGGGTGAGAGTTTATAGGTAGGAGGTAGCTTAAAGAGTAGTTATTTTGCTTCTCATTAGAACGAGCATAGCTAAGGAGCAAACGATCGGCACTGCCTGTAGGACTTTGAATCTCAACTAAGCCACCAAAGCGATAACGTCCTGCACTCTTATTACCCTCGTTATCAGCAAAGAGGGCAAAGCTAAAGCGATCTTGGGTAGGGGCTACAGTAAAATCAATGTCTTTTAATAAGCCATGGGGATCGGCATTATTAGCCTCTCCTAACATAGAAAAAGTACCTAAATCGGCCAACTTTCTAATCTGACTATCAAGTTCCTCAGTAGTGACATCCTTTCCTGATAAGTCAGTAATACCACTCATTAAATAGGCAAGGTAGTCATCTGACACCAATGACTTATTCTCAATATTAAAGTTATTAAATTTTGGGTTAGCAATTACAACATCAACCACGCCATTATCAATGGTCTGAGCAGGTAAATAAGCTCTTGCCAAGGCAAAACCATGGTCTTGATAATAAACAGATAAAGAATCAAGCATGTTTTGTAAGGTAGAGGCATTAACCTCCAAGCCTTTTAAATGATCAATACTATGATATGCAGCCTCAGTAAAAGCATGGTTATCCATCTTTGGAGCATCAGTAATCTTAATATTGAACAGCACAACCCCAGCTCCATTATCTCCATTGCCAGTACTACCAGCAGTGCCAGCACCAGCACGAGCAGCAGCACCTGCTGCCCTGCCATATAAAGCCTGTTCATTACCATAAGCAACAGCAGCTAAGCTTTGCTCAGCCATATCATTAAATCTTCTGTGCACGCCCCCTGTCTTAGACATGTAAGCACCCACAGCATTATCGCTATGAGCCACTAAAGCACTATCTTGACCTGCAGCCACGGCTACAACTCCCAAGTCGTTAGCATTAGTAGTTAAAGCATTATCTCTAGCCGCAGCAGAGGTAGTGGTAGAGGCATTGGTAGTGTTAGTGGTAGAGGAAGAAGATTGGTTCGAGGCCGAGGCTGAGGCTAAGGCTAAAGTTCCCTCCTCGTCCTTGCAAGTTTGAATGTGATCAGGGTTGTGCTCTTGCTTAAGAGAGTTAAAACAAGAGTGGAGAAAGCTACAGCCATGATTGTTGATTAAAACTTGGGACTTGGCATTATCAACATAATCATGAACTACTTTTTGGGAGGCTAATAAAGTAAATTTAGCTAGAGCCTCTTGCTCTACCAAGTTAATACGACTTTGAGGGTTGATAAGATAATGGTAGTTAAGATAATCAAGCTGGTAGTTATCTTTTAAGTAATCACTAAGGGAGCTATCTGTAATGGCATTAATCTTTGGACAATCACTGTAGTTTTCTTGATACTCAGCTACTCTAAGGTGAGGTACTTTTCTCTCTCCACTTAAAGACTGGCTCTTGCCATCCAAAGATACATAGCCATTAGGGCTATAAGATAGCTCTTGGGTAGAGCTCTTAGAGCTATAAGAGCCCTCAAAGAGATCTTGGGCAAAAGTAAGAGCCTGATAGTCCCACAAGAGGCAAGTACTCAGGCCTAATAACATAAGAGTGATAGAACGTGTAACAGAAACAATAAAAGACATAATAAAGTCTCCAATAAAAAAACAAAAAAAATTAAAAAGCCCATCCGTACTAACAGATGGCATTTATCTGAACCTTGCTAGTAAGAGAGCTGTAATTAACAGCTAAGCTATCGTTAGCAAAATTTCGTGCTTATCATTAAAACACCGTGTTTTTGCGGTTTTGTTGACATCAGCCCCCCTCCTTAATAAGGTGGTCAAAAAAGTGTTGAGTGAACTAAACAAAAGCCGATATTTATCAGAAAATACAAGACTCCAAGCAGCTTACGCAGCTATTCTTTGCCAATCAGCAAATCCGATAAATATCAGTTATGTGCTTCACCTAAGATCAAACAAAACAGCTTCCATCAACTTAAAAACAGTAAAAACTCCTCAAAAAAGTTGAGTGAAAAGCAAAAATATTTGCCTTCTTTGCAAAATTCATTTTTAAAAAGCTGATATTTATAAGGAAACGAAAATTTAGTTACCTTTATTTTTACGATACAGATCACAAAATGGTTCCCTCAAAAATATATCTAGGTTTAACCACCTAATATTTGAGTAAAGCCACCACAGTCCTAACCTAGGCAAGCTGTGCTAAACCCTTTGCAACTAGCAACTAGTAACCAGTGTTGGGCACAGCAGTCTCTTGCTTGCTTGCTCATGCCCTGCACCACTTATGACTTATGGGTACCAGACAGGAAGCCACACAGGCACAACAATTAAGCAAAGCAGAACCAACCAGTAAAACAAGTCAGCAAAAGAATTAAGCTGGCAATGCAAATAAGTAACTAACTAACTAAGAGAGCAGTTAGCTTGGTAAACTCACCATGCAACAGTACCAAGCTAAGAGCTCAGCAAGTTTGTTGTTTAGGCAGTGGTCAAGCTGAGCCTTGCTCACAGTTAGAGCCTCTTCTTTAGAACTTAGTGCCAGCTGTTCTGTGGCCTTTGTTAAGTGCCTAAGGATTGGCTCGGAGCCTGCCATTGGCATGGCTCTGGCTCTGGCTCTGGCTCTGGCCCTAGCCACGGCCATGTCCTACGTCCTGTGACTGGGCTTAAGATGGGGCCCAACTAGCAAGTACCACAAGTATTGCTATTCCCATGACCCATATCCTTACTGGCACTCTCTAAGGGGCTTGCTCTATCAGCCTGTAAGGCCGAGCTCAGTGTGCTTGAGTGGTAGATAGCTCTCTTGTTAATGCTCTCGCTTATGCTTACGCTAGGGCTAGAGCTATAACTTGGGCTGTGATTAGCTCTTGAGTTGGTGCTCTTGCCTGTGCTCTGGCTAGGGCTTATGACAGAGCCTTTATTAGGGACTGGGGCTGAGTGTGAGCCTAGTTTTGAGCCTGAGCTGTTTAGAGCTGGTGCTTTACTGTGAGAGTTGGGCTGTGCTTTAGTGTGGGCCCCTAACACAGTATTGTTCTGATTAGAATTAGTAGAGGTAGCTGTAGGGTAGAGTTGGCTACTCTCTACAGTAGCAGTGCTATGGGCAAGGGCAGTTAAATTGCTATCGCCCTTATCAAGAGGAGCTTGCTTAGGAGCTTTAGGTAAAGCATCCCTAGTTCCTGTGGTTAAATTAACTTCATCAAGGCTGGATAAGTAGTCTTCTAACTCCATCTTTTGGGCAAGACGCTGCTCTAAAGAGTTGTGGTTGGCAATAATACGATTACGTCTTACATCAGATAATGTATGAGGCTGCCATAAAATGTCAGAACGCTCATCAGCATGCTTTTGCTCTAGAGCTTGTTGCTCACGGACAAATTCCTCAGAGGCTGATGGATGGGCCTGAGACTGTGAGGAGGTGGCTGTCTTACTATTAGAGCTAACTAAGGTAGTACTAAGAGGAAAATCTCTTCCCCATTCCTGGGCATAGCTAAAAGAGTGAGAGCTTAAGAGTAAGCACCCACATAAGAACAAACGAGTACCTTTAACTTTAAAAAACATAATCAAACCATAAAGTTGTTAACAATCATTAAAACTAAGCAGCCATCATCAAAGAACCAGATGCTGCCCGCCCCAATCCCTAATCCTCCTAGCAACGAACCACGGCCCAAATCCCAGACCCAAGACCTTTAAAAGGCCAAGGTCAGGGCTCATGGCCCAAAACCCAAAAACCAAGACCTAAGGCCCAAGGCCTTTGAAAAGGCCAGTGCTCTGGCTCACACCAGATCACCATATAGAGGCTGGGGCTCTGAGTTTGATTAGAGCCCCAAGCTAAAGCTGAGGCCTGGCACAAGCTCTGGCTCTGAACCATAGGCTGTTGGCCCTAGGTTTGGGCTATAGGCCACAGCCTTAGTCATAGGCCCTGGACGGGGGCATTACTAGCAAGGCTTAGTACTTAGGATTAAAGCATTGAGTTTTTTCAAAATTGTCAGCAAACGCCTGAGCACAGAGTAGTGTCTTAAAGAAGTGGCAAAAAAGTGTTGAGTGAAGTGATTAAAAGCTGATATTTATCGCAAAGAAGTGAGGTTGATTAGTAATGTTGTCAAGGATGGTATAAAAAGAACAAAGTCGATAAATATCATGTTTATTGCTTTAGCTAGGAGTAAGGCTTGCCTCTATTTAGGCTCAAAAACACCCAAATTCCTTTAAATAGTTGAGTGAAAAGCTAAATCTTTTTGCTTTATGAGCAAAGATAATTTTTTAAAAGCTGATATTTATCAGAAAGTGATAGTTTGACTTTGTTTAATTGTGTGAGAGAAATCACAAATTTTTTCGCTCAAAAAACAAGGGTAATTAAACAGGTGAAATTTGAGTTAAAGCCTTTGGTGTTAAACGGCTTGCAAGCTTGCAAATAGGTGTTAGTTCATAAGTCAGGGCATAAAGAGCAAGCAATTAAGCAATAGTAAGTAAGTAAGCTATTAAGTCAGCAGGCCCTTATCGATGGTACCTAACAGATTAAGACAATAAACTTGGGATTTTGCTCTAAGAGGACTGGATTTTAAGGGTGTGGTGCCATTCATAAAGCAAAAATCACACAAAACTCTTACCGAACTAGTATGAACCAAACGCTAATATACTAGTGCTTTGTAACTTGATATGACCATTAAAAACCAATCATGTACATCACTAACGTACTAAATTATTAGTAACTAGCTTAGATATGGTGGTGAGAAATTTTAATGGCTGTTTGCTTTATTATAGGTCTTAATATAATTTTGCTATGAATGTATTTTATATGTAAAATAAAGCCAACCAAGTCAATTTTGCAACGCTATGAGAGCAAAACGGTGAGGTGCTTCATTAGGGGGTGATAATTAAAACCATAGCTTGAGAATCTTTGGGATGGTAAGGCAGAAAATCATATTCACTCTCTGTGTAGCACCAAAAACTTAAAAGATCTTTGTTGGGTATAAGCTTTTGGCTAAAAAAGCTTGTAGGACATATCGCTTTAGGTGAAGCTTTATTAGCAAGTGATATTTTGGTACAAGCTTAGGTTTCCTTATAGTGCCAAGTTCACTCTTTACCAGAGCCACCCAAAGTCATCTCCTTTCACAGCAACGCAAAGTTCTTACGCCAGTAGACCATTAGAACATCAATTGGCCCGCCTCAAACCAGAGAAGCAAAGTGTTATCAATGGCCTCTATGGTTTTTATTACTTTCTAAAATTAAAGAACAATATGCAGCTGATTGAAAATGCCACTGACAGAAAGCTCAGAGGTGCTTATTACACACCACCAGCCATAGCTAAATTCATATTGCAATGGGGAATTAATGGCAGTACTGACTCATCCATACTTGAACCAAGTTGTGGTGATGGAGTGTTTTTAGAAATCCTTGCTCAAGATGAAATGCTCTATAAGCAAATTACCGCCGTCGAGTATGAAGCAAGTGAGGCTGAAAAAGCACGAGCAATTACCTTACATGATGCTGTAGTAATTAATGCTGACTTCCATCGTTTTTGCCTGGACACTAACCAACGTTTTAACTTGGTGGTGGGCAATCCTCCTTTCATACGCTATCAGTACTATGATCCTGCTCAGCAGAAACTAGCCGATGAGATATTTAGTCGCTCTAATTTAAAGAGGACAAAACTCACTAATGCGTGGGTTACTTTTGTGGTAGGTTGCAGTCAATTATTGACTGATACAGGAAAGATGGGCTTTGTTCTCCCGTCTGAACTGCTAATGGTCAAATATGCTCAGCCATTACGTCACTATCTTGCTCAAAACTTTAACAAGATCAACATCATCTCATTTGAAAATCTGGTCTTTGAGGAAATTCAACAAGAGGTTGTGCTACTTTTGTGTGAAAAGAATGGCTCGAATGAGCACTTGATTGAACATATTGAGGTGAAAGATGCTAATGGTTTGCTTACGCTTGATCCTCGTAGGTTGAAATGTCCTACCAAGAAAATTGATTTCCATACCGACAAATGGACTTACTATTTTCTTGAAAACAAAGAACTTGAGTTGCTAGAGAAGGTTAAGCACAATATGCCTTCTATATCTGATTATGCAAAGGTGGAAGTTGGTATCACTACAGGTGCTAACGACTACTTTACTGTGCCGCAATCAATAGTCACTCATTACCATTTGCAAGAGTTTGCCAAACCAATGGTGGGAAGAAGTGTTCAAGTCAACAGTCTTTGTTTTACTACCAAAGATTGGCTCGCCAATGTCGATTTGGGGGCCAAAGCTTACCTTTTGGTCTTCCCATCATCAATTAAAGAGCAGGGAAACGAAGGACTAAAGGCCTATCTTGAATATGGAGAAAACAAAGAGATCCACAAAGGCTACAAAACACGCATACGTGAGGATTGGTTTGTAATTCCATCGATTAAACTATCAGATGCCCTCTTCCTGAGACGCAACCACCAATATCCTAAATTTGTACTCAACGATGCTAATGCCTACACCACAGATACTATGAATCGAGTTTTCATCAATGAGGGGGTCAATAAGAAAGCTTTGGTAGCAAGCTACTACAATTCGCTCTCATTTACCTTTGCCGAAATACTGGGACGCAATTTTGGTGGTGGATGTTTAGAATTGATGCCCAGTGAGGTTGGTGGCATTTATATGCCGTACCGTGTTGAGCATGAAGTCTTATTTGCAAAGATTGATAATATGCTTCGCAATAAGCAAACAGCTGATGAAATTTTGGACTATACTGATAGGATCATCTTTCACGAAGGCATGGGTCTAAGTATGGAAGAGGTTCAAATTGCTCGTTCTATTTGGCATAAGATTATGGGAAGACGGCTTAGTCGATAGGAGAAATTGACTAATAATCTACAAGAACGAGCTCTTGATAAAAACTCCAGTAGTGTCTTATTTCTTGATGGCATTTAACGGCATAGTTGGAAGTACTCGTTAAAGGCTTTACCGCTATTTGTAATAGCCGCCATGATATGAATCAAGATCAAGATCTGGTGCTCCTTTGCTTTTCTAAGTCAGTAGGTTAGTAATAATCTTAGTTGCTCTAAAAGGCTCTCATTATGGGAACAAACAAATAGCAGCAGCAAGCTGATTAGGTACTATTACTCGTTTTGCCCTGATGGGGGCAGGTAATCCTCTATAGTAAAGTGCCATGGTTCCAACCTAAGGTAGGCCTATAGCCATGGCACTTTACATTAGTTCCAAATGAATGAATCTCTACTGCCCCACTCCCATAGGCAAGCCCATGGCCTTTCCCATAGCCTTGCCCATGGAGTTCCTGCTTATCAAGGTTAACCTATTTTCGTAACACTTTGTTTCCTTTACCAGCCACTAGTGGCAGTCGCTATTTAGGGCTGTCAGTTGTAAAGATGAATGTTGCCAACCTGGTGTTGAGAGCTATTAAAGTTTAGTCTGAACCTGCACTTGAGCCAGAACCAGTAGCCAGTCCAGAACCAGAACCAGAGCCTGTAGCCAGTCCAAGGCCTTATTCTGAGTCGGATCCTGTAGCTGGGGCTGGACCTGTAGCAAAAACTTGATTGATATCTGTAATAGAGCTTTGGTTATGCACAGAGCTTAGGGCATTATTGGAGCTCTGATTAAGAGGCAGATTATTGCCTACACGGTTAGCTGCATTAATAATGGTTTGAGCTGAATTTAGGACATCACCATGCTCTAAAGTTTTTAGATCTTGGTACAGGCCTCTTAGGTTTTGAGCTGTGCTTAGTACCTCATTGATTACCTGAGCATTATCATCTTGGCAGCTGTACTCATTGACTAGCTGATTACGATTAATAGCCAAGGCATTACCATACTGTTGCACCTGCTGTTGCACCTGCTGCTCAGGCTGTTTATGCTGCTGACTATGTGCATGCTCCATAGCCTCACTCTCCCTTCTAGAACCAAGGTTTGATTTAGCTCTAGTGCTAAGCTTATTGCTAGTGCTAGTTCCTGTGCTCAGTCCAAGGACAGTGCTTTGGGCAATGTTATTGCTGCTGCTAAGGCCATGGCCATAGCCGTAGCCATGGATATAACCATGGTTATTGCTATTGCTATTGCCAGAGCTTGGGCTATGGCTTAGGTGAGGCTCAAGGGTGTCAGTAATAAAGCTGAGAGGGTTAATGATTTGGCCTTGATAGCCATATTTGAGACGAATTTTGCTATAACGGTAAGCAAAATTAGGGTCAATACATTGTTCTAGTAAAGGCCATTTAGCATAGTAAAGAGCCTGCTTTAAGAGTTTTAAATCATGAGCTTGCTCTTTAGTAAACTTACCTTGATGGCTCTCATGTGCTTGTTTTACTATCTGGCCAATAATGGCAAAGGCTACAATATCTTGTTCTTTGAGCAACTTAGGACGTTGACCATGAGCTAAAGCATAAGCTTCTTTAGGACTTAAAACCTTTAGTTTAATGAGCTTAGTAAGATTTTGTAAGATAGAGGCAAAAGCACGCTCTTTATCGTAGGATAAAAGCTTTTTGTTAAGGAGCCATGGTTGGCAGCTATCTAAGATAGCTTGCTGATATTCAGTTAAGCTCTCATAAACAGGTAGCATCAATTCATAAGAGAGATCATTAAAGATAAGTTGCTTATCTAAAGCCTCATTTAAATCAGTAGGGTTATAAGAAGCCTTGGCAAAAGTCTTTACGCCATTAAGAGCATTAGTCTGATAAGAGATATGATTGGTAGAGTAGCTGTGCTTATCATAAGCAGTGCTTAAGCCTAAAGCTTGATCCAGGGCCTGTTTAGCATCATCGCTATTGTTAAAGGTACGACCCAAAAGCTCAATGCTCTCTTGCTTACTTTGTTCATAAGGAATAGTGCTCATCATAGCCTCAGGGCTATGGCCCTCATATTCCTGGCTATAGTTCATACCTAAGCTCTTATTACGTTCTATCTCCTTACTATTTCCCCTTCCTAAGCCCTGGCCCTGGTCCTGGCTCTGTCCATGAGCATAGTCCTGGCTCTGGCTATGACTATAGCCATAGCAATTACCACTCAAATTACCTTGCTCTTGGTAAGGCTCCTGGCCTAATAACTTGCTAGAGTCCTGTTTTGAGCTTGTGCTTGAGCTTGGACGTGAGTTATAACCCTGATTAAGGCCCTGATGATTGGCTGTGTTGGGGTGCTGTTGAGCTCTCAAGCCATAGTAGTTGCTCATACTGTTAGTATCATCAAGTAAAGACTCATAATGTTGCTCTTCTCTCAGGGCTTGCTCCTGAGATGGAACTTGGCTCTGGTCACGTTTATAGCCATAGCCATAGCCATGGTTGTGGTCTAACTCTAGACCTGATTCTACTGTTGGTGCTAGATCTTTACTGTATCTTGGTGATAGTTCTTGGCCTTTTCCTTGATAAAAGATAGAGCCAGAGCTTGAGTTTGGTACGTTGCCTTGAGCCTGGGCCACAGCCAGGGCCTTGGCCTTGGCTTGAGCTTGAGCCTGGGCTTTTAGCTGGGCCATGGTCTGAGATGTTGGTTGAGCCTTGAAATTCGTCTGTACTGTGCTATTAACTGGGACAGGAGCAGAGGCTGCTTGGGTATGGCTTGGGTATAAGTTGCTATTAGCAAAGATAGCTTGGCCGTTATTGCTGTTATTGGTTGGGTCCTTGGTAACTTGCTTGTAAGTTAGCATGTGAGCTGGGGAGCACCATAAGGTGCTAGGGGAGTTAATACTTAGTACATACAGTTGCTTAAGCACATCAATACCATGATGATATATAGGGGCAATGAGGCCTGAGTCGAGATCATTACAGTAGTTGTAAATAGAGAAAAAGGTAGTACTAATGTTTAAGGGATCTGACCAATAGTGATGAGCATTGAGCATATTATTAATTTTAATAATGCCCAAAGTAGCTGGTGTGAGCCCCTTTTCACCATTGTCCTCATAATTATTGAGTAGAGCCTGGATATCAGGCCAATGACCTAACATTTGCAAGCATTGCTTATAATCACTGCCATGAGTCTTTTCATAGCTTCTCATATTAATGACTAAGGCATCTTGAGTGATTACAGGTCTTTTAGGATAGCTAAATAAACCTACTATGCCTTCTTTAGAGAGCACAATAGGCTTTTGCAGCAGTAAAAAATTATTAGGCTCTTGCTTTTGTGTCATTAGAGGGGTAGCTGGTGCCACCTCCTTAAAACCAAGGGCCTCAAAATTTAAGCTTGCCTCCTCACCAACTCTTTCTTCACAAGCCTCATCAAGGCTTAAGCTGATACCTGTTGCTGCTGTGTCCGTATCTGCTGAGCTGGTTGCTTGTGTGTCTATTGCTGCTGGTTCTGTTGCTATTTGTGTTGCTATTTCTGCTGTTGCTACTGGTGCACAGTTGGGGTTGTAATCGGGGCTGTGGCTGTTATTAAAGGATTTAAGACGATCATGGTAGTTGTAGGCCAAGGCATTAGAGTATGGTGCTCCTAAATTAGCTCCCATCTTGGTATTTAAACTAGCATAGAGGGTATTGGTCTCAAGAGCCATACTTGCAATATAGTCATCTGCTACCAAATTGGTAACACTAAAGACACTATGTCCTAATGAAGGTTGGGAACCACTCTTGGTAGGGTAATTAGTGATAGTATGAGCATTAGCTTTAGTAAGATAATGAGCTTGCTCGGTTGCTAAGTTAGAAATAGCTCCTAAAGTTGCATCGAATTGGCCTTTAGAAGGCTGGGAATGGTCTTTGAGCTCTGTTGCTAAGCTTTCTTTTTGCTCTACGGCTGCAAGTTTTGCTTGCTCTTTAGCTTGCTTACTTTTTAGCAAGGATAAGAGGTGCTCATGCTTGGTATTGTTAAGCAAAATAGTGCCATATGGTTGAGGCATATAGTGCTCGCAGAGCATTTGTACGGTATCGAGATCTACTGCAATACCACTAGCTCTCAGCTCATCAATAGTACTCATGACCTCATCAATAATTTGATAGTCTTGAGCTGTTAAATTAATCTCAGGATCTTCAATTACCAAATCAAGCTGTTCCAAGGCCTCCAAATCCCATCTCTCAACCTCCTCATCAAAAAGCTCTTCATCTAAACGGTAAAGATAAGCCACCTCACTATCATAATCACCGCTATTAGCAGCCCCATTCCCAGTTCCCATGGCTGTACCTGTACCTGTACCTGTGCCAGTGCCTGTGCCTGTCACTGTGATAGCAGTGCTGATGCCATTAATTGTGTCAGCAGTAGCTAAACCATCTGAGTCATTAGCTGTAGTGCCAGTGTTTGTGATAGCAGTGCCAGTACATGTACCTGTAGCTGTAGCAGGGGCTATGTCTGTGCTAGAAACAGTATTAGTAGTGGCTGATTCAGTAGCTGTGGTGCCTGTGGCTGAGACATCAGTGTTAGCAGTGATGGTAGCTGTGTTGGTGTTGGTGCTAATAGCAGCAGGGTCAGTATTAGTGGTAAGAGCAGCAACCATAGCTGTGCTAATAGTATGGTCAGTGCTCATATCATTACTGGTCATAGTAGGAGCAAGAGCTATAGCATAGTGAGAGCCATCGTTCTGGCTACTGAAGATGCCAGTGCTGATATTGCTATTGTTACTGCTATTGTGATAGCTGTTAGTGTTATTAAGCTTTGAGTTTGGCTTTTGGTGAATACTGCTAGAGCTTGAGCTTGATAAGGTGCTAGAGCCAGTGCCAGTGCCAGAACTGGTGCTATCACTCTGGCTACTGTGGTGATAGCTGGAGTTAGAGCCTGGGGTAGCAACAGTATCCGTGCTTAAAGTTGAGCCAGAGTAAGAGCTGGAGTTGGCACTTGCTTGAGAGGCTAAACTTGATAAAGAAGCAAAAGGATTAGGATCTGTGCTGGTAACAGAACTATTATTCAGGGCAGTAGGCTTGGAGGCACTAATAGTGGTACCTAAGCTCTTAATTGCTGATAAGCATAACTGAGCTTTAGCAGAGGCTATCTTATTAGTGTGAGCCTGTGCAGAATAGGCATCCTGAGTTTGAGCAAGAGTAGGCTCTTGCTCAAAGCTATTGCTATAACTGAGGCTGTGGCTTAGGCCCTGGTTCTGGCTCTTGCTCAGGTCATTGCTCTGGCTTACGCCATGCTTCTGGCTAAGACTGTGGCCTTGGCTTAGCATATGATTGTGACTGGCACTGCTAGTAGTGATAGTTTCTGCCTGTGATGGGGTAAGGGACTTGCTGTCTGGCAGGACAAGTACGAGCTCCTCTTCTTCCTCTTCTAAAATACCATCAGAGCTCATTAGTCCATGATGAGTTAGGGCAGAGTTGGGAGTATTGCTCATAGCCAAGTTGGCATTAGGTTCTAAAGCATAATTTGAGGAGCTACGAGAGTTAGGAGATAAGCTCTTTAGCTCTTGGTTAGGCTGTAAGTTATGATTGCTGCTATAACCGTATGTTTGTCCTTTAAGAGAGCTATTAGTGCTAGCTAAGCTCTTTGGGTGGTGTTGGCTGCCCTCCTGTGCTAAATAAAGATCGTCTCTAGTGCTCTTAAGATTACGATTGAGGTTGTGGTTTTGGTATCTGGCAGTGCTCTTAAGCTCACTCTCATGCTGGCTAGAGCCCTGGCTATGACTATTGCTATGGCCATGGTTATAGCTGCCATTGAGGCTATTGCTTGTGAAGCTGCTGCTTTTAAGGCTGCTGTAAAGGCTGTTATGGTTTTGATAGCTGTTGTGCTGGTAGCCATTTGAGGTGTCATTGCTATAGTCTGGGTCTTGGTAGCCATAAGGGCTATGAGCCTTATGATTAGAGGCCAAATCGTTAGCTGCTAAGGCTGGCTTAGTGATTTGCTTTGTGATTGGCTCGGTGCTAGGTAAAGTTTCCTGGCAGTTATGGGCAAGCTCTTGTGGTAAAGCAACTTTATTCTTATTGGCTCTGGAGTTAGAAGCTGGGGCTGGGAATGGCTCTAAGGCTGGAGCTGGTTCTAAGGCTGGGGCCTCTTTTTCTGTGATGGCAGCAATAGTATTGGCAAGACCAATATCAGCACTCATGTGCTCAGGTAATAAGGTGCTATTAAAGTAAATTTGAGCTATTTGGGCCTTGATACGATCTTGGTAGTGAGGGTCGTTTTGTAACTCAGGATGAGCTTTGGTGTACTCATTGATGCTATCAATAAGAGCAAAGCCCTTATCATTAAAGTTTTGATAGCTAATACCTGAGTTGATATTTTTGTCTAAATTAAAGACAGTACTATCAGATAGGCTAAAACGATCTTGAGAGCCAAGAGGGTCAATAATATGTTGGCTGTAATCAAAGCTATGGTGCATATCAGTAGCAGCAGCAAGTTGTTGCTCTTGCTCAGGATCTATCTCCCAGTCATTGACATCAAAATCACGTAACGAGGCTACAGTTAGGCTGGTATTACTGCTATAACCAGCATTAAAAATCTCACTGATTAAAGCTTTTTTACCTTGCTCAATAAAGTCAATTTTTATCTCACATACTGAGACTACTATGGCAAAGATAATGGCTAAAGAACAACTAAGTTTAGCCAAGGTAGTTAGCAAGGCTACGGGATGGGTTAAAGACCACCATAAGATAGAAATAATTTTAGTTTTCATAGTAAAAACTCGATAGACAAAAACTCACAAGGTTAAGAAAAAGGGCTCGACTTCGTATTTAGGCAGTTGCTGTTAGTGATTGGCCCCATCTGGTTGACCTGTTAGAGGTTGATAAGGGGGCATATGAATGTCTTTTTGCACGGCTGCTACCATGGCTAAAATATCCTGCCAATCTTTAAAATCTTGGTAAGGGTAGGGCTGCATCAATGGCTCAAGGCCATTGTTGTTTTTAACTTTTCTTACAACAGGGTTGCGCAGTGGAGTTTTAATTAACAACTCTCCTTGATAGGCCCATTGCTCACCATTTGAAAAGTCGTGATGCTCAAAATAAGGGTTACCCTGCTTTAGGCCTTCTAATAAATTAGTTAATGACCTAATACCATCCTCATCAAGGCTCTTACTTAATAACAGAGCTTGTTCAGGAAGAAACCAATCATATAAGGCAGATGGTGCCTCAGGCTCAATCACAGGAGCAAAATGACGCTCATATTGATGATTGGCATGCTGGTCTAAGCCATCGCAATTAGGAGCTAAGGAATGAGCTTGAGCTTGAGCTTGAGCTGGAGCTTGAGCTTGAGCTGGAGCTTGGGTTTGGGCTTGAGCTTGGGCTTGTTCATCATTGAGCTTTGCTTGCTCTTGAATAATGGCTGTGGCCAGAGCCTCCCCTAAAGCTTGAGCTAAAACTTGGGCATAAGCCTCATCATAAGCTTGAGACCTACCCTGAACCTGCCCCTGCTCATAGCTTTGCCCATGAACCTTATCTTGCTCATGAGCCCGTCCTTGAGCTAGAGTTTGTCTCTGACCAACGGCCTGGCTATGGCCCTGGCCCTGGCCCAGAGCTTGGCTCTGGGACTGGGACTGCTTTAAGGAAGTAGAGAGCTGGGCTTGAAGGGACTTAAGGTCAGATTGCTGCTTTAGTGCTGATGGCTCTTTGCCATTAGGTGATAATTGATAGATGGCTGGAACCTTTATCATAGGGCTAAAAGCAGAGAGGCTCTCACTAGTAAGTGCATGGTAAAGCTGGTAGACAAAGCACATGATGGACATAAGCAAAAAGAGGCTTAAGTACTGTAGGTTACGCTTATGTTTTTTCTGCTGTTTCCTAAGAGCAATTCTTTGCTGTTGCTCAATTGCAACAAAAGAGGCAAGCATAGGATCAAGTTGGTCATCAAAAGCATTGAAGTGATTATGAATATAGGCTTTCATATAATTGTTAGGTTGTTAAGGCAAAAAGGTTTTTGCACAAGGATTCATTAAGACCAAACTTAAACAGTTTGATCCACCGATAAAGCCAAGTTTGAGCTTGGCTCGGCCTGTTAAGTTTTTTGCTTAGCAAAAAGTCTTAGTTGTTTTAGATAAAAAAGTAGCTAAGCAAGGTTGCTCTAAGTAAGGCTGGGCCTAGAGCAAACCTTTAAAAGATGTAAGGCACGATGGCTTAAAGCATAGAAAAAGAATCACTCTTTAACTTCTTAAAGCCACCCCCATAGCAGCCACAGTCGCCACAGTTGCTATCCCTAAGTTGCCACTGCCACCGCTGCTGTCACTACGGTCACAGCCACTGCAGTTGCAGCCACAGTGGGCTATAGGCTTTTTCTTAGCCCAAGCAGCTTAGGTGTTGTTAGTGAAAAATTGGCCGCCTGAGCTGAGAGATTGGGGCTTACCAAGCATATTGCTTGGCTGTTGATAGTAATACCTCTTGATAAGCTAAAGCTCAATGAGCCTAGCTTTAGAAGGTGTAATCAAGGCACAGGTACCTAAGAGAACCAAGCCTAATAAGTAATAGCATGCCTTGGTAATTACTATTTGGAGTGTTGGCTGTAAAAACAGGTGATAGTAAAACCATACAGCGCAATCTTGAACCACGTAATTAACAGAGCATACTCCAAGCAAGGGAAATAACCTCCTATCAACAATGCCACAGCTGAAAGGCTGAGGCTTAGATTTAAAAATGAATAAGGACGCAATAAAGTACGTAAACCCAATAAAGATCTATGATGCATTTCACTAATCAAACCATAGTGATTACCCCATAACAGTCCTAAAGCAAAACAAGTTAGAGCACACTCAACATGATCAAAGAGTAGTTGGGCATAAAGCTCTAAGCGATCTAAGATGGAGCTATCGGCATATAAGGCCTCATTAACCTGACTAAAGCCATTAAATAAGGCAAAGTACACCACAGCACCAAAGTCATAACAGTAAGAGCAAAAATCACTAATACTCTTGGTAAGTACTGCAATTTGGTCTGGCTTAAAGCACCAAGCTATTAGTACTCCTGCTAAGAGCAGCATCATGAGCTCTTTGGCAATAGCCAAATTTTTAAGCAAACTTTGGTTAAAACAAACTTTAATCAAGACTTTTAAAGCCCATTCTAGAGGGTAAAACAACACCCTTAAGAACCATATTAGTAAACCAGTAAGTCCATATTGAGCTTGAATCTCACCTCCCATAGTTAATAAATTGCGCTCATTAGACTTGAGGTTTTGCCTGCGATAAGTTTGTGCTTGCTCATAGTCACGATCCATCTTTGATTTGCTAGTGCTAAGGGCACTAACCATGATAGGAGCAGGACTAAAGTTATGCTCAGCCTGAGAGCCATTGCTACTTAGCTGTGGCTCTCCTCTTTTATCATTGCAAGACAGAGCCCTGGTAGTGCCTTTACTACCCCTAATGCCATCAATGCCACTAGTTCTATTAGTACTGCCATCGCTAGTAGCTCCACTAGCACTAGCGCTAGCTGCACTTGCCTCGCCACTAGCCCCTGTAGTGCTAGCTGTGTTAGTAATTCCGCTTTGTCTTTGCACCAAGTCGTCCGAGGACTTAGGGTGGTACTGTTCATCAGAAAAGTGGCTGTAAAGTAATGATTGTTCATTGCCCACATAGACTTTAGTTTCCTGATTAAGTGTTTGCCTTGAATTGCCTGCTTTGTAGCCATATCTGCCAACAGTAGGGCCATCAAGTTTGACGTTATCTGGTGTTAAATTGGCCTCAAGAGCATCCTTAGGATCTTGTCCTAACATGACGGCTGCCTGCTCTAAAGTCAGCTCTTCATTAATGCGACTGCTAGAGAGCTTAAGTTCAATGTCTGTAGCATGGTGTTGAATACTACGTGCCTCAGATGATTGAGATTGAGCTTGGGCATAAGCATGTGCTTGAGCACAAGCTTGAGCGCAAGCCTGCGCTTGAGCTTGAGCTTGCGCTTGCGCTTGTGCGGCAGCCCCCATGCGCTCTTGGAAGTCAGGTTGTGTTTGCAAGTTGCCCTGAGCATCACTATTGAACTGTAAATTAGACGCAAAATCACTCTGACGCTTTGGGGTGCTGTCAGTGCTGTTGTTAGGAGTACAAGGATTTTGTCGAGCCTGAACTTTCAGGTTTTGTAATGCTTGGGCATTACGTCTTGCTTGAACATAAGCGTTAAAGCGTTGACGCTGTGGGTCATGATGAGAAGAAGGTATGGTCACCAAGGATTGAGCTAAACTCAAAGATGAAGTGGCAGTATCATTAAACTTATCACGGCTCGCATCTTGTAAAGCTATTTCTATTTTGAGCATGTTTTTGCCAAAAGTACAACCACTAATTTTTTTCTCGTTTGGCTGTTCTTTACCAGATACAAAATTTTCACCGCCTGCCAATGGCTTACCATCAATATCTTTGGCATTTAAACCATCACCATCATTTTTTGAAGTGTTTGCACCCTCATTGCCTTGCTGACAACTAGCTCCAAACTCACTCCCAATACTGCCACGATTGCGATAAATATCAGCTTCATCGCCGCTGATAGAACCCTTGCTAACCTCAGCCTCATTGGAGGTGTTTTCTCGATAACTATCACAAATATGCAAACACCCCATAATTTTGCGCCACCACGTCCCTTTAGCACCCTGCCCCATATCCTGAGCTTTACCAGAGTTATCCAGCCTTGCACCTTGAGCCGCACCGCCATTGATAGGCCCGCTATTAGCCATGTCGCCGCCAAAGTTATCCAGCCTTGCACATGAGGAAACAAGGCCATTTAGGCTGCTGGTATTAGTATTGGAACAGTCAAAGTTATCCAGCCTTGTGCCATGAGTCTCACCGCCATTGATAGGCCCGCTATTAGCCATGTCGCCGCCAAAGTTATCCAGCCTTGCACATGAAGAAACAGTGCCATTTAGGCTGCTGTTATTAGCCATGTCGCCATCAAAGTTATCCAGCCTTGCACAAGAGGAAACAGGGCCGTTTAGGTTGCTGGTATTAGCATTGGAACAGCCAAAGTTATCCAGCCTTGCACAAGAGGAAATAGGGCCATTTAGTTTGCTGCTATTAGCATTGGAGCCATCAAAGTTATCCAGCATTGCACAAGAGGAAACAGGGCCATTTAGGCTGCTGTTGTTAGCCATGTCGCCATCAAAGTTATCCAGCCGTGCACAAGAGGAAACAGGGCCATTTAGGCTGCTGTTGTTAGCCATGTCGCCATCAAAGTTATCCAGCCGTGCACAAGAGGAAACAGGGCCATTTAGGTTGCTGTTATTAGCCTTGTCGCCATCAAAGTTATCCAGCCTTGCACAAGAGGAAACAGAGCCATTTAGGCTGCTGTTATCAGCCCAGTCGCCATCAAAGTTATCCAGCCTTGCACATGGGGAAATAGGGCCATTTAGAGGTGCTGTAATGCCATTAGAGCAGCCACAGTCATTAAGCCCTGAAACAGGGGAGATAGGACTGTTTAGGCTGTTGGTATTGGCATTGTTGTTAGATAAGTCATATGGCCTTGAGATTGGGACTGTGTTGCCATTGTTATTGGGCTGGCTTTGCTGAGGGCATGGCCAGTCCTCCATAGGGGCGCTAGTGGCAAAATCGCTAGTTCGCTGAGGGGTTGGTGAAGTATTGGTGCTAGTGTTAGTGGTGTTGTTAGGTCGTGGCTCAAAGGTTTGGGAGCGCATGCGTTTATTTTGCTCTTGGGCAAAGGCTTGGGCTTCGTGGGCAGCGGTAAACTCTGGTCGTTGGTGTCCTGAGTTTTCTTTATCGATAATAGGGATAAAGCCCTTATAGCAGGAGCCATTAGCTAAACGAGCTATAAACTCAAAGTTAGGCAGTTGCATGAGCATAGTGCCAGGGAAGTATTCGCAGTCTTGTTGGCTTAAAGAGCGTGAAGCACTAGCATTGCCTGTAAGACCACCGCTACCTACACTAATAGTAGTGCTTTCATGAGTACATACAGTATTAGGTAAGACATGAGCAATAACATTAGCGGTATCCATATCTTCAACACGCAAGCTTAGTAAGTTATTGCAGTTGGCAATGAGCTGTTCAGCTACGTCCTTAGAGTTAACACGAGCTCGTAAGTCAGCTACTGATTGAGTAGCAATGGTAACAGCAAAATTAGAGGCACGTGATTTGTTTAAGAGCTGTACTAAAACCTCGTTGGCAAGCTCAGAAGCCTCATCAATAAAGACTGATACTTGGTGGTGTCCTTGGATGTTCTTGGCATTAATTTCACCAGCTACAAAGGCTAAATCAGCCATAAGTAATTTGCCCAAGTTCTGACCTGTAATACTGTCTTTTAAGCAATGCAAAGCGCCATAAAAGATTTTGTTATTACGTACAATCTCCATAAAGTTAGTTTGCTTATAGTCATCAGCACTAAGTAGTTGTTTTAGTACTCCTGAGGTTAAACTTACTAAAGATGGCATAATGCTATTAGTAACTTTTTGGAAGAAGACAGGATCCATGAGGCAGACCTCAAAGATTTGTTCAATGGAGTTATCTCTATCTAAATAGCCGTTTTTAGTCATCCATACATAAAACTCTTGTAGAGACTTAATAGGAGCAGGGGCTGCAAGATAGCGAGGCTTGTTTTCTTTGGCAGTAGTGGTTTTACTTGAGGTTTTTTTACTAGCGGCCTTATCAGAAATAATTTCTTTGGTTAGTGATTGATTATCAATAATGTTTTCAATTTGTTTAATTTTTTCGCTATCTTCAACTTGAGCGTCAGAGGCATCTAAGAGACCACTGTTTTCTAAAACAGATAATACTGAGGCTCGCTCACGCAAGTTAATGTACTTATAGCCATTGGCCATGAGCACACTAATAGTATAGGCATTACGTACTAGCTTATCGTCTTTAATGCCATAAATGCAGTTGTAATAGCGTGAGCAATAGACATTATTTAAGTTAACTACTGTCTTATTAATGATGTCTCGCACCGCAATGATAAATCTTTGGTGATTAGCAATATAGCCACGAATTGCATCCAAAGTGACATTTTCATCAAGCAAGCGACAACACTCTACTGCTGCTGTAATAGCCATGGCTGCATAAGCTTTAAAGTTAGCTGAGCTTCCTTGACCGCTAATCATAGAGGTAAGTCGAGAGGAAACCTCAGAGCCACGATCAAAAATAGCAGTAGGGTTTAGTCCAAAATTAATCTCATCAAATAAGCAATTATCAGGATCTTCGCCTGTGACGGTAGCAAAGTTAGGATCGTCATAACGACTATTGGTAGCTCTGATTGAGGCGGCAGTTTCATTATGTTCACTAATATAGTGACGGTGCTGATATTTAAAGCTACGACGCTCTTTAGTATCTGCTGCTTTGTCAAAACCTAAATCGCAGCCCTGGCGCTCATAAAAGTCATTATTGATGAGACTAAAGTAGCCTTTTTTAGTTAGGCTTTTTCGAGAACGCTCAAAGGGGCTTAAAGGGGCAACATTTTGCGTATCGGAGATCTTTTTTGAGTCCATAGCAAATTGCTTTAAGCTACCAGTACTGGCCGCTGCATAGTCCACAGCTACATTGCTCGATAATGGGTTAGAAACATTTCTACCGATATCTAAACAAATAATTTGCTGATAAGGTTCACGCTCAGCAGCTCGGGCTGCTTTAATAATAGAGCGCTGTAAATCACGGTCTCCTTTAGGATCAAGCACAATAACAGTATCACCACGCATAATGGCTTGAGATACTAAGAGATCAAAGAATCTAGTTTTACCAGAGCCTGTAGTGCCTAAGAGTAGGGTATGACCTTTAAGCTTATTGGTTGAAGTGACAATAGGCTCATAAGCAAAGTCAGGCTCAACAGCATGAATATCAGGAGATCCGTCACCTCCTAAAGGGGCAGCCTTGGTTCCTACAGCCATGATTTGTCTGAGCGCTCTACTATGCTTAGGTAACCACTCAAAACCAAAACCTAATAAGCATAAGTCGGTAGGTACAAACTTGCGATGTTGTTTATTACTCTCTTCCATGGCGCTAGCACAAAGAATTTGTGCAATAGCTTCCATGGTGATTTTCTTACCTGCATAAAGGCGTTGGTCACAAAGCAGAGGTACTGGTAATTTGGTGATATAGCCACTATTAATAACAGGTAAATCCCTATCATCAGTAGTGGAGGCTAGAATACCTTGCGCAATGACGTAGTCGTCCACGCTTACTCCACTTTGTAAAATCATGGCTGTGCTTTTATGGCCGTGACCTGATAAATATAAACGAGCATTATGCTCGCTCTGAGCCTTAGATAGTCCTTGTGTTACCTGCACGCAGGATAGCTCCTTATGGCTATGAGCGTTAATCTTATGATTAACTTCTTTTACTTTATTAGACCATTGGCTAAATCTGTTAGTTGATAGGGGCTGTAAGCTTAAAATTCTTTTAGCTTGTTCATTACGCTCTTTAGAAACAGTCTGTGCGTTTCTGGCTTTTAGAGACAAGGACAGACCATAAGGAGTAAAGAGAATACGGCCATTAAAGTAGGAGCGATAAGAGCGATGCTCTTTAAGCTTGGCAAAATTATTATGAAGTGCTTGCTCCATACCACTACGAGGCAAATGCATGGTATACCAACATAAAACCTCCATTACCAAGATAAAGAGTAAGGCGCTAACAACTTGGCTAGACAATACAAAATTGACTAACAAATAAACAGCAATGGCGCAGCACAGACTTACCACCACTCTTATCGAAGTTAAATTATCAATACCATGACCAAGCAATAAATCACGCTCATCAAATTTACCTGCAAAACGAGCTTGCTTGGAAAAAATATAGAGCAATGCAAATTTAAAGTGAGATAAATGTTTAAACATTTAAAGCCTCTACCATATTCAGTAAATTACCAGCTACCAGGAGCTGTAATCTTTATGGTTAAAGCCGTAGAGCCAACATAGTTGACCTACCAACCACAAGAAAAGTTAATCAATAATCACGGCCTAAAACCTTAGGCTTACCTTAATGAGTGCTTTAAGGCTCAAAAAAGTAAGCCTCGTTTTCATGACAGTGACAGTTGAGCTAAAAGAACATCAAAGACATATAGGGAATGAGCCTAAAACTAGCTAGAAATAGAGCTTTTAAGGCTAAACCAGTGCTAAGTAGCTCCCATCACAGATGGGCTTAACTGGAAAACGCAAAAACAAGTTAGCACTATGGCCAAGCACATAGTGCCTAAGTACCTAATCACTTGTAATCATCCTTTTACTCAATAACTAAGCTTGCCATGCTTGAGTTGTATGAGGGTAAGATCAAAAGAAAAAGCAAAAGCAAGCTCAAGCTTGATTTAGCAATCAAACCAAAAGTAAATACATAGCTAAAGCCAAAGCTATAACCCAAGAAAAAGCGGAACCATACAGATAGACTTAGCTTAAGAGAGTTGGTCTATGTTCTAACAAAAGACAACATAGGTAACTTTTTGCTGCTAAGTTAAAGCTTAAGCAATCAACAGCTTATAAAGGGAAATGATGGCTATAGCCATCAAGGCAGTAATACTTTGCTTGTGGCACGAATCGCTATAGGCAGACGATGAACACCATTGCTATATGAGTATGGGCACGTACCAGTAAGTAACGCAAAGCTATGCTTTTAGTAAGGAGTAATAAAAACTCTTTGTGCTATTAAGGCTTGAAATACTAAGGTCAGTACTTCTTACAGAGGCATAGTAGTAAGCAACAAAGAGCTATAAGCTCAATCTGTAGGTACTAATAAGAGAGCAATTAAGCGCTAGAGATAAATAAACCAAAAAGCATAAGCATAAGAGTGTTGTTAGTAAGGAAATAAAAAAGTACAAGGATCAACTAAAGCAATATTAGTTAACTACCATAATAGAAAAGCTCTTAATAAGGCTAATACTAAAGAAGACTTTCCTTAGCAAACAGTAAGGAAAGGCAACTAAGTACATAAAGCATGTGAGTTTTTCTAATAAAATAAAATCTGTCAATGTTTAGCGCGAGTACTATTAAGCATTAAGAAAAAACTTTAACAGTAAGCTTATTTAAGCTTCACGCTAATATCTAGACGACATACTATATATCTATAGTAATAAAATTTCTCAAAAATCTTTCAAAGAAATTATCCTGTCGACCTACTAACTCGGTATAAAAAAGTTCTAATCTCTAATTTGATTTCTTTTTAGTAAAGAGCCAACAAACAATATAAATAAGCCAAAACAACAAACAGTCATCAAGACAGGATTAAGATCCAAAACTTTAAAAAACTACCAAAAATCACGCCAAAACCAATTTGCTAAATTGTGAGAAATATCACGAAATTCCGTGCTGTCGGCTTTTCTTTGTAAATGGAGCTAATTCTTCGAAAACAATCATCAATGAACTACTACTACTACTGCTGCTACACAACTCAGCAGTAAAGTCAAAACCTCATGAGCATCACTGCATGAAGCAGCTCATAAACTTTTAGAAAGACAAATACCTGAAATTTGCTGAAAATTATCCCTTCATTGAGGTGAGTCCGATATATGTCAAGATTATTGTTTTTTCGAAAGGGATATTTATCACTTAACCGAAAATGCTCTTTGTGCTCTTAATGCTGATTTACAAGGTAAATTTCGTAAGTTAAGGGATATTTTTAACTACGTTCAGGACGATGTTCAAGATCAATGCAGCCTTTTCCGAGGCCTTTAATAGGAGATGCACTTAAGCTTGTTTATAAGAGTAAGCAATACCATAACTTAAGGTTATTAAATAACGTGTGTATTTAACCTAGATTTAACAAACCGTATAAGGTTAAACAGTGTGCTTTGGAATGATAGCTATAAAAGGTGGTTTTTAACAGAAACATATATAAACACAAGGTTCTTTAAGATATATCTATTTAGCAGTAGCTAACTATAGTTAATTGTATATCTATTTATTTTTACAATAATAAGCTCATAGATATCAGTGTTTGAGCGTAAAAGCCTGCATTTATGCATGGTTATATCTATTAAACGTATTTATCCAAGTTTTATGAAATTTTTGCCGTTAATTGATATGTTCACACAATAATATTTTGTTATGGAAATACTAAAAAGGTTTAAATAGAGTAGGTCTTTTAGTTTCGGTCTTTTGGCCATTCACTAAACAATTTCATCTAATATGCAAGTTTAGAAGAAAATATGGGGCAATGCTTGTATGCTCGACACACTCTATTTAGGTCTCAAAATCTCTAACAAAATCTTGTTTGCTAATTAATACTTAGGAAATAGCTACTGGCTAGTTCATGTGAATTATCTTGCTATTCCTAAGCTTTTAAGCTTCTTTTGGCATACTAACCTGCTCGTACTGGATCTTTTTGTTTTAAAAAAGCTAGCTTGTGGTTGTGGTTGATAAATAGGCTTTAGAGTTGTTAACAAGTTAGCTTTCAGATCATCATTGTGTAGCACAAACATCAAGGAAGACCAATTGGCTTTAAATGTAGTGTTTAGGGCTGATTAGTCTTTTTTTGCTTTTAATAGGCTTAATTTCGATACAGACAAGGAATAGTATGCAAAAGCTAAGTACTAATGCAGCTAATTACACAGTGAGCAATCAATGCAGCAAGGAGTCTTTCCGTTTAAAGCCTTTGGCTTATGCTGTAATCTCTATTATGGTAGCAGGTAGTGTTTTTACCTCTGCTCAAGCTACTGATTTAAATATTACAAAACATTGGGTTCGTGATTATCTCGATTTAGCTCAAAATAAGGGTGTATTTGAGCGTGGCGCTACTGGTGTACAGATCGTACGTAAAGACGGATCTGTATTTAAACTTCCTGATGTACCAATCCCAGATTTTAGTGTAGTTTCTAATCATGGCCCAGCTACCTCTATTGGTGGTGCTTATATTGTTACCGCAACTCACAATAAAGCTAAAGGTGATTGGGTATGGCCTGTAAAGAACCCTGTATTTGGCAATACTAAATACTCAGTACAAGGCCATGAACAGGGTGGTAGTGATTTCTCCGCACTTCGTTTAGATAAGTTTGTTGTTGAAACTACTGGTGTTCAACATGGTATTGATAGAAGTCTCAATGAAGCTCAATTCGTAGAGCGCTATGGTGTTGAATACAACGGCAAGAAGCAGGTAATTGCTTATCGTGCTGGTCAAGGCGTTTTTAAGTTAATCGATCAATCTGGTCGTACTGAATATGCAGGCGTAACCTATAAGCCTGAGCTTTTATCTGGTTCTTTGTTCACCATGATGAATTTTGGTGGCAAGTCAGATGTCATTGATTTTAAGAATTTTACCTCTTTCTTTAATGGAACTACTGGTGGCGATAGTGGCTCTAGCGTATTCGTTTGGGATACTAAAAATAAAGAATGGGTAGTTGCTGGTGTTCTTACTGGTATTAAATGGAGTTCAGCTACTGGTGATTTTTATTACTACTCCAAATGGAACCAAGGCGTAGTAGATAAACTTAAAGAGAAATTTACCCATAAGGTTACTTTAGATAATGGTACTTTAACCTTTAATGGTAACAAGCAATATCAGATTAATGGTGGTAATGCTCAACAGTTTGCAGATAAGAAAGATTTATCTTTTACTGGTGGCGGTACTATCAACCTAAACCAAAACATGCATTTGGGTGTTGGTGGTCTCATTTTTGATGCTAACAAGACCTATACCGTGAATGGTAAAGAGTACTCTTATAAGGGTGCAGGTATTGATATTGGCAAGGGCACTACTGTTCATTGGAACGTAAAGGGTGATGCTAGCGATAATCTTCATAAGATTGGCGAGGGTACCTTAGAGGTAAATGTAGCCCAAGGCAATAATATGAAGATTGGTAATGGTACTGCTATCTTAAAGGCTGAAAATAGCTTTAATAACGTGTACCTTACCAATGGTTTAGCTACCGTAAAGCTTGATAATGACAAGGCCTTAAACAACACTGGCAAGTTTGGTGGTGTATTCTTTGATCGCTATGGTGGTACTTTAGATCTTAATGGCTATTCTCAAACCTTTAAACGTATTGCTGCATCAGATGATGGTGCAATTGTAGCCAACTACAATAAGAATCAGCGTGCCGATGTAAAATTTGAGCTGCCTTGGCAATATGCCTATCACGGCCAATTTAAAGGCAATTTAAATGTTAAGCATGAGTTTGAGCAAAAGTTAGAGGCAGGTAAGGATCTTAATACTCGTCATTTAATTCTTGATGGCGGTATGGAGATCGAGGGTGATATTAGTGTAAAGAATGCTAAGCTCACCATGCAGTCATTACCAACTTCTCACGCAAGCTTTGGTAAGCCAGGTTGTCAGCTTTATCCAATTATTTGCGATAAGGACTGGACTAAGCCAATTAAAGACAAAGAGCAAGCTGTAAACGATAAGTATGGCACTCACTATAAGTCTGATAATACTACCAGTAGCTTACAGCAGCCTGATTGGGAAGCACGTACTTACAAGTTTGATACTCTAAAGCTAGACAATGCTACTTTAGGTGTAGGTCGTGATACTACTGTGCTTGGCGATATTGTAGCTAAGGATTCCAAAGTACAGTTTGGTGGTGATGTAGCAACCTATCGTGATCAATTTGCTGGTAAGAATGTAACTGGCTTTGATTTCCGTCAAGAGTTGCATTCTGGCTCTGCTGAGTTCAATCCAAGCATTTACTTTGATGGTAATATTACCGCTTCCAATTCAACCTTTATCAGCTATATGCCAATGTTTAGCGCCAGCTTTGAGCTTAAAGATGGTTCTAAGTTTGAGAGCAAGGATAAATATAGCGTTACTCGCTTGTTAGATAAGGGTATTAAGGTTGAAGGTAAGTCTACCTTAATCTTAGGTGATGTGTTTGCTCACAGCAATCCAACTCCTGTGACTATTTCTAAGTCAGATGACTCTACCATTTCTATTGAGAATGTTAGTGTCTTTAACACCTCTTTAACCTTACCTGGTGATGTCGTGAAGGGCTCATTAAGAGCTTACCATGACGGTAAGATCTTTGTTGATCAATGGGAGCTTAAGAACAGCAATTTAGCTACTGCTGGTAATGGTATTATCAATATTGGTCGCTTAAATACTGTTGGTACACAAGCAGCTAATGCTAATGTGTCTATTAGCGGTACTCTTAATATGACCGACCTTAACCCTAATCAAAGAGGTGCAGGCGCTAAAGAGTGGATTGGTTTGAGCTTAAATGAGTTGACCTTACAAAAGGACTCTAAGATCACAGCCGCATTCTCTAATGACTACTTATCTGTCAACAATTTAAAGTTTGATGGAGAGCATACTTTAATTAGCACCAACAAGCTTACCGATGAGCGTACTGATAAGAACATTAAGTTCACTACCCAGGGTCATGATGTTGCAGTAAAGAGCACTATTACTGATAAGGAAATTACTTTTGCCTTTGAGGATAAGCGCCCACAAACTCAAGCTCAGGGCTATAGCCTATTTAGAATGATGTCAGATCGCCTCTTAGATGAGGGTGATGATTATTTTGAGATTGAGCCAAGCGCTACTATGAACATCTTGGCTGCAATTGAGTCTCATCAAAAGTCTGGTGGTGCATCTTATCAGGAAGTAGCAATTAGTGATGCTCTTTCTATGGAGGATACTCAAGAAAGCGTCAAGGCTATCAATGCTATTGTTAAGCGTACTGACAACATGTTAGAGCAGACAGCTAAGACCATTTCTCAAGATAAGATGGTTCAGCCAATCAGAACAGCTATTGATACTCGTTTAGCTTCTTTACGTCGCTCCGCCCGCTCTGCTACTGCCTCTTATCATCCTGTAGCAGCTATTGGTGATTTTGCTTCTATGGCTAAGGCTACTGAGGAGCAAAGACTAAATAATAGCTTCTTTGTGGATGTAAGTGGTGGCTATCAAAAGAACGACTCACGTAAAGAGCATGTTTTAAGTACTAATTTAGGCTTTGACAATGTCATGAGCATTGAAAATGGCCGTATGGTGCTTGGTGGTGCTTTAAGCTTAACTAAGGTAGATAACTCTGATACTGGCATGTCAGATGACGGTATGATGTATTCCTTAACAGGCTATTTATCTTATGAGCAAAAGCAGGGCTTTGAGCTACAAAGCTATTTAACTGCTGGCTATTTAGTAAATGATCGCTCCATGATGCCTGAGATTAATTTAGGCGAGCAGACCTTTGACCCTAAAAGTTAGCTAACAGTGTCATGTAATTTATTAAAAGTCAAGATTTATATCGAAAAAAATGTTTATTGGGAGATAATTTTTTCTATAAATCATGACATTATATGTGATATAATGTCATGGTTTT
>NZ_JALKIM010000021.1 GCF_023050945.1 Anaerobiospirillum sp. NML120448 | reverse complement strand
CTTTGGCGTAAGCCAAAGGCCTTTTTTTTACTCAAAAGCATTACTTAAGCCCTGCAATGAGGCGCAGCCTTGATTTTTTCCTATCTTTGTGAGTTATATTGCATCAAACAAGTGCATGATTAACTATATTATTTTTTAGCAAAAGCCATATTATTCTTTGTAATTACGGTCTTTAACCTATATTTATAGCTTTTAACAATTTTTTCTTTAGCACTTTTATAGAGCATATTAGGCAATTCGAGCACTATAATTGTGCAGATTTGATATTTATCTGAAAAATAAACAAACACGCTCTAAAATGGGTCATTAATACCTGCATTGATCACATAATTTTTGTTATTGATGCAAATTTTGCAGAAAATTTCACTGTAAAATTGCAAAGGATTTTATATAGCTAGGCGTTTTGCTAAGTTCAGGCTTAATTTCATAATTAAGCATAACTTTTTGTTTATGTGTTTATTATGAGTTTGTTATCATCTTTATCCTTGTAATTGAAAGAGTAATTAATTATGCAGTGCGACGCAAAAACAATCATTGAGAGTATTTCTACTGCAATTTTAGTAACAGATTCGCAGTTAAGAATAGCTTATGCAAATACAGCTGCTGAACAGTTGTTTTCTATGTCACGCTCAAAAATACAAGGCATTAAGATTACTGAACTTATCGATAGCCAAGAAAAGAGCCTTATTGAAAGCTTGCAGCACTCAAATAATCCTTCATTTCAAGGATTTACTGCTACTGATATTACCTTTAGCACTGAGCATAATGTGCACTTTCATGCTGATATGTATATTTCGTCTTATACCGGCCGTGCACGTGGTTTGGTTGTAGAAATTCATCGTCTTGATTATCAGCAAAAGCTTAATGATGATTTACAAAGACGTAATCAGCATATTGCTGCTCGTGATCTCATTAGGAATTTAGCTCATGAAATTAAAAATCCTTTGGGGGGTATTCGTGGTGCAGCCCAATTAGTGGAGATGACCTACAGCTCAGATAATGATCTCAAAGAATATACTCGTGTCATTATTGAGCAATCAGATCGATTAAAAGCTTTAGTTGATCGTCTTTTGGGCCCACAAAGACCAAATCCTCGCACCATGGCTAACATTCACTATGTGATTGAAAAGGTCTTATCGTTAGAAACTATGGCTACTAAAGGCTCTTGTCGTTTTGAGAAAGACTATGACCCTAGTTTGCCAGAGTTGTTATTAGATGTTGATGCAATGCAGCAGGCTTTAATTAATATTATTTCCAATGCTGTACAAGCCTTAACCGAATCAAACACCACTTATCCAACGATTAAGATTAGAACCCGTGCACAAATGGGCGTATTAATAGGTGGCACTAAGTATCCAATGTCAATTGAGATCAGTGTTATTGATAATGGACCAGGCATTCCTCCTAAGATTAAGGATATGCTCTTTTATCCAATGATCACCTCACGTCCTGATGGCCATGGCTTAGGTCTGTCTATTGCTCAAAATATTGTTGAGCATCATAAAGGCACTATTGAATGTGAAAGCGAAGTAGGTTGTACTGTTTTTAAAATCATTCTGCCTTTGATTAACTCTAACAATAATACAGCCAATAGCGATTAACTTAAGAAGCAAAGAGCAGGAACTTAAGCATAATAGAATTACATTTACTATATTAGTTTGTATTGCAAGCAGCAATTAGGAGTTTTAATAAAGCATTAATACTCCTATCAAAGAACTTCAACGCAGCTCGAGGTTATTTATGGATCCGCTAATTTGGGTTATCGATGATGATGATAGTATCCGCTTTGTGTTTGATCGTGCACTTGGAATGAGTAACATCAATCACCGTCTATTTACCAATGGCAACAAGGCTTTAGAAGCTTTATCGGAGCAAATTCCTGACGTTATTGTTTCCGATATCAACATGCCTGGTATTGATGGCCTTTCTCTCATTCAGAAGGTTCATGAAGTAGACCCAAATATTCCATTTATTATCATTACAGCTCACTCTGACTTATCTGCTGCCATTGATTCATATGAGCACGGTACTTTTGAATATTTACCAAAGCCATTTGATATTGATAATGCTGTACGAGTAATTCGTCGTGCTGCTGTTCACCGCGTCAACCAAACTAAGAAAAAGGAAGAAACAGCTGCTCCTAGCATCGAGGCTGAGGATGATGTTGAGATCATTGGTAAAAGCCCTGCTATGCAAGAGGTCTTTAAAGTTATTGGCCGTGTTTCTAAGAGTGAGTATCCAGTACTTATTTTTGGCGAAAGTGGTACAGGTAGAGAACTAGTAGCTTTAGCTCTACATAATCACTCTGAGCGTCGTGATACAGGCTGCTTCGTATCTGTAAATATCTCTTCTTTACCTCAAGATAGTATTAATCACGAGTTTTTCTCTAATAGTGATGGTGCTAGCTGCGCTATTGAAAGAGCCCAAGGCGGTACACTGTTCATTAATGAAATTTGTGACATGCCTTTAGATGCACAAACTCGCTTGTTAACAGTGTTACAAAGCAATGAATACATTCCTTTAGGCCAAAGTGTTCCTAAAAAGGCTAATGTAAGAGTTATTGCTTCCAGCTCTAAGAATTTAGAGGCCTTATCTAAAGAAGGTAAATTCATTAGCGACTTGTACTATCGCTTGCATGTAATTCACATTGATATGCCACCATTAAGAGATCGTAACAACGATATTCCAATGTTGGCTAAGCACTTCTTAACTCAAAGTGCCCTTGCAACCGATCAAGAGCCAAAGAAGCTCACCTCCGAGGTTTTAGTGTTCTTATGCCGTCAACCATGGCCAGGCAATGTAAGACAGCTTAAGAACTTATGTAAGTTCTTAACTATCATGGTTACAGGTCGTGACATTCAAATGTCTGATCTTCCAGCTGAGTTTGTTGAGGCTCGTAACCAACAGTCTAAGGTTACTACCTCTATTGCAGGTACCTCTAAAGAGCCAACCTCTTGGCAAGAGCAACTACGCAATTGGGTTGATGGCCGTTTAAGAGCTGGCGAGCATGACATTCTTTCTGAGGCTACTCCAGAGTTTGAGCGTGTTATGCTTGAGGCTGCCTTGGCCTTTACCAGCAATCACAAGCAAGAGTCAGCCAAACTATTAGGCTGGGGTCGTAACACCCTCACTAGAAAGTTAAAAGAGCTCAATATCAATAGCTAATAGCTTTCTTCTCTTTGATTGTTTAAAACGTCTGTGCATGGAAATGCCCAGACGTTTTCTATTTTCTAAGCCACATTGAGCGTATCTTTTAAGATAAGAATAAGCGTCTAAGCGCAAAAAAATATCAATATATTCCCATTCCTTATCAGAATATCACCGCATTTATATTAAATTTATGCATTGAAACTTGAAAAAGAATCTTTGTAGATGTTGTTTTAATCGCATTTGTCGCTAAAATAGCCTAAGTGGTTTGTTATCTAGTTTTCAATTTTGCCCCCAATAAGCAAGATCAAATTTACAAAGGCGTTTTTAAAAAACTACAATTTTTTTCGAATACTATAGCTCTGCATAATTAAGGAAATTAATGCTTAGTTAAGAACCCAAAAACTAACAACTAAGATAATCAGGGCTGAAGATTTTTTATAAGCTACAGATAGTTAAGCTTGAGCTTTAAAGCGTTTGATCTCAATTGGTAGACTTATATTGCAAAATCATAATAGTCAGGCAATTAATTAAATAGCAAGCAGTTCCCTTAAAGAGTTTTGAGGCTTTTTTTAATGTTAATTTCTAAGCATCAAGTTATTACTTGTGATGATATTTTGCTTTCTTTATGCGATAGCGTATGTGATGTTTTAACCACTGCTACTAGCGATAAAGTCTCTTTTACACCAATGATCCAGAAGATCAATAACACTACCTTACGTCCAGACATCGGTACCTTTGTATTATTCACTGGCACCTTCTCTGGCATGGTGGTCTTAAACTTCCCTAAAGAGACTGCAATGGAACTCTATGCCAGCTACATGAAGATGATGGGCTTGAGCGAAAGTGATTTAGCTACTAACTACACCTCTGAGGAAGTAGCCAATACTTTAGGCGAGCTCATGAATCAAATGGTGGGCAACTTTACCGCTAAGATCAGCGCTACCTTAAATGGTCGTATTCACCAGTCTCAACCAAAGATGGTATCACTACCTCACCAAGTCGAAATTAGCATTAATATGACTTTAGACCACCCTGAGGTATCTCGTATTACCTTCTTTACCTCTACTGGTAATGCCTTCTACTTAGAGCTTGCTATGGATCATACTGAATTTAAGTTAGCTCGTGACTTAGAGCCACAAGAGCAACCTCTCTCACCTGAGGAAATTATGGCTCAAGCTGGTATTGTTTAATAACAATACCAATAACACCTGCTATTGTCTTAGCAAAAAATTTTGCCCAGATAAGTTGATAAGCTTTCTGGGCTTATTTTTTTAAGCCAGCCACGAATGCCCTAGCAAGCCATAGCCAGACCTTGCGTGCCATAGCAAGGCCTGGCGCGCCATGGTATACCAAGGCATGCCCTAGCAGGCTTTAGACTGCTAGAGCAGGCCTTAAGATGCCTGTGCATGGCTGTCTTACTTGCCCTTATTGAGGCGGGGCAAAAATCTAATATCAAAATGCTAAACTAAGAGGGCAAAATGATAATAGAGCTCTTAGGCTCGCTAAAATGTCAGCTCTTAGTTCTAAAAATATTAAAAAAAAGCGTATACTTATCGCAATTTTTTTATGCTTAATGCTTTTAGGGTGTAATTGATGGAAAAGGTAAAAATTGATTTTAGAAAAACACGCTTTATCACCAGTTCGCCTGATATCAAGCGTCTGCCTACTGACTTGGGCTCTGAGATTGCTTTTGCAGGACGCTCTAACTCAGGAAAGTCCTCAGCTTTAAATGCTATTTGCGATCAAAACCATTTAGCCAAGACCTCTCGTACTCCTGGCCGTACCCGCTTAATTAACCTTTTTGAAGTTAAGCCTGGATGTTCGTTAGTTGATCTGCCAGGTTACGGCTATGCTGCTGTGTCTGATAGTATGAAGCGCCAATGGCAAAAATCCATGTCCGAATACTTACAAAAGCGCAATGCCCTTCGTGGTATTGTAGTAACCATGGATATTCGCCATCCTTTAAAAGATCATGATCGTTTAATTATTGATTGGTCTTTAGCCGCTAATCTTCCTGCATTAATCTTACTAACTAAAGCCGATAAATTAGGCGTTACCAAGCGTCGTGAAGCTGTAGGTGAGGTCAAACACTTACTCTCCGAGTTTGGCGGTAATTTTACCGTGATCGCCTTTTCTGCATGGAACAAAATTGGTATTGATGAAACTCGTAATGTTCTACAAGACTGGTTTACTCTGTTCCATGGCGCAGAAGCAACCCCTGAGGATGAACTGTTACCTGAAGATCAGGATCAGGGTGAATAGTTAGTAAGGAAGCTTACAGGCCCCATAGGCCCATACATGCCCATCAATCCAGGTTACGGCAGGCCAGAGCCTGCCATGGCCAGGCTAGGCTTGGCCAAGGCTATGGCAATGGCCCAGTGACAGGGCCAGGGACAGGGCCTGGCCAAGTCAAAAAGCTCACTCTACCATTAGGTTAGTTGGGGTGAGGCTGTCGTGTTTTCTCAAGATCTTATTTGCTGCACTCTCAATTTTGGAGTTGTTACATCATGTCCAAAGGAACTCTTTTTATTGTTTCAGCACCTAGTGGTGCGGGTAAATCCTCTTTAATTAATGCCCTATTAAAGAAGTTTAACCTTGATGATAGTTTACGCTTGTCTATTTCTCATACCACCAGAGACCCTCGTCCTGGTGAGGTTGACCATGAGAGCTATCATTTTGTGTCAGTAGAAGAGTTTGAAAGCTTAATTGAGCGCAATGCCTTTTTTGAGCATGCTAAAGTATTTGATAACTACTATGGCACCTCAAAAGAGATTGTTCTTGATTGGATTAACCAAGGTAAAGATGTACTGTTTGACATTGATTGGCAAGGCGCTCGTTTAATTAAAGAGCAAGTTCCAGAGGCTATTAAGATCTTTATTTTACCTCCAAGCTTAGATGCCTTAAGACAACGCCTTATTAAGCGTGGTCAGGATGAAATGGATGTCATTAACAAGCGCATGGCTCAAGCTATGTCTGAAATTTCTCATTATGATGAGTATGATTACGTCATTATTAATGATGATTTTGATGAGAGCTTAATTACCTTACGTAGTATTATTTTAAGTAAGAGAGCTGAGCTTAAGAGCTTGCAGAACAATAACCAAGCTCTGCTTGATGATATGCAGCGCCAAGCTAAGGAGTATGAGGCCGCCTGGTTACCTTGCGCTAGTGCCTTACAAGCAGCCTTAGCAGCTTCAAAGAAAAGTGAAGAATAATAAGGCTAACTTATTATTTTTTATTAAAATTTCATTCATAAATAAACAGTATGATTTTTTCTGTTAAAATGAATAGCTTTTAGCAAGAGATAGGCTAGTAATATTTATTGCTAGCTAACGTTCTTTTAGCGCTGAAATCACCTACATAATGTACTATTGTTGATAGTGCAATTTCTAGAATTTTGGGAGCTTACTTATGGCTCCTCAGGGCTCTGACTTATTGGCTCAGGGCTCTTATGACAATAACTGACTATTGTAGCTTTTTAAAAGTTACTAATATCCACTTAAAGATAAGTATCTTATTTAAACTTGGTTTAGTAAAATCCTTATCTTTTACACAACGCTTTATTTTCCAAATTAAAGATGTTAATCCTAAAAATTAGGATCAGTTGTGTTTTATCTAATTACCAGTCTGGCATTGTCATGATCTTTGTTTGATTTTTTGTTAGCCCCTGCATAACCTGTGTTTTTGACCTCGTTTATTTTAGGTGGCAAATAACTCACTTGAGGTACTTCATCATGGCTAGAGTTACAGTTGAAGATGCTGTGGCTAAAGTTGGCAACCGCTTTGACTTAGTTCTCATTGCAGCCCGTCGTGCTCGCCAAATTTCATTAAATGGCAGCAAGCCTTTAGTTGACGAAGAAAAGGACAAGCCAACCGTAATCGCTTTGCGTGAAATCGAAGCTGGTCTTATTTCAGAGGACTTCCTCGATAAGCAAGATCGTAAAGACTTAATGCGTGGCGACAGCGCTTCATTACCAGCTGATAATGAATTTGCTCCTATCGATGGCGTTGAGATGTTTAACTAAACCATCTTGCTAGCTATACTTGTTAGACAAGCATAAGCTTTAATACTTAACACGCCCTCACTTGCTTTTAGCAGTGAGGGCGTGCACTTTTATAGTGCATAATTTTTTCTCTATACACAAAAGCTACCTCTCATAGCTTCAAAGTTAAGCCTATTCTTTATGTAATCCTTGATGCTACCTATATTTGCGACTACCTATTAGAGATTCAAATTGTTAGCAATAATCCCATTACATGTATTAATATGGCACTTAATTTGAGCAATTTTTCTTATATATGAGAGCTACCCCAGCTATTTTTTGTCTTACACTAAAAGACAAGTCTAGGCTCAGGTATACTAAATTCAGGATTTTAAAGAAATTTAAATACCTTGTTTGTTAAGTTTTAAAAGACTTTTTAATTTATTAATTTATGTGGCGGCCTAAACTTTTATCCTAAACAGCAGGCTATATTAATTCTCTTCTGGTATCTTGCTTAACTACATAATAAGCAATACTAAGAGCAATTCTTGATTGAAGTTAGCACTAATTATGAGTTCGCAAATTATTAATTCTGGCCCTAGTAGTGTAGGTAGTGCAGCAGTGACTCCAAGTGAGTATCTAAGCTCAACCTATGCAGGTAGTACCTCTTTAGGCACTACTGATGCTGCTATGTCTGCTATGGCAACATCCGCAGCTCGAGATAGTGTGTCTCAAACACCTTTTTACGATTCAACCAATGTTAATGCACGTGATAATGGCGGATTTTCTGAAAGTTTAGAGCTCAGTGCTCAAATTGCCAGCAATCGAGCTAAAAATAAAGAAGAGAAACATGTGCCAGCCGATCCTACTCCAGAGGCTCTGGCATCACCTAATTTTCACTATTATCTCCCTTTACATAATTTAGCTTCATCATACTTATCTGCTGAGTATATGGCAGATGTTGATCGTGCTTTCGTTTTAGCAGATAAAGCCCATGCTCCTCAAAAAAGAGCCTCAGGTGAGCCTTATATTATCCATCCAATAGCAGTAGCAACCATCATTGCTCAAATGCATTTGGACAAAGAATCTATTATTGCTGCCTTACTTCACGATACGGTTGAGGACACTGGAGTAACACCTGAGGACATCAAAAACGAGTTTGGATCTGTTGTTGAAGACTTAGTAAATGGCGTTACTAAACTTGATAAATTGCGCTTCCATGACTACAAAGAAGCTCAGGTTGAAAACTTTCGCAAGATGATTTTAGCTATGACACGAGACATTCGCGTCATCTTAATTAAGCTTGCTGACAGAACTCATAATATGAGAACTTTAGGTTCTCTTAGACCTGATAAGCGCAAACGTATTGCCAAAGAAACACTTGAGATTTTCGCTCCTATTGCTAATCGTCTTGGTATTTCCGATATTAAGATTGAGCTTGAAGAACTTGGCATTGCAGCGCTCTATCCCATGCGCTATCGAGTTTTAAAATCAGCTGTCACTAAAGCTCGCAATAATCGTAAAGAAGTAGTTAATAATATTCTTGAATCGATTAATCGCCGCTTAAAAGAAGTAAATATCGAAGGTCGTGTTTTAGGTAGAGAAAAACGTATTTACTCTATTTATAAAAAGATGGTTAAAAAGGAACTACAGTTCCGTGAAATTATGGATGTTTATGCCTTTAGAATCATCTTAGATGACGTTGATACTTGCTATCGTGTTTTAGGTCAAATGCATAATCTTTATAAACCTCGTCCTTCTGGTTTTAAAGACTATATTGCCATTCCTAAGATTAATGGCTATCAATCATTGCATACTTCCTTAATTGGCCCTCACGGCGTGCCTATTGAGATTCAAATTCGTACCGAATTTATGGATCAAATGGCCGCTCGTGGTGTTGCTGCTCATTGGTCTTATAAGGAAAATGGCAGTGAGCCAACCTCTACTACTGCTCAAAAGAACGCTCAGCAGTGGATTAAGAACATTATTGACCTCCAACAAAGCGCTTCTAGCTCTATGGAGTTTATTGAAGCGGTAAAAACTGATCTCTTCCCAGACTCAATTTTTGTCTTTACCCCAGATGGCAAGATTTTCGATCTTCCAGCAGGTTCTACCCCTGTCGACTTTGCCTATGCGCTGCATACTGACATTGGTCAACATTGTATTGGTGCTCGCGTTAACCATCGCATGTTCCCATTAAGTAGACCACTACAATCAGGACAATCAGTCGAGATTATTACCTCTAATAGCGCCGAACCAAATGCTATGTGGCTCTCGTCTGTAGTAACCCCTCGTGCTCGCTCTAAGATTAGGCAATACCTCAAGGGCTTAAAGAGCCAAGAGTGTGTACTCATTGGTCGTCGCTTATTGCAAAATGTGCTTAAGGATCTACGCCTTGAGGATATCGATCCTAATCTTATGCAAAGCGTCTTAAAAGACTTTAAAGAGCCCGACCTTAATAGCCTGTTAATTGATATTGCCTTAGGCAATATCTTAGCTGTATTAGTTGCTAAGAAGTTTAAACAGGATCTTAGTGACAGCGAAAGTGGTAAGCCTATTACAGGCACTGGCGGTCTGCCTTATACCTTTGCTCAATGCTGTATGCCTATCCCAGGCGATGAAATCATGGGACATATTACCTCTAAAGGATTGGTTATTCACAATGCCAATTGCTTTAACATTAAGGATGCTTATAAAGATCCTGAAAAATATGTCAAGGTTGAATGGGATACCAGCGTTACTGCTAATTTGGACTTCCAAACAGGCTTACGTATTGAGCTTGAGAATAGGCAAGGAATTTTAAGTGAAATCTCTAATGCTGTTGATATAGCAGGCTCGCAAATTGATGCTATTAACTCAGAGATTAAAGATGACGGTACTTACCTTATTAATCTTACCGTCACCGTTCGTGATCGCTTCCATTTAGCAGGCATTATGCGACGTCTTAAAGTAGTGCCAAATGTTAAAAAAATAGCACGTCGTCGCTAAGCATTACTAAAGCTTGAGCTTACTAAAGCTCAAGCTTTATTTTTTTGCTCTAAGTGCTTGCTAAGGCACTCCAATGCTAGGTTGTGCTATGATCTAGGTAATAATTTAATTACCAAAGCGCATTTTTTTAGTAAGAGGTGACTTAAATGGTCGATCTGCAACATATTGGCACCGAAACCTCCTTAGCCGAGCTCTATCCAAAAATTGATGCTTTTTATGAAAATGACTTAAAGCATCATCGCATTCACGTCTCTGATAACCTCTTTTTAAGCGCTCTTGAGCTTGAGGCACCAGCTGGTAGTCCAGGCACCAGCTTACAAGACTCTTCTAACACTTTGGTTATCATTGCAGGTCGAGCTGAAACTGAACATAAGTACGCAGAATTACTCTATCACTTAAGAGATAGTAAGCTCCGCATTTTGGTATGTTTTGTACGTGGTCAAGGTCAGTCTTCTATGGTGCTTTATGACTCCAATAAGTGTCATATTGAAAGATTCCTGCACTATCGTGTGGATTTAGAGAACATCCTTAGCTACTTAGATGTAGGCCCTAACTACAAAATGTTAGGCTTCTCCTTAGGAGGCTTAATTGCCTTAGAGTTTTGTTTTAATACTAAATTCCAATATAAGCCAAAGGCATTAGCTTTAATCTGCCCATTCTTAGGTATTCCAAATTTATTGGCCCCTAAAGTGGTTTACCCTATATTAAAGATTTTATGCAACATTAGATCTTTTGCCTTGTCCTATACTCCACATGGCAAAGAGTACGTACGTTTGCCTTTTGAGGAGAATATCCACTCCCACAGCCCATTACGTTATGATATTTATCATGACTACTACATTGATCACCCTCAATTAGCCTTAGCTGGCCCTACTTACAAGTTTGTTAAGTGCTGTATGCAGGCTCAACAACGCTTAGATAAAATCAAATGTAATTTTGATTTTCCTATGTTGTGCTTGTCAGCTGGTGCTGATATGGTCGTATCTACTGAGGCTGCCAGAGAGTTTTGCAAGCGCCACGAAAATGATCGTGTACCGCCAAAGTTTGAGCTTATTCCTCATGCTTATCACGACATTTTAAATGAAGACGATAGCTACCGTAATCCAGCTATGCTCAAGGCTCTAAACTTCCTTTTTAATGGCACAACTGACTATCAGTCTCTGTACCATAAGGAAGATGCTGAACAAGAAGTTAAAGAAGAAGCATCAGAGTAGAATAAGATTACGGCCCCTACCGAGCCATTAGAGTCTAATTAATTATTAATTTTTGGGAAGATAACCCATGTCAGAGCAACAACAAATCGATAATAGAATTCCTGTAAATATCATTACAGGATTTTTAGGCAGTGGTAAGACCACCTTACTTAACCAATGGGTTAACACCGAAGAGTTTAAAGACACTTTGGTTTTAATTAATGAATTTGGTGATGTAGGTTTAGATCACGAGCTGGTTCAATCAGTTGACGACACTGTTGTGCTCCTAGGATCTGGATGTATTTGCTGTACCTTACAAGGTGAGCTTGTCCAATCTCTAGCTACCAACTTTATTAAAGCCTCAGAAGGCGCTATTCCTAAGTTTAAGCGTGTGCTCATTGAAACCACAGGTTTAGCTGATCCTGCTGGTGTAATTAGCACTCTTAATAACGATGACTTTTGCTTAGAGCAATATCGTTATGATGGTACTGTAACTGTATTAGACGGTCAGTTTGTTCGCGAGCAATTACAAAAGCAATATGAGGCTGTTAAGCAAATTGCTTTAGCTGACATTATCCTTATTTCTAAGACTGACCTGATTGATGCAGATGAGATTGATGCTATTGCCCAGGTCGCCCGCTCTATTAACTCCTCTGCCAAGATTCATCCTATGATTAAGGGTCATATTACCCCTAAAATTATGGAAGAAATTGGCCCTTATAAGGAGTTTAGCAAGCAGAATAATGCTCAGGTTAAAGAGTGGCTTGATATTAAACTACCTAATGCTCAAGGCGGCAATCTTTCCTTAGCCTCTCCACTACGTCCTGCTGATGCTTCCTTTGAAGCTGCCGTAGCTAAGCCAAAGATTATTGCCCATACTAATATTGAAAGCTTTGCTATTACTCGTACTACCCCTATTAGCTCTCTAACTTTATTAGCAGCTATTAACTTAGTACAACAGCAATATGGCGATTCAATTTTACGTCTTAAAGGTATTATTGATATTGAAGGCCGTGATAAGCCTGTCATTATCCATGGTGTCCAAGGACAGCTTTATCCTGTGGCTGAACTTGATGAGTGGCCAGAGGGTGATCATGTATCTAAATTGGTATTTATTGTAAGAGCTACCGTACTAGAGCAAATTAAACACATCTTTACTCAGGCTCTTGATAATCCAGATGAGTCTACTATTGATTATTATCGCCAAGTAATTGCCGCTGCTGAGCAAGCTGGTGATTATGAGGATGAAGGCGTTGAAGAAATCGTCCTAACCGATAATTACAAGGGCTAATTACTAAAGTTAGCCCCAACCCCAACAAAGAAAAACGCCTAGCGACTCTACGTCTCTAGGCGTTTTTATCTTAAATTAGCATTAAGATCTTGCCTGCCTGCTTGCTTGCTTGCTTTGCAAGCAAGCTGCAAGCAAGCTGTAAGCAGCTAGCCGCTAGCGGCTGCTGCGCTCCCAGCGCAGCAAGCGCATGCGGTGCTGGCGAAGCCAGCTGCGCTAGCTTGACTGTTTGACCTTATTAAGTCTACTCATGACCTCTTCTAACACTTTGCGTGGAGCGGCCATGTTAAAGCGAATGAATAAGGAGCAGTCTTTAGAGAATTGAGAGCCGAAATAAATACCAACTCTAGCTTTAGTAACAAAGAACTCTCTAATTTGTTCCTCACTAGTAAAGCATTGGGAAAGATCAATCCACAATAAATAGCTACCATCACGTTTGATAATATGGCTCTTAGGAAATAAAGTAGCAAACTCTTTTCTTAAATAGGCCTCGTTATCATCTAAATAGCAACGCAAACTCGCAATGTAGTCATCACACTTAGTGTAAGCTGCAATTAGAGCAGCATTAAAAAATACATTAGGATTATGTTCACCAATACGTGAGATTTCATCGGCTACCCTAGCTCTTAACTTATCATTACTAATAATCATAAATGAGCCTACTAAGCCTGGAATATTAAAGGTCTTAGCAGGAGATGAAGCCAAAATAATATTCTTTTGGTATTTTTCATCTAACTCAAGAACTGAGGTAAAAGTAACATCTTTAGCTAATAAATCACTATGAATTTCATCAGCAAATAAGATTAAGTCATGGTCTAAACAAAATTGAGCGATTTGCTCGAGCTCGGTTTTAGTAAAGACACGAGTAGTTGGGTTATGAGGATTTACCAAGATTAACATCTTGGTTCTTTTAGTTACTGCTTGCTCTAAGTCTGCAATATTAAGGGAGTACTCTACTCCATCGTAGCGCAGAGGAACTTCCACTAATTTGCGGCCATTTTCTTCAATGGCCTGACGTAATGGGCCATAAGATGGGCTATGAATTAAGACCTCTTCATAAGGACGAGTAAAAGCCTCAGCAACTAAACCACAACCTATGTTAATACGAGGGCAAAAAACCATATGCTCATGCTTGATAGCGACATTATGATGGTGGCGATAAAAGCGTTCGATAGCGCTATAAAAATCATCAAAAATATCGCTATAGCCAAAAACACCGTGATCAGCTAGGCGGTGAAACTCCTTTAAGATAGGCTCAGGAGCTTTAAAATCCATATCTGCACAGCCTACATGGATTAAATCTTTTTCTCCTCCGAGCAGTACATCAAAGGTGTCCCATTTTGCACAATTTGTACCTCTACGCTCTACAATCTCGTCAAATTGTGAATTATTCATAACTACCTCATCCTGGATTTATAAACAAAGAGGTTGCAACCTTTAGTAATTATAAGATTGCAACCTCTTTAAATAATTTGATTAATCAGCTACTAAATTACATTGGTTTCTTTTTTAGCAGCAACCTCAAACTCATTCTTTGGTTGCATCTTTAATTTAGCAATACCGATACCAGTAGCTGCCCATAATAAGGCGAAAATCATACCAGTGTAATTTAAGAAGGCCCATGGTAAGTACTCTAAGGTAGGAACGCCTAACATGGTTGCCATGTAAACACCAGCGGCAGTCCAAGGTAAGATTGGCTCTACTACGGTGCCAGCGTCCTCAGCGGTACGGGATAAGTTCTTAGGATCTAAACCAAACTTACGATAGGTATCCTTGAACATTTCACCTGGGAGTAATACAGATAACTGACCATTTGAAGTAATACCACAAATTAATAAGGTAGATACTAAGGTAGTAGCAATTAAACCAAAAACAGTCTTTACGCCAGAGAGGAACTTACCAATAACAATTTGTAGTGAGTTAGCAACAGACATGGAACCTGCAAAAGCGAAGGCGCAGAAACAGATTACCAAGGTACCCATCATGGCATTCATACCACCACGCTCTAAAAGGCGAGCTACATCAGGTGGGAAGCTAGCAACTAAGTCTTGGTTAGCAATCATAGAAAGCTTGAAGCCACCAATTACAGCCTCACAAGTATCACTTAAGCCAAAGCCCTGGAAAACATTAGCATTAAATAAAGCTAAAGCAGAGGCTAAGAACATTACAGGAATAGTTGGGAGATGTAAGAATGAGCCAGCTAATACCAAAACAGGAGGCAAAATAACTAAGAAGTTAAAATTAAAGGAGCCATCTAAAGCATTAGTGATTTGGATAATACGCTCTGGAGCCTCGATGTGGCCGATATGTTGTGACATACCAATATAGGTGTAAATCGCACAGCATACGATAAAGCCAGGGCCAGTGGTCCATAACATGTGGCCAACGTGCTGGTATAAGCTAGTGCCAGCAGCAATAGCAGCTAAGTTAGTGGAGTCAGAAAGAGGGGATAACTTATCACCAAAATAGGCACCAGATAACACAGCACCTGCTGCTACTGGTAAAGAAAGATTTAAGCCTAAGGCAACACCCATTAAAGCCACACCAATAGTACCTGCAGAACCCCAAGAAGTACCAGTACAGGTTGATACTAAGGCGGTTAATAAGAAGGCAGATACGTAGAAGTATGATGGATCAATATAGGTTAGACCGTAGAACACCATCATAGGGATGGTACCACCGATCATCCAAGCACCAATTAAGAAGCCTACTGAGATTAAAATTAAGATAGCAGGCATGGCTTTAGCTAACTTCTCAACAATGGCATCTAAAATGTCATTCCAAGAATAGCCATGGAAATAAGCAATAATTGAGGCTACAGCTGCTGATAATAAAATCATAGGCTCAGCACGTAAACCTAAAGTAATATAGCCTACACCTAAGAACAAGATCATGCTTGCAATAGGGAGCACAGCCATAAAGAAAGAGAGCTCTTTCTTATCTTTTACACTAGTAGTCATAATAGCCTCCCTTAGCGTACAGCGATGCACTCAATTTCTACTTTTGCGCCTTTAGGTAATTTGCTTACCTCAACGCAGCTACGTGCAGGATATGGAGCACTAAAAATAGCGCCATAAACTTCATTTACCTGAGCAAAGTCGTCCATATTAGTTAAAAAGACAGTGGTCTTAACTACATTCCTTAAGGACATACCTGAGCTTCTTAATAAATGCTCAATATTGCAAATGCTTTGTGCAGCTTGCTCTTTAGCAGACTCTGGCATGAAACCATCAGTTCTAATAGGTAACTGGCCAGAAACATAAACAGTATTATGAGCCTCAATAGCACAGCTATATGGGCCAATAGCTGCTGGAGCCTTATCTGATGAAATAGACTTGAGATCAATAGACATAGTATCCTACCTTGTAACAAGCACTATCTAACACTTAATCTAAGGTCTCAAGTGCTTAACTTATGGGCTAAAAGCCCAACTATCCTAAACCTAAAACAACTACAATCCACTAGCAGGAAAAACCGCTAGTTACTCCTTAAATTTGTTTAATCATTTAGCATGTGAGACTAAACTTTACTGCCCTACTTTTTAATGGATCTTAAATGCAGATAAATGGCATCTTTAGAAAGATTTAAGATCTCAGAAATAATAGGCACAGAATTTCGTAAATTAAATAAACCTTGTTTTTGTAACTCCATAATGATGGCCTTATTCTTCTGTCTTAAAGGAATGGCATCATTATCTTGAATATCATGCTTAATCTGATTTACTGAAGTGCTTAGTAAATCATGAATATCTGTGGCAAAGTATTCGTTATCGCTATTGGAGCCATCAGATGATTGGGCAAAGTCCTCAAACATAAACTTGAACATACTTGATAGCGGAGTATCTAAGTCGAAGTTCATACATAGCATGCCAATAGCACGGCCTTGAGGATTAACAATGACAGTAGTTACGGACTTCATAACATGGCCGTCATGAGATACAGTCTTATAAGGGCCAAATAATCTCTTATTGGTATCTTCAAACTCAGCAAGAATCTTAAGTGCTTTATCAGTTACAGGAGAACCAATGGTGCGACAGGTTTTTTGTCCATTGTGAATATAAACAACAGAATTTTCTAAATTGTCTAAAGAATGAAGTACGACCTCTACACTGTCCTTAAAGAACAGGCCGATCATATCTACGATCATTTTGTATTGATTGAGAATAAATTCGTCTTCACGGACCATTGCTATTACCTAAAGCATATAAATTAATAATTTTTTTTCTTAAGCCTAATATACCTAAGTTAAATCAAAAATTTTTTAGTAAATCATAAATTTGTGAGTTAGATATCAAAATTTATTGATTTAATCAATTTTAATTGAGCTGCCTATCATTATTTATGAGCCCAAATAATGCGATAAATATCGGCTTTTATCAATTTAACTCAACTTTTGCTCTTAATTTTAATGAGTCAATTTTTGAGTAAAGACTATGTTGAGTGAAAAACAAAAACCCCTGTAAATATGGGCCTTCACAGCCCATAATTGACAGGGGTCTTTTAAGTGTGCTCTAAATTAAAAGTTGAGTACTTTTAATTTAAATCTTACTTATTAACGGTCTCAGTCTTGGTAGTAGTACCAGTTACCTTAACCTCAACACGACGATCAGCAGCGGTGCACTTGATCATGTCCTTGCGGCCTAAGTTGTCGCACTCAGTGCCAGTTACAGGCTCGGAAGAACCAACACCAACAGCAGAAATGTCAGCAGCAGCTACACCCTTAGCAACTAACTCGTCAGCAACAGACTGAGCACGACGCTCAGATAACTTCTGGTTGTAAGCTGGGTTACCAATACGATCGGTGTGACCAGTTACTTGGTACTGAACAAACTCTAAACCAGAGTTTTGAGCCTCTAAGATAACCTGGTTAACAGCAGTCTTACCTTGCTCGCTTAACTCAGCACTGTCGAAGCCGAAAGTGGTGTTAGCATCTAAAGTATAGGTATTGGTAATAGTTTGAGTTACAGGCTCAGCAACTGGAGCTGGAGCAGACTTACCAAATACGTAGTTTAAGCCAACGTAAGCTAAATCTACGTCAAAGTCGATACCATTGTACTCTGGCTCAGCATCAAAGGTCTCAAAGTAACGGTCGTAGCCAATACGGAAAGCTAAGTTGTCGTTTAACATTAAGTTAAGACCAACACCTACTACTGGAGCGAACTCACCATCGCTGCCAGAACCCATAGCGTACATTACACCGCCACGTAAGAAAATGTCAGAACCAGCATCATTTACTGGTAAAGAGAAACGAGCAGAAAGCTCTGGACCGTGGATGCTTACGTCCTTGGTGTCAACGCCATTTTGAGCCTCAAAACCACCGATGTAGTTATAAGCACCTTCTAAGCTAAAGTACTCGCTTAAGCTGTAACCGCCATAAACGCCGCCACCTAAGCCGCTCTTCTCTTTGCTCTCCCAAGCGTCAGCAGAGCTATTCCAATCAGCATTGGCATAACCTAAACGAGCACCAAAGTAGCCAGTATCAGAAACAGCAGCAGAAGCAACGCTAGCAGTAGCTAATAAAGCAGTTGCTACGGATAAAGCTAATAAATTCTTCTTCATAATAAAAAGATCCCCGTAAAATACTAAATCTCTATTTAATAAGAGATTCCCACATGACTTATTACTCGGTTACATTGATACTATGCAAATTACAGGAGTAATGAAGTTGTTATTTATCTTGCGCCCCTTTCAAGAAATTAAGACATGGGGAGAGAAAATTCCTCTCACGGGTCTAGTTTAACATTAGGACAATAAGTAGTTACTTATGTCTACAGGGGGCAATAAGCCTTAGTTAACGGCAATCAACAAATTAACCTTTAAATAAAGCTACTTTTTACTAAGCAGCATCCCTACTGCTTAGTAAAAATTATAATGCAGACTACCAATAGTTAAAAGTGGCCCCACATTAATAAAAAAACCATAATTACCTGTGTTTGAGTTGTTAGTAATGAGCTATTAAGATCCAAGATTAATTAGCAAAGTTACCAAACTCAAAGTTTGCTTAAATACATTAGATACAGATAAAGCAAGTGAAATGTATGAACTTTTATTTAGTATATACCCGCAAAAATTAGGCTTTACTTAGCTAATCATTTTCATTTATCGCTATTAAAGCACCAAAATGGTGCTTTATACAAGCTCATGAGAATATTCTTTTCTATTAATAGTTCAGACATAGGGGAGACAGTTGGTTATTTATCAAAATTTGCTTAGATTTTGCGTTGGGGAGGTAATAAGTTCGTATAAATGACCCTCAACATACAGCAAAACTGTTACTTTAACGTAAATATTTGAATGTCTCCCCTATGTCAGATAGTTAGATAAAAATGACTTATTGCGAGAGCTTGGTTCCAATGAGCTTTTTAATGCTAAGAAGCCTATCTTAACTACAGTAATTTCGATATGTTTTAGAGCGCATGCCTAAATAGGCAATATTATAATTGACTAGATACAACTTTCAGATATAAAAAATGCCCTCACGGGCACTCTTTATTAATGGTGCTGGTTGTAGGCTTCGAACCCACGACCCCCTGTTTACAAAACAGGTGCTCTACCAACTGAGCTAAACCAGCATCAAAGCGAGGCCTATTATAGCAAGCAAAATTTAAAGATCAATACTTATTTTTAAAATTTTTTCTATAATTGGCATCACTGGTAGAAAGCCTATCTAACAAAGCTTTACCAGTGCCTTATTGGTATTTTCTTATTTAGCATTATTAATGCTGATAAGTTAGATTACATTGAGGATAGCTAACAATATGGATCCTAGCGCAAGCCCAATTAAAACTGTTAATGGTTTAGGCTTATCTTGCCCTGAACCTTTAATGCTATTAAGAAAATGTGTACGTGAAAGTACCAGCGGTCAGTTAATTGAACTACTGTCAGACGATCCTGTATCTTTACGTGATGTTCCTGCTTTTTGTTCTTTTATGAATCATGAATTAATTAGTATGCCCGATGAGTTACATCCTCACCGCTTTTTAATTAAAAAAGGCTAATTAAACAAAGCAATTTGCCTTTTGTAGGCCATTAGGCCGCATTTCTGATAAAATACTTGCATTTTAGTGACCAAAATGCCGCCTTTAGGAAAATGCACTTAGGGCATTAGGCAGTGGACTTGCAGTTTAACTTTAGTGGTCGGACTTTTTAAGATGTCTAATAAATACGATCTACAAACCTTCCAAGGTTTAATCTTTACCTTACAAGATTATTGGATGAGACACGGATGCATGGTAGCACAGCCATTTGATATGGAAGTTGGTGCTGGTACCTCTCACCCAATGACTTTCTTGCGTTCCTTAGGACCAGAGCCAATTTCTTGCTGCTATGTTCAGCCTTCTCGTCGCCCTACTGATGGACGTTATGGCGAGAACCCAAACCGCCTACAACACTATTACCAATTTCAGGTTATTTTAAAGCCATCTCCAGATAATATTCAGGATCTATATTTAGGTTCTTTAAAGGAGTTAGGCTTTGACCCAACAGTTAATGATATTCGCTTCGTAGAAGATAACTGGGAAAACCCAACTTTAGGTGCTTGGGGTTTAGGCTGGGAAGTTTGGCTTAACGGCATGGAAGTTTCTCAGTTTACCTACTTCCAACAAGTTGGTGGCTTATCATGCTTCCCTGTAACTGGTGAGCTTACCTATGGTTTAGAGCGTCTTGCTATGTATATTCAAGGCAAGAACTCTATTTATGATCTCATTTGGGCACATACTGCCAATGGTGATGTTACTTATGGTGATGTTTTCCATCAAAATGAGGTTGAGCAATCAGCTTATAACTTTGAACATGCTGACACCGAATTCTTATTCAAGATGTTCGAGCAGATGGAGCAGGAGAGCAGCAATTTATTAGCTCTTGAAAAGCCTCTTCCTCTTCCAGCTTATGAGCGTATTTTAAAAGCAGCTCATTGCTTTAACTTGTTAGATGCACGTCATGCCATCTCAGTAACTGAAAGACAGCGTTACATCTTACGTATTAGAACCTTATCTAAGGCTGTAGCAGAGGCCTACTACAAATCTCGTGAAGATTTAGGCTTCCCTATGTGCAAGCACAGCTAATTACAGCTGAAAAAAGCTTAGTAGTAACTCTGATCTCTTAGCTAAATTGTAATGCATCAGAGTTTTAATCCAATTTTTGCAACTTACTTAAGTTGCCCAGGTTCTCTCAATATGAATAAGTTAAACTTACTCTTAGAATTAGGTACTGAAGAGCTACCACCAAAAGCCCTCCGCAAGCTTGCTGAGTCTTTACACGAAAATTTTGTTAAGCATTTAAATAACGAAGGCTTAAACTTTTCTCAATCTAAGTGGTACGCCACCCCTCGTCGTTTAGCCTTAATCATCAATGATCTTGATGTTAAGCAGGCCGATCGTGAAATCGAGGTCAAAGGCCCTGCTGTTAAGGCAGCCTTTGATGCTGATGGCAATCCTACTAAGGCCGCTCAAGGCTGGGCTAATGCCAATGGTATCAAGGTAGAAGATGCTCAACGCTTAAAGACTGATAAGGGCGAGTGGCTCTACATTAAGTCAACCAAGCAAGGTACTCAAACCAAGAGCTTAATTACTGACATGTTTGCTAAGTCATTAGCAGCCTTACCTATTCCAAAGCTTATGCACTGGGGTGACAAGCACGATGAGTTCGTACGTCCAGTTCACACCTTATGCATGATCTTTGGTGACGAGCTTATTGATGGCGAAATCTTAGGTATTAAGTCCTCTAAGACTATCAATGGCCACCGCTTCATGGGTAGCGCTCAATTTGAGGTAAACAATGCTGATACTTATGTAGAACAATTACGTAATCAAGGCGCTGTGATCGCAGACTTTGAAGAGCGTAAGGAATCTATCAAGCAGCAAGTTGCCAAGTTAGCAGACTCTGTAAATGGTAAAGCTGACTTAGATGACGATTTATTAGAGGAAGTTACCTCTTTAGTTGAGAATCCTCATGTATTCTTAGCTTCATTTGAAGAGCGCTTCTTACAAGTGCCTTCTGAGGCTTTAGTTTATACCATGAAGGGCGATCAAAAGTACTTCCCTATTTATGATGCCCAAGGCAAACTTTTACCAAAATTTGCTTTTGTATCCAACATTAACCCAAGCGATACCACTGCCTTAATTTCTGGCAATGAGCGTGTAGTTCGTCCTCGCTTATCTGATGCTGAGTTCTTCTTTAAGACTGATAGAAAGCAATCTTTAGAGTCTTTCTTCCCACGTCTTGAGACCATTATCTACCAGCAGGATATTGGTACTATTGCCTATAGATCTGAAATCGTAGGTAAGATTGCCTCCTATATTGCTCCACAGGTAGGTGCTGATAGCAAGTTATGTGAGCGTGCTGCTCACTTAGCTAAGTGCGATTTAGCTTCAACCTTAGTAACTGAGTTTACTGATACTCAGGGTATTATGGGTATGCACTATGCTGAGCTTGATGGCGAGAATCCTGATGTAGCAGCTGCTATTTTTGAGCAATATTGCCCTCGCTTTGCAGGTGACCAAATCCCAACCCGCCCAGTACAAATTTCTGTAAGCTTAGCAGAAAAACTTGCTACCTTAATTGGCATCATGGGTATCAACCTTATGCCTAAGGGCGACAAGGATCCATTTGGTCTTCGTCGTGCCGCTATCGGTGTTATCCGTATTATTGTTGAAAACAAGCTCGATCTTAACCTCATCGATATTATCAACAAGGGTTGTGAGTTCTTTAAGGATAAATTAAAGTCTCAAGATACTGCTAAGAACGTAGCTGACTATATCTTTGCTCGCTTAAAGGCCTACTATCAAGATCAAGGTATTGGTGCTGAGATTTTCCAATCTGTACTCTCCACCTCTCCAGTATCTTTATTAGACTTTGATAAGCGTGCTAAAGCTGTTGTTAAGTTCAAGGAGCTTAAAGAGGCTGAGGACTTGGCTGCTGCTTATAAGCGTGTTAATAACATTCAAGCTAAGAGCGGTCGCAATAGCGCTGATATCAATGAGTCTTTATTACAAGAAGACGCTGAAAAGAAATTAGTTGAGCACTTAAAAGCTTTAATGCCTACTATCAATGACCTTTACCAAAATGGTGAATATGATAAGGCCATGTTAACCTTAGCTGAGCTCCGTGATGACGTAGACTACTTCTTTGAGAAGGTTATGGTTAACGCTGATGATGAGGCTATTAAGAACAACCGTTTAGCTATCTTAAATCAGTTAAGCGCAGTGTTCTCCAAGACCGCTGATATTTCAGTTCTTTACTAATCCTCTCTAGATTGCTATTAAGAGCATTACTATAGAGAATCAAAAAAAGGGATGATTAAACCAATCATCCCTTTTTTTATCCCTCCACGCCACCCAATCACCTTTACCCTCTACTGCCCATACCTCCTACCGCTTGCAGCACCACACCGCAGCGCTATGCAGCGCTATGCAGCGCTGCGCTGCGTAGCCACGTGGAACATATGTAAACCACTAGCAATGCTCTATAGGCCCTTTAGTGAGCTGTTAAACATGACTATGAGGCTTTTGCTTTGCGATAGAGCTAAAGCTAGAGCTACTTATAGGGTGAAAAACAAGAACATCTCCTTGGCTGTTGAGGGTTTGAGCTCTGGAGAGCAAACTTATATTTGGGCCTTATTCCCTTAAGGCCTTAAGACCTTAAGCCATCAATGCCTCAATGGCTTAAGAGCTGAGGTTGTTGAGTGGTTGAGGGCTAGGAGCAGGGAAGGGAAGGGCAGCAGCTGGAGCTGCGGATGGTGCCACGGCCATAGACGTGGCAGAGCAAAGAGCTTATTTTATTGCTTATATGGCTTGTGGGATTCCCATATAAATGAGCTTTATTGCATTTTTACCATAAGAAAAACTGGATAATTTGGCTAAGGATTTTACTAGTTCTTTTGTCATTTTCCTTAGTTGTTGTGAGCAAGATCATTATCTGCTTGTTTTCCCAAGGGCAGATTACATAAATTAAGGACTAAAGCTTAAGTAGCGTAAATATAGGTTGTGGGATCACGATATTTATGCCGTGGAACAATATTTAAAATGTTCCACGTGGAACATTTTAATAATTGATGACTTGTGGGATTATTAAAAAATGTGAGTTTATTAAAATTTTATTTAATGAAATACCGCATTAAAGCTAAAACTTTACGGCATATGAGCTAAAGTGCTTGTGGGAATTTAGCTTATCAAGATCTAAAAATGTTCCACGTGGAACATTTTTTTAAAGCTACCAACTTTAGTTTCTAATTTTTCTGCTTATTAAAAGCTTTATTTAGAATTTAGGCTGTGGGAAAACACAAAATGTTCCACGTGGAACATTTTTGACTAAATTTAGGTTGTGGGATTATTACTTATAAGCCAGAATCTTACCCATAATGAAGAGCAATTTACTTTTAAGAGCGATAACTTAAGAAAGTTTATCTGTGGGAATCTCATAGAAATTGTTCCACGTGGAACAATTTAGTAATTTGTAGGTTGTGGGATCATTAAAAAATGTGAGTTTATTCAAGATCTCTTTTGCTCATTTCTAAATAAACGCAAATTTACCTGTGGGTAATTTACGCTATGTGATCTAAAAATGTTCCACGTGGAACATTTTTAAAGAAAATGTGATCTCAAAAAGGCAAAATCCAACAACCAACAACTACCATTGTTCCACGTGGAACATTTGGTTAGCTATAGCTAATAGATACAGCGGTTTTTTATTTAAAAGCTGATATTTAAGCATAAAAAAAGGCACTCCTTAATGAAAAGAAGTGCCTTTTTTAAGCTAAGCTACAATCTTAGATATCTAATACTGCACGCTCGGCGTTTTCTGCAATGAAGTTACGACGCTCTTCTACTTCCTCACCCATAAGCTTAGTAAGCAAGCTATCAGCCTCGATAGCATCACTAATGCTTACTTGCAATAAAGTACGAGAAGCAGGATTCATAGTAGTATCAGAAAGCTGCTCGGCTGACATTTCACCCAGACCCTTATAGCGTTGAATCTTAACACCGCTAAAGCCTTCTTTCATTAAGGTTTCATAAGCTTCATGGAAGTTAGCAACCTCAAATTTCTTGCTACCAGAGCGTACAAAAGCACCAGGCTCAATAAGATCACAAACCTTCTTATTCATGCTCTTGAGCAAGCCATAATCGGCAGAGTCAAAGAAGTCAGAATCAAGGATATAGCTATAATCCATACCATGAATATGGTGCACAATCACTGGATAGTAACGAGAGGTAAGCTCATCAAATTGTAAACTACCCTTAAAGTGTAAGCCCTCAGATGGAATAGAAGGTAATTTCTCAATAAAACCATCTACCCACTTTTGCATGGTTTCTTGGCTAAGAAGGCTCTCTTTAGTTACTAAAGGATAGTACATAAGATTCAATAAGATGTCTTTTTGAATCTTAGAGCTCATCTTAGGTAAAGCTGTCATTACCTTGTTATAGTCAGTAAATAAGCTTTCTAAAGCAACACCAGCAATTGGGGCAGCTTGCTCATTTACATGAAGACTGGAGTTGTCCAAAGCTAAAGAAGTGCGATACTGCAATGCTTCCTTATCACTTTGCACATAAACAGTTTGCTTGCCTTTTTGATAGCGATATAAAGGTGGTTGGGCAATATAAACATAACCACGCTCGATAAGCTCAGGCATTTGACGATAGAAGAAGGTGAGTAATAAGATACGAATATGAGCACCGTCCACGTCAGCATCAGTCATAATGATTACATTATGATATCTAAACTTGTCTGGATCATACTCGTCCTTACCTACACCACAGCCTAAAGCAGTAATTAAAGTACCAATTTGCTGTGATTGGATCATACGATCAAAGCGAGCTTTTTCTACGTTCAAGATCTTGCCACGTAAAGGCAAAATAGCCTGGAACTTAGAGTCACGACCGCCCTTAGCTGAACCACCTGCAGAGTCACCCTCTACCAAGAAAAGCTCACATAAAGCTGGATTCTTTTCACGACAAGCTGCTAACTTATCTGGTAAGGAGTTGATATCTAAGCCACCCTTCTTACGGTTTAAGTCACGTGCTTTACGCATAGCTTCACGTACACGTGCAGACTCAATAATCTTCATACAGATTACATCTGCATCAGAAGGGTTTTCCTCTAAGAAATCATTAAAGCTATCGCCCATAGCTGCGTCTACAGCATTGGCAGCCTCAGAGCTTACTAACTTATCTTTAGTCTGAGAGGAGAACTTAGGATCTGGCATTTTTACTGAAATAACAGCAGTTAAACCCTCACGAGAGTCATCTCCTGAGGTGCTAACCTTATGCTTTTTAAGTAAACCAGACTGCTCTAAGAAGTTATTTAAGGTACGAGTAAGGGTACGCTTAAAGCCCATTAAATGGGTACCACCATCCTTTTGAGGAACATTGTTGGTAAAGCAGAAAATACTCTCGTTATAAGCGTCAGTCCACTGCATAGCGATCTCAATTTGGATGTGATCTTTATTAGTGCTCTTGCAATGGAAAATCTTCTTATTAAGGACATTCTTGCCCTTATTAAGATAGTCAACAAACTCTAAAATACCACCTTCATGGAAGAAAGTATGAGTCTTACCCTCAACACGCTCATCATTTAAGATAATTTTGATGCCGCTATTTAAGAAAGCTAATTCTCTTAAACGCTTCTCTAAAACCTTATACTCAAAATTGGTGATAGAGAAAATCTCTGGACTTGGCCAAAATCTTACACAAGTTCCAGTATCGTCTGCATCGCCAATAGCAGCTAAAGGAGCCTCTGGCACACCACCATTTAAGTAAATTTGTTGCCAAATCTTACCTTGGCGACGAATGGTAAGCTCAAGTCGATCTGAAAGAGCATTTACTACAGAAATGCCCACACCATGTAAACCACCAGATACCTTGTAAGAATTAGAGTCAAACTTGCCGCCAGCGTGTAATACAGTCATTACTACCTGAGCTGCACTTACACCCTCTTCTGGGTGAATATCTACAGGGATGCCACGGCCATTATCCTTTACAGATACAGAGCCATCTTTATGAATGGTTACAACGATCTCATTACAATAGCCTGCTAATGCCTCATCAATAGAGTTATCAACAGCCTCAAAGACCATATGATGTAAACCTGAGCCATCATCGGTATCACCAATGTACATGCCTGGGCGTTTTCTTACAGCCTCTAGACCATGTAATACTTTGATACTACTACCGCCGTAATTATCTTGGACGTCTTGTTCAGACATGTTGACCTCATTTGTTGCGCACAAATAGCTTAGGATAATTGGTTTAAACAACCATACCCTGATTTAAGCTAAAGATTTTGTATTCGGATCTGTCTTTAGGAAAGAATAGTTCTTGTTGAATATTGCTAATAAAGACTTGATGATTACACTGCAGAAGCGTATTTAGCAATATCTTTTGTGAATTGTCATCTAACTCTGAGTTGAGATCATCGATGAGATAAATGCAAGCCTTTTTACTTTGCTCTTTTAAGAGCATTCCTTGCGCTAAACGCAAAGCATAGACTAACATTTTAAGTTGCCCTCGAGACAGGGTAGCCCCAGCTGAAATTGTATTGTTTTTAATACGCAAATCAGCCCTATGACAACCATATAAAGTATATCCTAAAGCCTTGTCTTTTTCAAGGTTTTGAGCCAATAGCGACCTAAGATCTTGGCTTTTTTCCCAGCCAAAATTGAGCTCAAATTTGATAGTAAAATTTGGTAAAAATTGACCAATAATATCCTGTAAAATTACCTGCAAGTCATTCAAATAATTCAATCTTTTTTGGGTAATTTGCTCGGATAAAACGGCAATACTCTCATTCCAAATACTAATTTCATCATTAAAGCTTAAAAAAGAGCCATTGCTAACTTCACTATCCTCTACCTTAGTAGATAGACCTTTTGCTTTTAGGTATTCACGACGCAATAAAGAATTTCTTTGCTTTAAGACCTTACGGTACTTTAGCCATAAACTCTTAAACTCAGCATCAGTGTAATAAACGCCCCAATCAATAAAGCCCCTACGCCCCTCAGCTTCTTTAGTAATTAAATCAACGCCTTGAGGGTGAATAATTTGCACACAAATATGATCAATTAAATCTACCATGCGGCTAATAGGGTCTGAATTAATCTTAATGACAGGCTTTTCTCCACGAGAGCGAGATAGTCCTAAAGTACAATCTATACTCTCATTATCCTCATGTACTAATGCAAATATATTAAAGGCAGGAGCACCTTGTCTTATAAGGTATTGATAGACATTAGTACGAAAAGAACGAGCTAAAGAAAGATAATGAATAGCTTCAATAATTGAGGTTTTGCCACTGCCATTAGGACCACAAATAAAGTTAAACCCTTCACAAGGCTCTAACTCCACATACTCAAGATTACGAAAGTCATTGATAACTAAACGCTTGATATGCATCTGGTGGCGCTCTCTAAAAAAACTGTAGGCTAATACAAACAAAGCTCCTGAATAGTAGTTGATGGCCAACTAGCTTTTCGAGGAGCTTCGTAAATATTCTCTTAACTTAAGAGTTAAACAACAATGTGGCTTACTACATAGCGTACTCTAATACCTAAATCATTTACTTCATCTTTAGGACGAATCAGAGTGTTGCTATAAGGAGGTGCAAAGCAGAATACCACCTCAGAAGAATCAATTGCGTTTAAGAAGTCCTTGAGATAATCAACATTCAGGTTAACTTCTCTGTGATCATCAATAGGAGCGATGGATACACGAGCAGAAGCAATTTCATGATCACTGTTTTGGCAGTGTAAACCTAAACTATCCTGAGAGAATACTAGGTTAATCATGTTGACACGCTTGTTAGAGAACAGAGCTACACGCTTTACGTAAGTCTTAAACTCTTCTACGTTAATAGCAATCTCTGGATTGCAATTTTTTGGAATAACTCCACGAACTGCTGGATATGGGCACTTTAACAGACGATTAGTAATAGTATAGAAACCAATCTTAGCAGTAGCGAAATTAGCGCTCACACCTAACTCGATCTTTTCAGTAATGGAGGCAGATAAAAGCTTTTGTAACTCAGTTACACCACGATAAGTCATAATAAAGCTAAAGTCTTCTTTAGCCTCTTGATCGAGCTTAACATCAACTGCGGCCATTCTATGACCATCTAAAGCAAAGATGCTTAACTCATCAATTCTAATTTCAAAGCGTAAACCTTTGAAGAACTCTTGATAGCTTTCACGGGCAGCACAGAATAATGACTTTTCAATCATGTAGCGCAATTTGTTTTCTTCAATAGAAACAATATTGGCAATCTCTTTTTGTGCATCTTCATCAAATGAAGGCAAGAACTGCTCTTCACTAGTCATACGAATGCGCACAGAGAAACGAGCTTGAGAGGAAACAATATTTAAAACCTCTTCCTCACTAGAGTGCAACTCAAAAGAGACATCGTCACTGCTACCTAAGGTTTTAAAGAAATCTTTAGCCTTGCTGGCCTCCATTAAGAAAGTGCCCTCAGACTCACAAGCACCTTCAGGCAAAGGAATTTCTGCCTTTAATTGCACGGCATTATCGGTACCAACTAAAGTAAGCAAATCCTTTTTAACTATAAACAATAAATATTGAGTTAAATCATCAGGGCTACTGGTATTAGTAGTACAGATACTAGCCACTTGAGCAATTGGGCTAATAATTGTCTGAACAGGAACTGTAAATTTCATACTTGCCTCATGGCTAGATTAAGAATACAAAACTCTATTTACAGAGCCAATGAAACTTGTAAATAGAGTTCTAGTGAAAACACTAAGTACACCCAAACTGTTTTAAAACTAGTCTGATGACTCAATAAGTTTGTTAACAGAAGCAACAATACGCTGCACTCTGGCCTTGAGCTCATAATCAGAAACCAAACGCTCTCTAGTACGTAAAATGGCCTCATGAATTGATGAGTGGTCTTTCTTAAAGACTTTAGCTAAATCATTTAAAGAAAGTTCTGGCAAGAAATCACGAGCTAAGCAACAAGCAACAGAACGAGCTTGAGAAATAAGCTTCTTCTTGCTTGGAGAGAACATTTCCTCATTAGATACCTTAAACTCAGCTGATACTAAAGCTAGCACACTATCTAAAGGTACAACAGTATTTCTCGCAACAATAAAGTTATTGATATTACGTACTACTTCATCAAAAGTCAAAGAGCTGTTTTGATCTTTCATCATTGCGTGAATGGTTCTTAAGGCACCTTCAATATCACGTACATTAGCACTGATATTCAAAGCCATAAACTCTAAGATCTCGGCACACATAGTCATGCCCAGTTCATCGCATTTGGCTTTGATAATATCACGACGAGCACAATGGCCTGGAGTCTTAAGCTCAATTGTAATACCAGAATTAATACGTGATGTTAAGTCATCGCTAAAGCCCATAGCTGTTAAAGCAGATACAGGAACATCGGCTGCTAATACTAATTGTGCTGATGGTTTAGTTAAGAAATCATCAACAATATCAAAAAATACCTTACGTGACTTTTCACCCTTTACTAAGCTTTGAATATCATCAAAGATTAATAAATCATGATCAGTAAACGCCTGCTGGAAGTAAACCTGTCTATCAGAGAAACGGGTCTTTTGCATGTCGGCAATGGACGCAACATACTGTCTAATAAAGTCCTCGCTTCTTACATAAGCTACCTTCAAATGAGGGTGTTCTGCTTTAACTTTATTTACCATAGCACTTAACAAGTGAGTTTTACCTACACCTGATGGGCCATGAATAAACATTGGACACTTGTAACCTGGAGTAGTAATAGTGTTACAAAGATCGTACACAGCATGAACAAGCTTACTGCAAGTTGGCTCAATAATATATGATGCAAAAGTCTTGCTTGGATTTACTTCTTTACTTGGACATAAAGAAGAATAATCCTCATATGCTCTTCTTTGAGCAGGAGACATATTAGCAATCATTTCAGGTGGTAGAGGAACCTCCTCCAACATAGGAGTTGGATCATACTCGCCAAATTGATTGATATTATTTGGCATGCATTGGGACATTGGTTTGCCCTGAGCCAATTGCATTAATACACTTGGTCCTTTAGCAAATTGACCATTGTTATTAAAGGCCTGCTTACTACTATTAAGTCCTACTACCTTGTCGTGTTCACCAACATGAGAGGTATTACTTACCTTGTTTAAGAATGAACTTGGTAAAGGCAAAGATGATAAACCAGACTTAAGGTTTTGATTAGCATAAGCCTGCTCAATTACATTCTGTACCGCTTGAGCATTACGCTTATCGATTTCCTTATTGTCAAAAGCATCACCCATGTGGAGCTGAGCTAAACGCTCCTGCTCTAAAGCCTCTAAAGCTTGAGCGGCCTTTAACTCATCCATGCCTCGTGGAGAGGTCTTTACAGAAGCCTCTCTTAGAACATTATTTGGATCAAATACTGGAGTATTAGCACTGCCAAAAGCTTGATTAATATAACCTTGAGCAACAACGCCTTGTTGAGGCATATTAGCGCCATGATCCATAGAATTAAGGTTCATATTAAGGTTATGAACATCCTTAATAGGCTCAATCATGCGCTCAGATGATGCAGCTATTTGTCCTGCTGATACTGTATTGGTAGCCATAAATGGCTCAGGCATTGCCGCAGACCATGGAGTAGAGTCAAAATAATCCTCACCCCTAGCACTATCCATATATAGACCATTTTCCTGCTCTTCATCCCAAGCCATTGGATAGCTCATATCATCCACCTCTGGCATTGGAGCATAAACAGGAGCTCTAGCAGGCACGTTACCAGGCACAGCAGGAGCTGGCACAGCAACAGATGCAGGTGCAGCAGGAACTGGCGCAGCTTGGGCAGGAACTGCAGGTGCTGGCGCAGCAAAAGTTGCTGGTGTAGCAACTGGCACTCTATTAGGTGTCTGAGCAGGTGCTAAAGTACTAGTAGGCACAGGAGCACAGGTATTAACAGGTGCTGCTGGCACTTCTGGTGCGCTCACTGGTGCAGGTGCTACTCCCTGAGCCGACATAGACTGAGGCATTGGGTTTAAAGCCTGATAACCATAATCCATGCCTTGAGGCACACGCATATCCATTGGATAGGCTACGTTATTAAACTCTGGTACTGGAGCATAAACTGGTGCTCTTACTGGCACTTGAGCTGAGACAGTAACAGGCGCTGGAGCTGGTGCTTGAGCTGAAGCTACAGCACTAGTAGGCACAGGCACACAATTATTAACAGGTGCTAGTGCGCTAACTTGCTCAGGTACTGGTACTGGAGCTGGTGCTCTCATAGCCTGAGGCATTGGATTAAAGGACTGATAACCATTATCCATAGCTTGAGGCATACCCATATCCATTGGAGCTTGATAACCATTTTGCTGATTAATAAGAGCAAGTTGCTCTAATACTGACTCATTTTCCCAAGCTTCTAACTGGTCAAACTCATCATATAAGGCAAAATCGATCATATCCTGCTCACGGTACATCTCATCTGCACTCATAGAGTAGTTAGAGTCTACATCATAGCCATGAGCAGTATCATGGTTAAAAGTAGAAGGCTCAAGCTCAAAGATATACTCCTGTAACTCCTCAGGATCGCAATCATTGGCCAGGCAGAACTCATCACGTAGAGCCATACTCTCAAATGCAGCAAACCAAGGCTTGCCACCTTCAATATTAGAGTAAGCATCATTACAAGCGTCTACGTAATAGAGTTGTGTAGAGGTATTAATAACTCTTGTTTCTACCTCAAAATACTCCCAACCACGACCGCAAAGAGCAGAAGGATAATCAATTAAATCGTCAAGAACCTCATCCTCTAGGAGATTATCTGTACGATCAATATATATGTAGTCAGCAAATTCAACAGCTGCAGGTACGCTAGAAATAGCAAGAACATCTAAATAACTGTCTACTTCATCATACCAAATGCAATCTTCTACATAGTACTCAGATAAAGCCATATCCTGTTGAGGATATACATTATTAGATGGCTCGCAAACAGCTACTGGCTCTTGTATTGGGGTGTAAGTTTGCTCTACAGATTGCTCATAAGGCTGACCTGCACAGTAATCTTGTAAAGCTATATCACTAACGCTATAGCTCTCAGTCTCTACCTCAATAGCTGTACCTTGCTCTTGAGCGTAAGGCTGCACTTCAACAAAGCTTGCCTCTTGAGCCTTAACTTGCTCTTGAGCTGGGGCTTGAGGTTGTACCTCAACAAAGCTTGGCTCTTGGGCCTGAGCTTGACCTTGAGCTGGGGCCTGAGACTGCATCTCAACAAAGCTTGCCTCTTGAGCCTTAACTTGCTCTTGAGCTGGGGCCTGAGGTTGTACCTCAACAAAGCTTGGCTCTTGGGCCTGAGCTTGCTCTTTGGCTGGAGCTTGGGCCTGATCCATGGCCTGGGCTTGGATCTGAGCTGGTGCTGGAGCTTGAGCTGGATTGGTAAACTCGTTATTGGCGCAAACAACACTATTAATTTCCTTGTCCAAATTCTCTAATTCAGACTGAACAAGGTTAAACCAACGGCTATTTTCAATAGCTCTCTTGGAGAACTCTTGACGCTCTTGCTCGGTTAAAACATGGCAAGGCTTTTTGTAGTAGCCATTATTAGTGCTATAAATCTCAGGATATACCTTATGAGCTTTATTATTGGTACTCCAGTCGCCAAACAATTCCTCATCTAAGCGCTCGTCTAAAGAGCGGGTATCAATGCTATTAAAGTCATCAATATAAATTCTCTTAGGAGATGAGGACGAGAACTTAGGAATATGAGGAGTAGCATCCCATAAAGGATTAAGCTCATCATTATCACCTAAGCCATCATGGAAGCTAATTACAGATACTTTTAGCTCTTGAGCCTTAAGCGCATCGTAATCAACTACTCTATTTTGAACAGCTTGCTGTTCATTTTTGGTAGCTACTTGATCCTTTTGGGAATCCTGTTGTGCCTTTAGAGCAGCTTGCTGTTTCTGTTGAGCAGCTTGCTGTTCTTTTTGAGCCTCTAGCTTGTTTTGAGCACGAATAAACTCTAACTTGCTAGCAATAGTTTCTGGGCGATCATAAATATCATATGGAGAAATGCCTTTATCAAAAGCTTCCTCTATAAGTTGTTGCTGTTCTTTTTGATGCTTTGCCTGATAAGCTAAATAGTCACATGCATCCTTACCAAATAAGGTAAGTACCCCATGATCTCCTGAACCTACATTAAGTGCAGGGGAGGTATAGGTCTTAGCAGCATAAGCTAGTTCTGGATCATACTCGTTATAGTAGATCTCATTGGCAGCAGGAATATTGTTATGGACAGATCTTACTTGCTCACCATTATTTAAGACATGACTGAGCGCACCAGGCTTGTTTTCAAAAGCCTGACGACGAACACCCAACTCTTGAGACTGTTGTTTCTCTTTAGGTAAAGGAACTACAGAACCGTCTGCATTAGTTAAAGATAAAGGAGCCTTCCATGGATCATGGCTATGGCTACGAGCAGCAATAGTTTCTTTAGCGTAGTCACTGTCCAAGTGTCCTTCATAAATAGCCTTGTCATTAATATCCAAGATCATGCCGTCTACAATAATAGGCATGAGCTCATGATATGGTAATCGTGGCTTACTACGAGGCTTACTTGCTACAGTAGTGTTATGACTATTGGCAGCTTTACTCTTAATCTTATCTGCGTTATTAGGAATAAAATCTGTAAACTCGACACCATTTTCCTGAGGCTTATTGTTATCAACCACCTCAGTAGCTGGAGGTAAGTTTTTACCATAGTTATATGGATAGCCAGTCTTATCGCCGTTTTGAGCATCCTCTTGAGCTTTTTGAGCATAGATCATGGCTAAAGCCTTAGCGCTACCTTGCTCTACAGGGATCTCAAGATGATGTTTATTATTAACGCTAAATAAAGAGTCATTAGGTCTATAAACCCTAATCTTACGAGACGAGTCATTTCCTGCCGACTTGCTGTTGCAAGTAGCATTATCATTGTTTTGACTAGAGGCAAGATTGCGATTATTAAAGCGCTCTAAAAGTGCTTTAGATGTAGCTCCAGCCTGTTCCCAAGGATTAGCCATAGCCACTTGGCCTGGTTTAAGCCAAGGATCATTGACCACACCATTAACAGCACAGGCAAAATCAGGCATATGGATGCGATCAAGAGCCTTACTCTCATCTTTTTCAAGATAATTATTGCTCTTGGAGCTTGGCTGTGACTCAGGTAATGGATCTTTAGCGGTCTTTGGTGCAACCTCAGGTTCAACTACCTTAAACTCATTGCTATGAGTGCAAGTTTCTGCCTTAGCACTAATATTAGAGCTAATATCTTGCTCAACAACAGTAAACTCAGTTTGCTTTACTGGTTTTACTGTTGCGTCATTACTAATAGCACTAGTATCAAGCTTAAGATCATCTTGAGCCTTTAACTTGAGCTTATTCTGCTTAGCTTTGGCTTTAGCAGCTTTTTCCTGCTTGAACTCTTTATTTTTCTCAAGATTACGATCTAAGCGCTCCATGAATTTAGCAGACGCATTGTCCTTTAGAAAATCTAAAGCAGACTGCATAGATTGCTTATAAGTAGTCAAAGAGACACCAGCAGGAGGCAGAATCTGAACGCACTCTATAGGATGAGAGTAATCAACTTTTCCATTTTTTAACTTAGGATAAAGAGTTAATCTCTTTAACTCATAATTGCTTTTATCTTTTAAAAAGCTAAAAGAATAACGTTCCAAAGTTTCTAATGGAATAATCTCGTAATAACGAGGTATGTGATATACAACGCTCTTTTCAGGCTTAGAATTTTTAACCTTGATTAAAGCTTGACGATAGATCTCTGCTAATTTAGCTTCATTTTGAGCAGCCAAAGCGGAAAGCTTGTTCATATCTACATTAATAACTTCTGTATTATCAACAAGCTCTGAGTTCTCACTAAAGAACTCACTGTCCAATAAATGATGTGGCTTAAGCTTAAGCAATAGACTCTTCTCATCTGGTCTTTGAGGCAGATTAAGGCCAAGACTATCTTGATGATCAAGCTTGTAATTGATTTTGCTATAGTCAAGCTTTTCTAAAACATAAGGCAAAATAGCAGGATCTTTCTTGGCACGAGCCAGCATTAAATCGCTGATGCCATATTTAAAGCCTGTATTAAACCTACTCTCAGGCACAAAAGGATGGATCTTGTCATCGGTAAAGCGGAACTGATTGATGTAACGCAATACATCATCTCTTTTACCAGAAACAAACAAACGGTTTAAAGGAATGCCTGATAAATAAGACAAATCAGTAGCTAACAAACAGAGCTCATAAATTGACATGTTGTCAGTAATAACTCTATGTCTGCCATTAGTAAAATCAGTGATAGGTAATTCACTAATTTTATTGTAACGGAGCTCACTATTATTAATGACCTCAGCCATGCACATATTACGAGCGGCTAACTCATACAATGAGATAGGACGGCCAAAAGGATCAAGAGGCATGCGAGACTTATTGACCCACTCACCATATTTTGCCTTGCCTTTAGAGTTATCACTAAGATTCTCAGGTGGATAAACTGGTTTAAGTTTATCCATAACTACGCCATATGTTTTGCTTTTCTTTAGGCAGTCCTTACAAGACTTAATATAAAAATCAAAGTAACTGGCAGCTAACTTAGCTTGCTCTTTACTAAGTTTGCTAACTTTAGTACGTGACTTAGTTTTTTTATCCTGCTTGTCATCCTCAACACTTGGAGTGTTTAAAGCACCTTTTTTAAAGCCACCATTGGCATTAAAAGTATTGAAATAGCTAGCACCTTCTTGAGCAGATGTGGCGCTTGATGCTTGAGTATTGTTGCTACCATAGCTAGAAACGCCAAAAGCCTTATTATCTAAGGCTCTACTTGTCTTTAAAGAGGTTTGATTACCAGCTTTAGTGCTTTGTTTAAACTGAGATTGCTCGCATACTCTATCCTCAAGAACCTCTGCTTTTTGTTCCTGATAAGATCGCTCTTGTAATAACTTAGCTTGGGCTTCAAACTTGGCCTTGCTAGTAAAGATTGTAGAGTTGTGATATTTCTTAAAAAGCTCTGCAGCCTCTCCAGTTTTTGTATCTTTAGCGCTTGGATCAAATAATATTGATCCTTCTGGAGTGGAGAATAAGGCTCTTGATTTTGGCTTGATATTAAAGAGACGAGTAAAGTCTGGAGTATTTAACTCTTTAGCACCAACGTCTTGAGTGGAGACATTATTAGACTCTAAAGATGCACTATTCTTAACACAGGTAGTGTCTTTCTTTTTGGTCTTTGTAGTCTTGGTGGTCTTTTGAGACTTTGGAGTGCTAGTAGGCTTAACTACGCTTGAGGCCTTGGTCTTTGGCTTATTTTTTGGGCGAGCGTCATCGTGGGCCACTGATGACTCAGTTCCCATGGTTAAGCTTTCATTATTTGAGCTATTTTCGAGTGCAATACAAGCCGTAGTAGGGAATACTGAATCCCCTACAACCTCATCAGGTGCTTGTTCTAAGCTAATAGAACTCAAGGTCTCTTGACTTGGAATAGTGCCATTTTCTTGCAATAGCAAAAACTCTCTGGAGGAAACTACCTCCAAAGAAAAACCAAGATCATTTGTGCCCAAAAGGTTCTTTAGCTCATAGTAAAAACGCATGCTATAAGGACTAAAAGACTTATAGACGTATTCACTAGGGCAAACAAAGCGTACCTTATTAAGGTCTTTATCAAATACCATTCCTACTTGAGTAAAGAATAGTTTGATAATTTGCGCTTCTAAAGACTCTTCAGTAGCAGCGGCTACACGCAAAATGGCGTGTCGCCAGACTTGCCATGATAGCATCCAAATCCTTTACCTGATGGCAACAGAATATCACCCCCGCCACCTACTTGAAAAAAAGCACAATGAGCACCAAAGTGCTGTTTTTGAAGTAGAAGCGTTAGCTCGGGAATCTTTATTCGTAAACCATGAGGAAAAAATAAAGTAAGACTTAATAATCTACTTTAGGATTCCACTCAAAACACCACTAAATTAATTAGTGATGCTACCTAGCGCTTTTGCACTAAACAAAAGCTCCTTAAAATCTTTAAATCAAGGCCACTTTAATCAATTTGTATCTAAAAATACTAAATTGTTCACCAGCCTTTATTTTATCTTAAATTCGAACCTCTTTTTTGCTAAAAAACACAGCCTAAATCACTTTTTTTAGGGCGCAAAAGATCAAAAGCTACAAGTAACTCCTGATTGAACTATCTTTTGATGCCTTATTTTCTCCAAAGAGCCATTTTGTCTGTTAGACAACTCTCTGGTAGGTTGTGTTGTATTAGACACTGATATTTTTTAATAACGCGTTATCTTAATTTCAACGAGCTACAGAAAAGAGCTAGCTTTCCTTTAACATCAGCAAAGAAGAGGATCTATTTAAAGATCAAAAGTTATGAAACTAAAAGTCATTCATTAACCAAAATAATGAAAGTTTTAGCTTTACGATTAAAGTGCCCCATTTTAGCATTTTTTTAACAATAAGAGATCAAAAATTTTACTCTCAGATGCTGATTTTTACTGATTCTTGTTATTTATCTTGTTTTCTGGCGTAAACTTGGCACAAAATTTCTATTGATGGCAAATTTAACTCAGATACTGATCGAGTTTATAGGGAAAATAGGACTTTTTAGCTTTGATAGATTGAAGGCAAAGAGAGTGTTTTAACTATCTTTTATTAAATAACTTATTAAAGTAAGTTAATAATTACTGATCAGCCATATGTGTGCACCTAATAATCAAAAGCTAACAAATATAATTAAATAATAAGTTAAAAACCTTGATTTTGTGACTTGCAACACTGTAAAATGTGCATTTCAGTAAGTTTGGCCCCTACTGTTAGTAGGTGTTGCCTCAAACCTACTCCAGATTTTTCTCAAGGATCAGTAGATTAACTAACTAAGGTATATTTACTGATCCTTGACTGTGTCTAGTAATAGAAACTCTATCACTAGACACACTATGAACTTAGCTGAATGCTGTTAAGCATCCAGTGCCAAGCCTCTTCACCGACGCTTTTAGTGGTAATCAGTTAACTGATGTGCTTAAGCTTATATTTAGGTGTTCTGCGCTTGGGTTGCACACCTTATATAAGGCATGTCTTTACACGAGACTATGCCATCCTTTGGAGAAATAGTTAAATGAAGCGTACTTTTCAGCCAAACGTTTTAAAGCGTAAGCGCACCCATGGTTTCCGTAAGCGTATGCGCACTGCTGATGGCCGTAAGGTTCTTTCACGTCGTCGTGCTAAGGGCCGCAAGCGTTTAAGCGTTTAATTTGAAATAAATGCCTAATTTATCATTTCCTCGCAAGTTAAGACTTCTTACTAGCGAGGAATATAACCAGGTATTTAAAAAGCCCGTGCGTGTTGGTGCTAAAGGTATACTTATTCTTGCTTGCAAGAATGAGTCCGACACCCCACGTCTCGGGCTAATTGTGCCTAAAAAGGTCTTAAAACGTGCTGTTTGGCGTAATCGCGTCAAGCGCTTAGTTAGAGAATCTTTTAGGCTCTCCCAAGATTCCCTTCCTAATGTAGATCTGGTCTTTTTAGCTCGACCAGGTATTGGTGACATTAGTAATCACGATATTAGTTCAACTTTAGATAGGCTATGGGCTCAAATCTCTCGCCAGTTGGGCAATCGGCGATCTTAATGATCCGCACCTACCAAAAACTTCTAAGTCCATTATTAGGTCAGCATTGTCGTTTTTATCCAAGCTGCTCGCAATATACCTTAGAGGCCATTCAAGAATGGGGTCTTGTTAAGGGCATGTGGCTCGGCACAAAACGTATTAGTCGATGCCATCCCTTAAACGAAGGTGGTATTGATCCAGTACCTAAAAAGTCTGACTTTGATAGCCACCTTAACAAAGTTTCCCAAGACAATAGCGAAAACAACCAATCCTTAAAGGATGTAACGTCTGATCAAAACTTACCAAAGTAAGTCTTTACTTTGTAGTAAGTGTATGCCTGTTCTTTTTCCTCTACTAACCAAAGATATGTGATCTTTATCGTTAAAAGTAGAGTGCAAAATGAAAAAACGCAGACAATGCTCAGGTATAATAGACGGCACTTTTTCTGGCACGCAAAACCTACTAGCAACTACTTATCCTTATAGGTGCTATCAGGCTTTGTAAACAGTAAAATAGCTTAGTTTGGGGCAATGGTATTAGTCACTAATACAAAAAGTTGCATTAACATCTTGCCAAGGCAAGGTAGGCACCTTTTTTTATTTGCTGTCTAAACAAGGTTAACCTTAAGTTCTATATTTAGAGCAATAAATAAGTCTCTTAAGCGTAAGTTAAAAGAGTTTTAGTACTTATGCGGCATTTATTTTAGGAACTGTACCTAAATGGAATTTAGCGTACTTAAGCTAATTTAAATTGCTGGAACTGAACTTAAACCTATCTTATATAACTTATGGTACTGAGCTTATTAAGTTTTATCTTAGGCTACTTAAGACCTGACTTTGATTTAGCATGTGCAAATATAATGAGCTGTTTCCTTTCCTAATGGATGGCAGCCATCTTTGATAAATTTTGGTGATTTGTTTACGGCTACTGAAAAGATCTTTATTACTAAGATCACCTAAGTTAGCCTTAGTTTGAACTTTTTGAAGTTAAAAACGACGTTCGCCACCTATTATTGCCTTGAGAGTTACTAAAGCTATTGGTTTAGTAATGCTCAAGAAAAACTGTCTTTTTTACAACTAATTCTGTCATCAAAACAATTTTTTGTTTTAGTTGATGGTGTTCTAGTGGTAACTAAAGACGGTGTGACATATTAAGAAGCTCAAACTTCTTACCAAGCAAAACTTATCTAACCGAATTTAGAAAGGAGGAGGCTGCGAATCCCATTCGATTTACTTCGACTGTCCTCTCGCGGCGTGATTATGGAACAACAAAGAAACATACTTTTTATTCTCTTTTTAACTTTAACCCTCTTCATTTACTGGGGTTGGGAAAGAGATAAGATCACCATGGAGCAGCAAGCTCAAATGCATGCTCAGCGAATTGAGCAAGTTGCCGCTGCTGAAAGCACTAAGGGTTCTGTAGGTAAACTCATTACTTTAAGTAATGACACCTTAAAGCTCTCTATTTCCTCTATTGGTGGTGACGTAGTTGACGCTAAGCTCTTAAAGGTTATGCAAGAGCTAAACAAGGATGATCCATTCCATCTTTTAATGAATGATCCTCTCTTTGTTTATATGTCTCAATCAGGCCTTATTGGTGCCAACGGCCCAGACTCTAAAGCCCGTCCTACCTATACCTCTAGCGCTAACAGCTATGAGATGAAGGAAGGCGAGGATAGCGTAAGTGCTGTTTTACAATTTAGCCAAAACGGTGTGGACTATACCAAGACCTATACCTTAAAGCGTGGTTCTTATGTAGTTGATGTTAAGTACGATGTAGTTAACAATACTGATAAGCCACTCTCTATGGCATTCTATGGTCAGTTAAAGCAAACTGTTGATGCTAGCTTACAAGAGCAACCAGGCGGCGCTATGATGGTGGCTGGTGCTTATCGTGGCACTGCATACTCCACTGCTGAGACTCGCTATGAAAAGAACACTCTTCAGGATTTAGTTGACCTTTCTTTAGAAAAGGCACCTATTAGTGTAAAAACTACTGGTGGTTGGGTTGCAATGATTCAACACTACTTCGTTTCTGCATGGATCGGTGATAACACTGAGGGTGTACAAAACGTAGTATTCTCTAATGCCTCTAAGGATGGCAGCGAAGCTATTATCGGTATTCGTACCGAGCCTACTACTATTGATGCTCACTCTAGCCATGAGTTTAAGTCTTCAATGTGGGTAGGCCCTAAGAGCCAAGATGAAATGGAAAAGGTAGCTCCAAACCTCGACCTTACCGTTGACTATGGTTGGTTATGGTTCATCTCCATTCCATTATTTAAGATTCTTGAGTTCATCCATAGCTTTGTTGGTAACTGGGGCTTCTCCATTATTATCTTAACCTTGATTGTACGTGGTGTATTATTCCCACTTACCAAGAGCCAATATACTTCTATGGCAAAGATGCGCTTATTAGCTCCAAAAATGCAAGAGCTTCGTGAGCGCTTTGGCGATGACCGCCAAAAGCTTGGTCAAGAGACCATGCGTCTTTATAAGAATGAGAAGGTTAACCCATTAGGCGGTTGTTTCCCATTATTAATCCAGATGCCAATCTTTATTGCATTGTACTGGACCTTAATGGAGTCTACTGAATTACGTCATGCACCATTTATTTTATGGATTGACGATTTATCAGTACATGATCCTTATTTTGTGACCCCTATTCTGTATGGTATTTCTATGTACTTCATCCAGAAGATGTCACCAACCCCTACAACAGATCCATTACAGAAGAAGATCTTTATGGCAATGCCATTAGTCTTTACCTTCATGTTCTGTACCTTCCCAGCAGGCTTAACCGTCTACTGGTTAATTTCTAACATCTTTACTATCTTCCAACAAGTGATTATTTACAGATCATTAGAGAAGAAGGGTCTTCACGTAAAGAACGTCCCTACTAAGTAAAGTTTAGCTAGAAACAAACAAGAAGCCTCAAGCATTGATAGACACCATAATAGGTAATCTCAATCTTGAGGCTTTTTTATTAATTTGTTTAGAAAAATTAAAAGGTGGCTTTATGGCAGACTCTACTGACTCAATTGCAGCTATTGCTACGGCCCCTGGACGTGGTGGCATTGCTATCATTCGTATTTCAGGACCATTAGCCTTATACGTTGCAAGCAAGCTTACTAAAAAAGAAAATACTACTGACGCTCAAGACGGCTCTGAGGTTTTCCCTTTTAAGCCTCGTTATGCTTACTTTAGTAAGTTTTACGATGGTGATGAGGTTATTGATGAGGGTGTTTTACTTTATTTTAAAGGCCCACACTCTTATACAGGCGAAGATGTTATCGAAATTCAAGGCCATGGTGGAAATATCGTTCCTCAAAGAGTGCTAAGCGCCGTTCTTAAATTTAAAGGCGTAAGACAAGCTGAGCCTGGAGAATTTACTAGACGAGCTTTTCTCAATGGTCGTATGGATTTAACAGCAGCAGAAGCAGTTGAAGACTTAATCTCAGCAGGCTCTGAGAGTGCTGCCAAAGCCGCTTTAGCCTCTTTAAGCGGAGCCTTTGCTAATCGTTTAGATGAACTTACCCAGAAACTTACCAACTTTAGAGTAAGAATTGAGGCTTGCTTGGACTTTCCTGAGGAGCATGAGGACTTCTTTGACTCTGGTAAGGCCAATGATGAACTCAAAGAACTATTAAGCTTAGCTCAACAAGCCCAAACTATTGCTAATCAAGGCGTAAAGCTTAATGAAGGCGCACGTATTGTTCTAGCAGGACAGCCAAATGCAGGTAAATCATCTTTACTAAATGCTCTTGCTGGAGCTGATAGAGCTATTGTTACTAATATTCCAGGAACCACTAGAGATGTTTTAACCGTCAACATCGAAATTGGAGGCATTCCTGTAACTATTACTGATACCGCTGGTATTCGAGATACCCCATCAGATGAAATTGAGGCTATTGGCATTCAAAAAGCTCTTGATGAGCTTAAGCAGGCTGATTTAATTTTACTTATGATTGATAGCTCTAAAGAAGCTTATGACGCTTTAGAAGCCCTCAATCATATTAAAAAGGTCTTTGATAATCCAAAGAACATACTAGTAGTTAAATCAAAGCAAGATCTACCTCCTAACGAGCAGACCCAACAGCTGTTAAATAGCGAGCCATTAAACCAATACCCACAAATTAGTACTTCTACTAAGCAAGATGGTGGTTTAGATGTATTACGCACTAAGCTTCAAGAAATACTCGGTATTATTCCATCCGAGGGCGTATTCTCAGCTCGTCGCCGTCATTTATCAGAGCTACAAGAAAGCTATCTTGCTATACAAAGAGCTATTCAGATGCTAGAGCTAGGCGATCTTGTTCTTACCGCAAGAGAAATTACCTTAGCTCAAAATCATTTAGGAACCATTACTGGAAAGGTAACCTCAGATGATATCTTAGGCATTATTTTTTCCACATTTTGTATTGGAAAATAGTGATTTATCTTTTAAGACTAAGCGCACGAAAGTGCGCTTTTTTTTAATAAACTATTGGCTATCTCATAGTTAGATACTATGATTTTAATGTTATTTGCTTATTAATTGATGGGACTATTATGAAAGATCAACAGCAGTTGCCTCTTACAGGTATTGGTTTTTTAAAGAATATTTTTGAACCATCAGCCACTGAATTAGCATCAACCTTATTTGCCATTGATCTCTTTCCTTATTATTTTCAGAATGCTCCTGAGGATGATTACGAAGGTAATGGCCTATTCTTTAGCAAAGCTAACTTGCCAGCCTTTTTAGCTAACTCTAATAATATGGAAAACAATAATGACCATTATTGTTTACGTATTTTCTTTCCTCAAATCACCAGTAATGAGCAATGGCAAAGTAAACTCAATAGCTTAGGACAAGTAGTAAAGTTTACCTTGTTTAGTCCCCTTTCAATTGCAAGTAATAATACTGATAATCAGGATGTTATTCTTAATTGCTTTTGTTATGAAGATAGGTTTAGCAATCCTTTTTGTAATATTAACCTTAGCCCACTTAACGTTAATGAGTTTTATCAGGTATTTCATACTGCCCAAAATTACAACGAAATCATAAGCTGCAAGAAGTTAAGCTTAAGCTCTTTAGACCAGCCTTTGCTTACCGATAAAATCCTGCTTGCAGTCGATGATAAACTCATTGGTCCTTTGCACTACAAAATTAATAACAATGACCTCGAGCTCTTTGCCAACGAAGCTTGCGATTACTTTATTTATGTTTATCAATATAGCGAACTTAAAAAGCACATATTAGCCATTAAAGACTTTAAGCTCATGTATGTTAAAGCTTTTAATGAAAATGTATCGGATAAAGATAAAACTGATTTTATTAATTTTGAGCAACTCTCAAAACTCATCTCCCAAGATCTATTTACCTATTTTGAGCTAACAGAAAAGGATCAATCTAACATCCTAGAACTTTGTAAAAAGCTCTATGCTAATCCTTCTTACTTGCATGATGAGCGTATTTATAAGTTTGCCGATTATTTAAAAAAATTCTTTGTAAATAAAGACAATTTACTCAAAGCTATTGATGATTTTCTAAATAATCCCCATATCAAAGCCAAGCTATTAAATAGTATTTTGGATATTGAGCATGATGAACTTGTTAACCAGCTCACCCCAGCCAACCTCATTGCCTTTGAGCAAAAGCTTTACAATCAACTGCTCGCAAAGTGCACCTCTAATGCCGATGTCCAAAATAAGTGGCTGGAATCACGCATTGATTTAAAAAACATAAACTATAAATTACAACAGCCCTTTTATAATTTTTTAGAAGATCCAGCCACTTTTAACCATATTCAGAACCTTATAAAACAAGGCTCTTTGCTTAACGAGCAAATAGAAAAAGACTACAGTGCTTTTACCGAACTTAACTCAAATAGCCAAGCTGACTCACTCCAACACGAGCTTCAAGACGAGCCTCAAGACGCGCACCAAGAGCGAGTAAACGCCCTTGTATGTTCTCTTGCCTCAAAAATTAATATAGCTGCCTTATACTTAGGCTTTATTAATGACATTTTGGGGCTATTACGCTCCATTGAACAATATATTGATCATAGTGAGAATCTTAAGTTAGGCATTTTAAGACTCACTAAGATCAGCATGCTTTTAAATAATTGCTATGCAACTATTATTGCTGACACTAATTTCACTTCAAAATTAAAGCAACAAGCTCAACATATGGGTAGTCATCAAGGCTGCAACGCATACAATAGTCATGTTTTTAGCGCTTTTAACTCTATTAGTGCCTTAACATACTTACACCCAACTCAACTTATTCTCTTCAAGAACTATCTGACGATGCAACAAGCTAATGTTCAGGAAGCTAAACTTAAGGAGGATAATTACAAGGCCTGTCAGCAACAAGAGTTTAATCAGCTTTTATTAGGCCATATTGCCCAAAGAGATCAGCTACAAGTTAGCATTGAACAATCTAAAATAGAGCTTTTAAATTTAAAGGCGCAATTAAGCCATGCTCGTAATGAGTATCAGCAGCAATTAGCACAAATTACCGAACTGTCCAAAGCTAGTAAGAGTACTAATAATCAAGTAGCCATCAGTAACGATACCAATGCACAAAATAGCGTAAATAAGCCAATCTACTTAGCTAACGATATGCTAAAGCATAATCATATTTATATTGATGGTCAGCAAATTATTGAACGAGTCCACTCTTTCATTAAAAGCAGTGGCTATAAGAACTTTGGTCTAAATGATACTGCCAATATTTTATTGTGTATCACCCAAGGCTTTATTACCACTCTATCAGGCAGACCAGGCTGTGGTAAAACCTCATTATGTCGCCTATTGGCTCAATCCTTAGGTTTAGCTCATAACTTAAATAGTTATGATGTCAACAACTCTCCTTATGAGCGCTTTACTGAGGTTTCTGTAGAAAAAGACTGGAGATCAGTTAAAGATTTTGTTGGCTACTACAACCCTATTAGCAAAAAACTAGAGCCAAGTAATGTACTAGCATTCAATGCTTTTAAACAGCTTAATGATGAAGCCTTATATCTTATGCACAGCTCAAAAGGCGTAGATCATACCTACCCTTATCTCATGTTGTTGGATGAAGCTAACTTAAGCCCCTTAGAGTATTACTGGTCTCCTCTATTTAGCGCCTGCGATCTGGATGCTAATCATAGAGCCTATTTAAACTTGGGTGGTGATCATAAGTTTATATTGCCACAACAATTACGCTTTATTACCACCATCAACAATGACCATACTACTGAGCCATTATCAGAGCGCTTTATTGATCGTAGCTTTATTATTACTTTAGGCCTTAATAAAACTGCCGACGAACAAGAGCGCAGAGCCAATCAATATAGTGATGACCAGAGTACCATTACCTATGAACAGCTGATAAGTGCCTTTAATAGCACTACTAATAGTAACAATAGCTCACTTAATCTATGTGAGAGCAATGACCTGGCTACAGCAAAATGGCAAGCCATTTGTGAGTTATTTAGCCAAGAAAAACTGCTCATGCCTTTATCTGAACGCTCTTGCAACATGCTAAAGCGCTATTGTGCTAATGCTATTTATTACATGAATAGCACCAGCTCTGATAAATCTTTAATGGTGCTTGACTATGCTCTTGCCCAAAAGATCTTACCTACCATAAAGGGCTCTACTCAGCAGTATCAAGCTTTGATAGAAGAGCTATTAAGATTGTGCCCATATGAAAGTATGCCTTTGAGTCATAGCCATCTACAACGTATGTATCAGCAAGGCATGGAAAGCATGTTTTATCAGTTCTTTTCGTTTTAATTAACTTTTGGTGCTTAAAGGAAATTACATGTATAGTGCTGAATTAACTCTAATCAACAAGAGCAAGTACCATAGTACTACCAGTACTATTCCTTTAAGCACTGAGCTTTCAGCTTTAAAAGCCATCAATAATGATGGCATCAACTATGGTGTTTATGAAAACGACGATTACGAGATAGCATTAAAGCTTAGCGATAACCTTCTTGAGGAAAACATTAATAGCATCAATTTAACTATCAATGGTTTTGATATTGGGCAGTTTATCTTATCTGCACGCCACCACAGCCAAGGTTATTACTGGAGCGGAAATACTAAATACCCACGACTAAAAGACAAGCCATTTTTCTTGTTTTACGACCAGATAACAATAGGCATACAGATCGTTGTCAATGATTGGAAGACTCTATCCTTATTAAGCCCTAATATTCTGTGTCAAAGCTCGATAACACAGCATCAACATCATATCCAAGCTATGATTGAGAGCCTGACAGATAAGGCTTGTAGTGACATTATTGCTTTAATGTTCCCCCAAGAGCTCAATAAAGATCATACCTCATCTTTAACTATCAAAAGCTTTAATAAACTTATTAGCAAGGTAGTCACTTGTTATAAGAGTAATTTCATACCTTTTACAAGTCAGGCTAAATATAGCTACGAGCCTATCTTAGAACCAACATCCCCTAATCATCTAAGAACGATAAGCCCTATTAGCTTTCAATACTTAGCTCAAGATCCTTGCTATACCCCAAGTAATCAAACCGTATCTAAGAGAATTCCTGCTGTTTGCAAAATAAAGAATTTTAAAATTAAGGAGAATATACAAATATGTATATTCTTAGCTCAGGTATTACAAGATGCCATCAATATCCATAATGAGTTAGCCTGTCTTATAAAAGACAAAATGAGAGCAAACTCATTTAGATCTCATCAATTACAATTTCCGCTAGAGAAGCTTAACTATGAGAACTTAAGCAGTGATCTTGACTTATTGTACGAGCAAATTATTAAGCTCAAACAAGTTAAAAACCAATATGGAAAACTGTTTGGCTTTAACTCCCATGATAAAGCCTTAAAGGAGGGTCGTTTTGCTTCTCTTCCTCCAAGCAGCAATGTATATCAACAAATAGCCCCATACCATCATGTTTATTCATGTATGAAAGACTACTTTGAACATGAAAGTTGTAATCTTAATAAGGAACGCCTCATATTAGAGGCCAAAACCTTAGACAGCTTATTTGAGTACTACTGCCTATATTGTCTGATTAACATGCTAATTAGCCATGGTTTTAGCCCAGATAAAAACCAGATACCAATTAACTACCAATACCGTGTAAATCTAGCTAGAAATACCGAAGTGAAAAAGGTTGCTAATACTTATTTTTTCAGCAAACCACCTTATTCTATAACTTTGTATTATCAGCCAATTGTGTCTGGATCCTATATCGAAAACCACAATATGTTGTTTAGAATGGATCAGAATAACTCATACAGCAGCATTGATACCCAAGATGCTGACTTTAACTTCTATAACCCTGATTTTGTCTTAAAAATAGCCTCGTCAGAGATCTGTGAATACCTTATTTTTGATGCTAAATACTCTACAGGCGATACCATTATCAAAACTCATATTAATAATCTTATAGAGAAGTATTGCTTAAACATAGCAAGCATCTCCTTAAAACAGTTAAGCCCAGAGCAACAACAAAGCCTAGACCAAAAAGAGCTGTCTTTATACGATTTATGTGGTCTAGCAATAGGTACTAAGCCTCCTAAAATGATGTACGCCTTACAAGGTAAAAGTAAGATTAACGAAAGCAATCATGATCTTAACAACCATGTTTGGCACTACCATCAATCACCTATAGCTCAGTTAATAGCGCCTCCAACTAAAATAGGAGTAATCGAACTTAACAGCTCAAATAATAATGAAGCGCTCTTATGGGAAGAGATTTGCTCAGCACTGCCAGCACTCAAAGAAATTCCTTAGCCCTACAAGACTTATATAATTAGCTGTTTTGTATCTATATAATAAATTTTTCCCACAAGAAACATGATATTTAAAAGATTTGTTTACAGTGCTAGATATAACAAACTTTAAAAGTTTGCCCTTTTTGTATGATTCAGGAGAGCTAAAAGCCTGGTTTTAGCCCTTATTTGTGGTTAAACGAGTGTTTTAAGCTACTAAAACGCCTCAAAATATCAGTAAAAGCTGCTAATATCGGCCTATTAACCTAAAGAACCTGCTACTTAAGCCTAAGCTCTAAGGACTCTAACGTTTGGTTAAAAATCAGCAAAAAAGCCATTTTGTATCTATATAATAAATTTTTCCCACAAGAAACACGATATTTAAAAGATTTATTTACAGCACTAGATATAACAAACTTTAAAAAGTTGCACTTTTGTACGATTGAGGCGAGATAAAAGCCTGGGATTAGCCCCTACTTTGTGGTTAAACAGATGCTTTAAGCCACCAGAGCTCCTCAAAATAGTAGTAAAAGCTGCTAATATCGGCCTATTAACCTAAAGAACCTGCTACTTAAGCCTAAGCTCTAAGGACTCTAAGGACTCTAACGTTTGGTTAAAAATCACCAAAAAAGATGATTTGTATCTATATAATAAATTTTTTCCACAAGAAAGATGATATTTAAAAGATTTATTCGCAGTGCTAGATATAGCAAAGTTTAAAAGTTTGCCCTTTTGTATGATTCAGGAGAACTAAAAGCCTGGGATTAGCCCCTAATTTGTGGTTAAACAGGTGCTTTAAGCCACCAGAGCTTCTCAAAATAGCAGTAAAAGCTGCTAATATCGGCCTATTAACCTAAAGAACCTGCTACTTAAGCCTAAGCTCTAAGGACTCTAACGTTTGGTTAAAAATCACCAAAAAAGATGATTTGTATCTATATAATAAATTTTTCCCACAGGAAACACGATATTTAAAAGATTTATTTACAGTGCTAGATATAGCGAACTTTAAAAGTTTGCCCTTTTTGTATGATTCAGGTGAGCTAAAAGCCTGGATTTAACCCTTATTTGTGGTTAAACAGATGCTTTAATCCACCTAAACTCCTCAAAATAGCAGTAAATATGCAGCTAAGAAGTGCTTTTTCAACCAAAAGTCATAAAACTAGCCTAAGCTAGAGCTTAAGTCTTAGCTTTAGTTAAAAACTATCAAAAAAGCTGATTTGTATCTATATAACAGATTTTTCCCACAAGAAAGCCGATATTTAAAAGATTTATTCGTAGTGCTAGATATAGCAAAGTTTAAAAGTTTGCCAATTTTGTATGATTGAGGGGAGCTAAAAGACTGGGTTTAGTCCCTAATTTGTGGTTAAACAGGTGCTTTAAGCCACCAGAACTCCTCAAAATAGCAGTAAAAGCTGCGAATAAAGGCCTATTACCCTAAAAAACTGCTGCTTAAGTCTAAACTCCTAGGTTTGGTTAAAAACTACCAAAAAAGCTGTTTTATATCTATATAAGAAACTTTTCCCACAAGAAAGATGATATTTAAAGGATTTATTCACTGCACTAGATATAGCAAAGTTTAAAAGTTTTCCCGTTTTGTATGATTGAGGTAAGCTAAAGGCCTTGGTTTTAGTGTTATTTGATTCAAATAGAGAGCAAATAGCCAAAAGAACAGCAAATATGGGGAGAATATGAACCTTATGAGCGTTAGGACAATTGCGATGGCTTCTTTCTTAAGCTATTGAGCTTATACAGGCTAGGAGGGATTAGTTTGTGCTTGTGCAAGTGCTTGTTCTAGTGCCTGAGTTAAAAACTACTTAAACACCTGTTTTATATCTATGTAGCTTATGTTTTCCTTTATAAAGCTCTTATTTAAGCTCTTTATAAGCCATGATAGATACGCTTTGAAATCATAATTCTGTAATTATTGGTACTGGCTGGATCTGGATATGGTGTTTGGGGTGTTTACACGGTGTTTTTAATAAAAAGATTAATTTAGTGTACTTTTTAAGTTTGGTTAAATTTGATGGTGATAAATATGAGATTATTAGTGATTTTTGCGTATAAATGACAGATTTTTTATAAAAATAATAGAAATTTATAAAAAATTTCCAATATTTTGGTAAAAATCTTTAATATGAGAGCAATTAGTTTGATTTAAAGATTTTTTTAATGAAAGGCATATTTATCAGCAATTTAATAACACATATTTAAATAGTGTTAATTATATGGATTCTATATTTTC
>NZ_JALKIM010000020.1 GCF_023050945.1 Anaerobiospirillum sp. NML120448 | reverse complement strand
TTGCTTGGCGACCATAGTGCTATAGACCCACCTGTCCCCATTCCGAACACAGAAGTGAAATGTAGTCACGCCGATGGTAGTGCAACGTACGATTGTGCGAGAGTAGGTCATCGCCAGGCTTAATTTTGAGTGCTGATATGGCTCAGTTGGTAGAGCGCACCCTTGGTAAGGGTGAGGTCCCGAGTTCGATTCTCGGTATCAGCACCACTTTTCTTGAATGACCACCTAACGGTGGTTTTTTCGTTTTTAAGCCCTCAAAAAAAAGCCACCTAACGGTGGTTTTTCTGTTTCTGGCTCCTCCAATTTTCTCCATCCCAACCTAATCCAACTCAGTCATCCAGGCCCATGCCTGCTAAGCCCGCTTTGCTCTGCCCAGCTCATAGCTGTGCCGCAGCTCTGCGGCACAGCATCACAGCACTGCCGCTCTGTTTTGCGCTATGTAGCTACAAGCGTCTCTGCAAAGCCAACAACGTTAACTTTAACTGTAAAGATAGCCAATCCCTTCTCTTAGCCTCAAACTGCCCTCACCTGCCTATACCTGTACAGCTAAGACCAGTCCAGAGTAGCCATGCCTAGAGCTGCTCAACGCAGCTTATAACAGTATCATCCAAAGGTACTTTAGTTGGCTTGATCAGGTACTAGCTAAGCGCAGCACAGCTAGCTGTGTAGCTTACCTGTGCTGCGCTTTGGCTAGCCAAAGGCTAGCTTAGGGCTAAGCTGGTGTTAGGGGCTCATTCCATTTGTTAAGATAGAACTCTAATATACGCTTGGAGTACTCATAGCAGCTTAATACTAGTGTAGGGCTATCAGGCAAGTCCTCTTCCCAATCTAGTTCTTCTTCATACTCACCATCATCGTCCTCGTCAGCGCATAGCTCGTCATAATTGATAGGAGGGAGTAGGTGCTCTTCGTTAAAGAACTCCTGCCATGAGCTAAAGGCCTGCTCCTTACTATCATAGTAGCTAAGAGCTTGAGTGCATATGTCTAATAGCTCTTGGAAGTATTCACTTAAGTCTGATTGTAATTTAGGCAGCTTAGGTTCACTTGCTCTTATTTGGTCGCCACAACGCCCCATAAAGATTAAAGCAAAGGGAGCTGCTGTCCATACTGTTTCTTGGTGCTCAATTTGTAATGATAGGTCTCTTAAGGCTGATGGGGCCTTGTTAGGATCTAAAGAGGTGAGCTGAGTTAACAACTTAGGAATATCAGTTGCTCTACCATTAGTGCAGATTAATCTCTCCCAAGGAACATTATTGAGCTCTATAGCATTAACAAAACTAAAGAATTTATCATTACTATTCATGTTCTACCTCATGTTAGCTATACCTAAAATCAGGCAACTTACTAGCACTATAGAACAAAAGGGAATTTACAGTCAGTGACCGCTATTAAGAATTTAGTAAGAATAAAGCTAGTATTGAGTCTTTGCGCTTAGCTGAGCTTAGCTTAGCCAGGCTTGGCTTAGGTTAGCCTTGCTTAGATTAGCTTGGCTTGGCTGAGCTTTGGTATGGCTGGGGTGGGGATGCTTAGGTTGGCTTGGCTTTCAGGTTCAGGAATGGGGTTGTTAAGGCATGAAGTGGGTAGTGATTATGAGTTTTCTATAGGCAAAAAAAAGCAGGAGCTTGAGGCTCCTGCTAATTAGGACATACTTGTGATAGCTTAGCTTTAGTGCTCTACTACGCCACCTTCGGTAACATGCTTACAAGCAACCAAATGGTTACCATTTGGTAATAAGATTTGAGACTCTTGCTTGTATTGGCAGTTTTCCACAAAGCAACGGCTATTAAAGCGACATCCCTTTGGAGGATCGATAGGGCTTGGTAAGTCACCCTTTAATAAAATACGATCCTTACGCTTATTTGGATCAATGATAGGAATAGCAGAAATTAATGACTTAGTGTATGGATGCATTGGGTTGTCATAGATTGCCTCTTTAGGAGCTACCTCTACTAAAGAGCCTAAATACATAACACCAATACGGTCACTAATGTGCTTTACAGCTGCTAAACCGTGAGCAATAAACAAGTAAGTAAGACCAAACTCGCTCTTTAAATCGTCTAAGAGGTTTAAGATCTGAGCTTGAATGGATACGTCTAAAGCTGATACAGCCTCATCACATACGATAAGACGAGGGGAAACAGCTAAAGCACGGGCAATACCAATACGCTGGCGCTGGCCACCTGAGAACTCGTGTGGATAGCGAGTCTTATACTGTTTAGCTAAACCTACGCACTCAAGTAAGTACTCAACTCTCTTGGAGATTTCTGGACCATGATGTGTTTTATTAACCACCATAGGCTCAGAGATAATTTCCTCAACAGTCATACGAGGGTTTAAAGATGAGTATGGGTCTTGGAAAATCATTTGAATGTCACGGGCATACTTGCGACGCTCATTACGAGTAATGGCACCTAAGTTTACGCCGTTGAACATGATTTCACCTTGAGTTGGCTTGTAAAGACCAGCAATCATCTTACCTAAAGTGGTCTTACCACAACCAGACTCACCTACTAAGCCAAAGCACTCACCTTTGTAAATATCTAAGGTTAAGTTATCAACAGCCTTTAAGTAGTTGGTCTTGTTGTTAAGAAGGCCACTCTTAAGCTCAAAGTGCTTGCATAAGCCTTTGATAGATAAGAGAACTTCTTTGTTCTCGCTAGTTGTATTTGTCATAGTGAACACTCAATTAGGCTTGAAGATATTTAACACAACGAACCTTACGCTGACCTAAAGATAAGAGCTCAGGTAATTGAGCTCGACACTGGTCACAAGCGTGATCGCAGCGGTCAGCAAAAGCACAGCCCTCTGGCACTTCCTCAGGTGGTGGTACCATGCCTGGGATCATGAATAAGCGCTCACTTTGCTCATCTAGACGAGGAATAGACTTAAGTAGGCCCAAACTATATGGATGCTTTGGATCGGTTAAGATCTCTGAGGTGGTACCCTCTTCAACAATACGACCGCAATACATAACAGCAACACGGTCAGCAGCTTCGGCTACCACACCCAAGTCGTGAGTAATTAATAATACGGAAATATTAAATTGCTCACGCATGCGATAAATAAGATCTAAGATTTGAGCCTGAATAGTAACGTCTAAGGCAGTGGTTGGCTCATCAGCAATTAATAGTTTAGGCTGACAGGCCATAGCCATAGCAATCATAATACGTTGACGCATACCGCCTGACATCTGGTGAGGATAGTCCTTAATACGCTTAGCTGGGTTAGGAATACCTACAGTATCCATAATATGTAAGAGCTTCTCATGAGCCTCTTTTTTAGAAAGCTTAGTATGTAACTGGATGCTTTCTAAAATCTGGTCACCTACAGTGAAGATAGGGTTTAAAGAGGTCATAGGCTCTTGGAAGATCATAGAGATGCTATTGCCTCTAATGTTCTGCATCTTGCGCTCACTTAAATCTAATAAGTTAACGCCATCAAACATGATCTTAGAGCCTTTAGCAATACGACCGTTAGAGGCAAGCAGACCCATAATAGAAAGAGAGGTAACTGACTTTCCTGAGCCTGATTCACCTACTAAAGCGAGAATTTCACCTTTATCAATGCTAAAACTGACATCACGTACAGAACGTACCATGCCGCGACGAGTGGTGAACTCAGTTGTTAAATGTTCAACTTCCAATAACATGATAGTTCTCCTAGCGACGTCTTGAACGTGGGTCTAATGCATCACGAAGACCGTCACCAAACAGATTGAAGGCAAGCACGGTAAGAGTAATGGCTAGACCTGGGAAGATCAAAGTATGTGGTGCAGAGAAAATGAAGCTACGTGAACGAGCTAACATATCGCCCCACTCAGCAAATGGAGGCTGTACGCCTAAACCCAAGAAGCCTAAAGCTGCAGTGTCGAGCACAGCAGTGGAAATACCTAAGGTGGCACGAACTACGATTGGAGAGGTGATATTAGGTAAGATGTGGCGGAAAATAATACGTAAATTAGAATCGCCAGTTACAATAGCAGCCTGAATATAGTCATTAGCCTTTACTGACATCACACATGAACGAGCAATGCGGGCATACTCAGGAATTGACACTAAACCAATGGCTAATACGGCCTTATCAAGACCACGACCCATAGCAGCCATAAAGGCAATAGCTAATAAGATAGATGGTACGGATAAGATAACGTCCATTAAGCGCATTAAGTAGTTGTCTAAGCGACCGCCATAAAAGCCGCCCATGGCTCCTAAGATAGTGCCTACTACTAAAGAGATAGACACAGCAGCCAAACCTACTGAAAGGGAAATTTTGGTGCCATCAAGAACACGTGAGAAGATGTCTCTACCTAATTGATCAGTACCAAACCAGTGTTCAGCACATGGAGCAATAAAAGCCTTGTCCATGTTGGCTAGGTTAGGATCATAAGGAAGGATATTAATACCCATAGCTTGGGTAATAGTAAGGGTTACTGCAATTAAAACTAAAACAGCAATAATGAGCATACCCAAAAGAGCAGCCTTATTAGAGGCTAATGAAGCCCACATATCACCGAGACGGGAAGAGCGTGGCTTTTTTAATTGATTTAAGTCAGTCATTTTTATGATTGGCCCTCAGCACCATACTTAACACGTGGATCGAGTGCTGCATAGAGCAGATCTACAACTAAGTTCATAAATACGAAGATAAAGGCCACAATTAATACTACAGCCTGAATAACAGGGAAGTCAGAGCGCATGATACTCTCAACTGAGTAAGCGCCAATACCTGGCCAAGAGAATACAGTTTCAGTAAGCACAGCGCCTGAGAGCAAGCTACCAAACTGTAAACCAATAACGGTGATAATAGGGAGCAAGGCATTTCTAAAGGCATGCTTACCAATAACCTTTACTGGGTTTAAGCCCTTAGCTTTAGCGGTACGAATGTAGTCTTGGTGGAGCACATCAAGCATGCTAGAACGGGTCATACGGGTGATGATAGCCATAGAATAACAAGCTAAGGTCATAGCAGGTAAGATGGCGTGCTGTAGTGCATTAAAGAAGGCTTCCCAGTCACCAATAATGAAAGTGTCATAAAGGTAAAAACCAGTGCCGTCATAAGGTCTTAATAAGGTGTCAATACGACCACCTGATGGAACCCAGTGTAAGATGCCTGAAAAGAGAATGATAAGTAACATACCAAGCCAGAACACAGGCATAGAAACGCCGATCAATGCAGTGGTCATGGTAAAGTTATCGATAATGGAGTTCTTCTTAACAGCTGAAACTACACCAAAAATAACACCAACAATGGAGGCAATGATAATGGCAAGTACAGCAAGCTCAATAGTAGCTGGCAGACGGGCCATAATTTCACTGGTAACAGGAGCATTGGTAAAGAAAGAAGTACCAAAGTCACCATGGAACATAGCAACCATGTAGTTCCAATATTGGGTAATAATTGGCTGGTTAAAGCCCATGCTTTCACGCCAAGCGTTGATAGACTCAGTGGTAGCATGTTGGCCAAGAACAATGAGAGCTGGATCTGGAGAGAACACTCTCATAATCAGGAATACTAGGATAGATACGCAGAATAATACTGGTACGAGCATTAAAATGCGTTTTAAGAGATATAACAGCACAAGCTTGTCCTCAAATACACGTGTTAAATAGTGCACTGTAAGCTTATTTAACACCAATAAGCTTGTGAAAAAACAAGTGCACGCGCACGTGAAGAGCTGTAGAGTTAATAATGTTCATCAAGGAAAACGATGCTGTACGTAACTACAATAAGGCTATTTGCTACTTAATAAGTGGTACAACAATAAAAGCATATAACAAAGAATATTAGTGCTTTTACTTTACATGATTGCATTTACCTCCCCTAGGATATAAGTATCACAACAACTTAAAAGGTGCTCAACTTATAAATTGTGCGCAGCAATAGCGCTCCCAACTGTATAGATGTAGGCTAAAAAACCACCATCATAGCTGTTAGGATAATCAGTAGATCACTAGGTATTGGTTAAGAGCATCAAGCTCTTTAAGCGGCTCTAAGCAAAGAGAAATTGTTTAGACCCTAACAATTGGACATAAACGAAACACAGCGTGCATTTTTATGTCTTTTAACCCATAGAGGTACATGACGCAGCATTGTTTAAAAAATTTAAGTCGCAAAAGGTGCGTACTTTCAGAGCTTCATCATGCTGTGAAAAATGCTGTCATAGCTTATGAAACAGTAAAAAGCCCGAAGTCTATCACGATCAGCTCATTTTTCTCTTGATAGCAAAAACAAAGTATTATAGCAAGAATGGCTAATTAACAGAGATAGATTATCAATACTTGCATGATAAATTTGCAATTTTTCTTTATACAAAGAGGCATTAAGTAGATAAGTACTATATTTTGAGACTGTTTAAAAAAAATGAAATTTTGCAAAATTTTTTTTAGATTTTACAAAAATGTGCCAAAAGGGTGAGTTTCTTAGTAGTAATTAATAATTCTTAGCTCAATGTTGTATTGGCTGATTTTTTTACCGCTGTGGTATGTAAGTTTCATGTTAATTAAAAGCGAAAAATATGGGAATTTTTTTATTAAAGATCATTGAGCTATTTTTATAATGGTGTATAATCTTTGCGCCCCTCTAATCGAGTTATTTGGATTCCCACCCAAGTGATTTGATGCAAGCATATTAATGAATGCTTGTTTTTTTGAGATCAGCAGATTTAACTGCTGAAAGTTTTAAAGGATTTTATCCTTCAAAATAAAAGGGTTTTTTAATGAAAACTTATGTAGCCAAGCCATCTACCATCAAGCGTGATTGGTTTGTAGTAGACGCAACTGACTTAACTTTAGGTCGTGTTGCAACTGAGATCGCCACCCGTCTTCGTGGTAAGCACAAGCCAGAATACACCCCATTCATGGACACTGGTGACTATATCATCGTTATCAATGCTTCCAAGATTAAGGTAACTGGTAACAAGAGCCAAGACAAGATGTACTATCACCACACTGGTTTCCCAGGTGGTATCAAGGCTGAGTCCTTTGATAAGTTAATCGCTCGTAAGCCAGAGAAGGTCTTAGAGACTGCTGTTCGCGGCATGCTTCCAAAGGGTCCTTTGGGTCGTGCTATGTTCCGCAAGCTAAAGGTATATGCTGGTGAGACTCATAATCATGGTGCTCAACAGCCTCAAGAACTTAAGTTATAAGGAGCAATAGCAAATGGCTGCAAATCAGTACTACGGCACTGGTCGTCGTAAGAACTCCACCGCTCGTGTATTCATCAAGCAGGGCGATGGCAAGATGACTATTAATGGTCGCACTCTCGAGCAATATTTCGGTCGTCCAACTGCACGCATGGTTGTTGCTCAACCATTAGAGCTTTTAGAGCTCTCTGGCAAGTTTGATATCTACGTAACCGTATCTGGTGGTGGTATCTCTGGTCAGGCTGGCGCTATCCGTCACGGCTTAACCCGTGCTTTAATGCAGTACGACGAGAGCTTCCGTCCAGCTTTACGTAAGGCAGGCTACGTCACCCGTGACGCACGTTCTGTTGAGCGTAAGAAGGTTGGCTTACACAAGGCTCGTAAGCGTCCACAGTACTCAAAGCGTTAATCAGAGTACCAGCATTACTTTGCGCACTTGCGCAAGTTTCAAGGGGCATATATCAATATATGCCCTGCTGTACGCAAAAAACCCTTACTCTAGTGAGCAAGGGTTTTTTATTTTTAGAGACAAAACCAAGAGTAATTTAGCAAAGTTATACTTGGTTTTGCCTTTAAAAAAGAAGTCTCAATCATTAAAAGAGGGGCAAATAGTTAATGATTGGGGCAGCTATTCTTATTTAAAGGCAAATAATCATCATATTTTGCATTATTGTAATTTCATTTGCTCTAAGGGCAATGGCTGATACAATAGAGTATACTTTTCTAAACAGCACTACTTGTGCATATATTGAGCAACGCTCTTTTCTCAACCTTTCCTACCAAATATCAATTAAAGCTTTATTTATCGTGTTAAAGTAGGATTTAGCGACAATAATAGATTCTATTTGCAATATAAGATTACGGACGTGGCAAAAGTTTTATGACCAGTATTTGCTCTTACATTTTTACGGCTTTTTATAATTGGCTCAGAGACAATGATGTAAATCCTCGTCTAGTAGTTGATGTAAGTCGCCCTGGCGTTCAAGTTCCACCTCATATTGCTATAGATGGGGTAGTATTAATTTCTATTGATCATAAATATGTAGAAAACTTTGAAATTTGGCCTACCAAGATTTCTTTTACTACTAGATTTAATGGCAAGAAAGAGTTTGTCATTATTCCTTATGCAGCTATGAGTGAGTTAGTGTGCTCTGATACAGGCATTTCTATTCCTATTAATATGTGGCTTACCTCTATAGAATTGGCTTGCCATGTAGATGATGAGGGCTTTATCGAAGATAGTGAGCCTTATGATGACCATCAGGTATTCTTTAGTGTTGCAGACGATAGCGCTCAAGATAATGCTAGCGATACTGAAGATAACAATCCGCCTAAGAAAATCAAACCAAACTTTACTTGCGTTGATTAAAACAAAAAGCCCAGTAGGAAAACCTAATGGGCTTTTTGTTTGCTAATAACTATCTTGATTAGGGCTTATGGTTTTGGGGCCACTACAATATAGTCTTTATTTATGTGTAAGCCAAAGAGTGAAAAGAGCTCATTAACCTCAGCTGATATTTCATGATAGCACTTGCCCTTAAAGCTTCTTCTATCATAGACATCAACCATTACTTGATTAACTACCCTTAATAAGTCAGCTACGCTATCGATGTTGCAAGAAATTATGGACTTAGATGTGGCTCTGTTCTTGTTAATTACAGCATTAATATAAGAGGTAATAATGGTGGCTAAAAACACTAGAAAAGCTTGATTTTCAAGGGCGTTATCGCTCTTAGTCTTTAGCAAAGCTTTAAGTATTTGGTTGCTGTTCTTAATAGGAGCTCTTGAGTGATAGTTCTTATAAACGTCGTGGTAGCTCATATTAGTTTCATTGCTAAGAAGCACCTCAATGCCCCAATTTTGTTTTTGAACTTCAAACTTATTACCATCGATATGTAGAGTCTCGCACTCATCACTACCTAAGACATGAATAGTCTCATCATAATTAGTGAATAGTTTTAGAATTTGCTTCTCTGATGAATCAATGGTTTTTCCTTGTTGAAGCTTAATAATAGCTTGTGCAATTTGGTGTAAAGCCAAATTTTCCACTTCACCAGCAGTCACTGGTGAATAAAACACATGACAAGCTAAAGTAGAGCCACTGTCATTAGCCTTAATGTTAGATACTTCTTGACCGTAGTCATAAGGCAAGTCCACCTTCTGATAGCAAAAAAATCTACGTAGCTTATGGTCAAAAACCATGTTGCTCATCTTTTTAATGTCATTGGCCAGAGCAATCTCCGTAGCTGTTTTGCCATAAGAGGCTAAGGTGCTGCAGTTAACAATGAAGCTCTGTTGAGCCTTAATCAAGGTGTCGACTAAACTATTACCCTCATGGACTGTATTACCACAAATAAGGGGCTCAAGCTCACCTAATAAGGTGCTGTGAACCATTGATTCATCATAGCCCTTAGCTAATACATAATATAAAGCCTTGCCCTCTTGATCGCACAGAACCTGCAATGATGCTGGTTGGTCAGGGCTGCCATTAGCAAGATGAATAATGTACTTATCATTAGTTGAGGCAATAAGATGGTTATCCTTTTGCAGCTGGATAAACTCAGTAAAGAAAGCATTCATATGCTCTTGGCTGAGGCTATTGACTGCAAGAGAAAAAGAGTTTTCTAAGGCATCATTATCGCTTACAACATCATTGTGCTTAAGAAACTCAGACATGCCCTTAAGCTTAAATTCATTTTCAATAATGATGCGAGTAACTATGGATAAAATCTTATTGGCTTTTTTATTGCCCAAAGCCTTATCAAGTGCAGCTTTGAGCATGGTTTGCCTTGCTAGGTGAGAAATTAGATGGCTTGCGCCAGCATGTTTAGTAGTTGCTACTCTAAACTTACTAGCGTCCTTAGCTAAAGATAACTCATGATCTTTAACTATTGCAAGAAAGGCATCTGCTACATCGGAGTTTAGGTTGTCGTTGCTATTGGATGGAGTAGGCTTGGTGAAATTAGTAAACTCCTCTGGTAAAGAAACGCCATCTGGAATACCTGGTAAAACAGGTTGTCCGTGAGCATCAATAAATACTTCAGACTTATGAAAATAGAGGGTCTTACTGTCTTGTCGATAGACAAGATAGTCCTTTAGCTCAGGATAGTCTTTGTAAACAAAATCATAAAATTGAACCCATCCAGAGTTGTTGACAGGATTCAGTACATTGCCAACTTTCTTATGATTTGTTGCTCTGCTGCGGCCTTTAACTAGTTGACCTTTCTTATTGTAGTGCTCAGGTTCCCAAGTATGCTCACAAGTATATAGACTAATATTGCCATTTCTTTCAATTCGTTTGACCATGTGAATGGTTGGGATGGGGTTAACAGCCATATAAAAGCATATCCTTTAAAACAAAAATCGACAATATACCGTGTCTGTTAATATATTGTCGATTTGAAAAAGTAGATACTGTTTAGAATAAAGAGGTATTAGTTAATTGGACGGCTAGTGCTTAACTTTACCCACATAGGTGCCATCTCAATTAAGCCGTCTTTACCTAACTGTAAATCACCGCTAATGCCATGGAGTACATCGCTCTTATCCTCAGAGAGTTTTTGTAAGTTAAAGGATAAGTTAATGGAATCGTAGGCAGCTGCAAAAATACGTTGTACTTGGCTATCAGCCTTAGGTAAGGTTGCCATCAAATCATGCTTTAAGGAGCTATCGGTTAATAACCAAGGCATATCACCTAAATTGGCTCCTGCTAAAGCTACCTCACTAGCGCTATGGTTGAGTCCCATATAGCTGCGATCAGTTAAATATAGTGGAGTATTATCAGGCAGTGAAGGTCTAACCTTGATGACATCGCTGGCAGTAGCATTAATGTAAATGGAGTCAGCATTATTCAATGGACAAGTAGTTAAAGCTGTTTGTACATTGTTAATATCGCTAAAGCGACAGGATACAGAAGACTTACCTTGTGCTTGTTGCCATACTTCATTAAAGCCACTAATAGCTCTTTGTCCTCTAGTGCTCTCAGGGGCAATTACAATAGGCTTAGTATGGCCGTCATGATAAATCTTAGAGGCAGCTAAAGCACCTTCATAATCAGGGCCTAAGTTAAAGTAATAGAACTGATCACGAGCGCTGGCTGGTTGGTTAAAGACAATGGCTGGTAGCTTAATATTGGTTTCAATTAAAGCATCAACCTCAGGTTTTAAGATAGGGCCAATAATAAAGTTGGTACCATTTTGGCCTAAAGCAGAAGCAATCTCAGCCATGGTCATTCTATTGGTATCGTAGAAAGTAACCTTAAGTTTGCTATTGCGATCTTGTAAGGCGGCTACAATACCTAAACGGGCAGGTTCGCCAACACTGGCAGAAAAACGACCAGTTAAAGGTAGTAACACTGCAAGCTTATCGCCTTCTTTTAAGGAGGTGACTACACCGCTATCTAAGAGATCTTGACTTGATGCGCTATCAATATTATTACCATTAGCAATTTTCTCGGCGGCAAAAGCTACAGGGTGGTCATCATAGCTCTTAAGCCAGTTTTTAGCTAATTGTTGTTTAATCTTATTGCTCTTAGAGGAATCAAGCAGTGCAAAGTCGATAAAACCCTGCATTAGAGGATCAGTGCTCTTATTGAGTTGTACTGTAAGCTCAGAGGCTGGCATTTGTTGCAAGTTGCGCACAATGCTCAAAGAGACATTTTGGGCAGCATCCTTATTAACTAAGGAGATTAATGCCATCTTATGCTCACAAGACTTTAATAAATGAGAAACACGGCGGCTCTCATTGTATAAATTCAGCTCTACATTAGATGCTAATTGGTAGTAAAAAGAGGCAGCAGGCTTTGGTAAGGTAGCTACATTGATTTTGTTTAAGGCAAAAAGAGCATCAGTTTGCTTGCCTTGATGCATGTAGAGTAAACCTTCAATAATTAAAGATTCATCTCTTTGTAATGGGGTAATAGCCTCAGCTTGCATGTTAGCAATTAAACCAGAAGCTGTTTGGAAATCACGAGCAATAATGGCACTGCGGGCAAGCAAGATCATGGCAGGGAAGCGAGAATCTTGATCAGCCTCAGATAACATTTTTTGATAGTCAGCTTGAGTTAAAGTTAATTGACTAAAAGCTTGAGTGGTAGTAATGGCAGCTGTCCCTTGCTCGGTAGTAGAGGTACAAGCACCAAGGCTCAAAGTTAATGCAATGGCGACAGCGCTAAGCTTAATGCGATGTGTAAAAGAATGGAGTGGCACGATGCTATTCCTACTTTCCAGCAATTGAGAAAAGCCCACCCTAAACAAAGTGAAATCTCAGGGCAAGCAACCAAAAAAATTAAATATAACATCAATCTTACATCATTTTTTTGCAATTGTAATACCAGCTTAATCTAAGTGCGGTTTCTGTAAAAAAATCTCTAGCCTATCCAGCAATAAAATGAGGCTAATTAACGCAAAACTTATCCTAGCTTTCTTGATTTGAGCTTATGTGATGAGCTAAGGTGCGGCTTTTGTATGTGCATATAGGTGTCTTAATGCTAAAATTACTAAAGCCTATGAGCTAGAACCTTGCATTGTTGATATGTTTTAGGCCCAGTTTTGGCCACATCTGGCCAGGCAGGCTATACAGCCTGCTACCGCTGGCTATCGCCAGCGCTAGCTGCGACCAGCGCTAGCTACCGCTACATACAGGTACAGCTATCAAATGTCAGGTATAGCCGTGTCAGGCTGTTGAATTTAGTAAGAATCAGGAGCTAAAAGCTGATGATTGAAAGTGCTCTTTATATTGTGCCAACTCCAATTGGAAACTTAGATGACATTACTTTACGTGCTATTGAAGTACTTAAAAGTGCTACTTTAATTGCTGCGGAGGATACTCGTCACTCCAAAATATTATTGGATAAATTGGGAGTAGGGGCAGTTAAGATGATTAGCTGCAACGATCACAATGAAGAGCAAAGAGCACAGATTATTGCCAATGAAGTGCAAGCAGGTGGCATTGTTGCTCTCATTAGTGATGCTGGCACTCCTATGATTTCTGACCCAGGTTATAAATTAGTATCTGCTCTATCTGAAAAAAAGGTCAAAGTGGTACCTTTGCCTGGCCCTTGTGCAGCTATTACAGCTTTATGCGCCAGTGCTTTACCTACAGATAAGTTCTTATTTATGGGATTTTTGCCTGTTAAAGATAAAGAGCTTACCCAAAAGCTTGAGTCGATTAGGCTTAGCGATACTACTACTGTGTTTTATGAAAGCCCACGACGTATTATGAACACCTTAGAAAAATTACAACAAGTTGATCCTAAGCGTGTTGTAGCTTTATGTCGTGAAATGACTAAAACCTTTGAAACCATCTATCGCACCAATGTTTCTGATCTTATTACTTACCTTCAAGAACATAGCGATGAGGTTAGAGGCGAGTTTGTGTTAGTAGTTGGCCCTCATATTAGTGACGAGCAAGATGATGAGCTTAGTGATAGTGCCAAGAGTGCCTTAGCTAAAATGATTACCTCTATGAAGGTTAAAGAGGCTTGCCAAATAGTCAGTGATCTTACTGGTGAGAGCAAAAATAAGCTCTATGATTACGCCTTAAGTTTAAAAGATTAGTTTTCGTATTGTGAGTCTTAGGTTTTAGGATATTTAATGCTAGATCTCGGTAAAGTTGATAGTCGTTTTTTATCTGTAGCATGGAATGAGCATCCCATTGAAGCTTTTGTCTTTGACAATCTTGAGTTTAAGGTGCGCTCTAATGCTAATTTAAAGAATATGAAATTAGCTATTGATAGTACTGGCATGCTAGAGATCAGAGTAAATCCTAAAAGCAGCTGGGGATCAATTAAGGATACGGTTTTTCGTTATTATCAATGGTGCGCTGAGCAGCAAAGTAATATTCTTAAACAATTTGATATTGTTACTTACAGGGCACAAAAAAACCGTACTTTTAAGACCAATGATGTAATTTACATCTGGGGTATGCCTTATCTTATTGAGGTAAAAGAAGATCAAGGGCATGAAGATGAGCTTAAGATTATTCGCCCTCGCCAAATTGTACCTGCCCTAGTACCTAAAGGTCAGTCGCGCTTTTCTGATAAATATGCCTTTTTATTACGTAATGGTTATCTTAATAAAAAGGCCTTATATAACTTGCCAATTTTGAATCAAGGACACTTGATTATGCCTAAGCATAGTCTATGGCAGGATAGCTCTGTCTTTGATCGTGATAAAGTGGCCAAAGGAGCCAAGGTTACTAATACCTTTGAGGATTTTGCGCCTCAAAGTAAGCAAAACTCTCAAGATGATGATTTTTTAAAAACTACTTTATCTCCTAAGAGCACAGCCTCCAATAACCAAGAGCCCAATAACTCTTCTGACTCTAACGCTACCAAGCTCAATAACTTTTACCTCGAGCAGTTTTCTCGTTTAATGCAAGGTTGCCAAGATAACTTATTAAAAAAACAGTATTTTGGCTCACGCATGCTCTCTGCGCCTAAACGCATCATTATTGAAGCCATTATTAAGCCTTATACCGATAAGCTTGATATTAGGCATATGAATAACGACACCATTAGTAAGACCATTGTTAAAAGTGAGACTACAGTTAGTCCTTGCTATAAAGCCTTACTTAAAGGTAGTTTAGACAGTAAGGCTGATATTTTTAACAAAGATCCTTTCTTATGCTTTGATTTACATCAAATCAGTAAGCTCGATAGTCGTTTTACTTTGGAGCTCTATGATAACTTTGTCTCTAAAGACGGAGTTAGAGAAAATGTGCCTCCAGCTCGAATGGTGGTTAATGGTTCTTTAGAACATCACCAGCTCTTAGAGCAGGTAAAAACTTTACGCTCTCAAGGCAAGCCTACTCCTTATATTGTCTTTCTCCCAGAGCAAAAAGACTATCTACAAATGAGCCCTGAGGAACTGTTAAACGAGCTTAATTTACAAAATAATTTCTACCATACAGGGCACTTCTCTAATAAAGATGAGTTTTACTTAGACGAGCAAGAGCTAACCTTATTTACAACTGATGGTGTAGAGCTTGATCCTAGTTTAGCTTTATTTGCCTATTTGCCTGATATGCCGCAAACAGCTAATCATATGTATGATATGTCGGCTCTGATGGCCGAAAGTCATGCCAGTGATAACTTTAGGCCTACTATTGCAGGTAATATCTTAGCTAAGAAAATTAAGCGTGAAAGTGGCGAGTTTTTCCATAAAACCTTGGTAAAGCCAGGCGTGCTAAGAGTAGCGCTTAAAGGTAAAAACACAGGGAAAAAAGTTCAAAAAATTATTGAACAGTACATGGAACAAGAGCTTTATAAAGTTTCTTTAAACTTTTTAGAAAAGCTTAAGCCTTATTATATTTCTGTGTACTTAGCCTCTAGTGCTTATTACCAGATGGAGCCTATCTCCTGGATGAAAAAGCTCGAAATTAAAAAGATGAAGCCTTTAGGTCAGTGCCGCTCTAAAGGTACAGCTGCTGATATTAGATTGAATTTGCAGTTAGCCCATTACCCTATTAACGTTATGGCTTCGGTAGGTATACATGAGCTGTGTCATTTAGTGGTATGTAATCATAGTGTAGCTTTTAAGTACATGCTGCGTATTTTCTGTCCTAGTGCTGATAATGTCAGCAATTCGCTAATTCAACTAGGTATTGTCCCAATCGATACTATTTAATTTAGTACGCTTGTGATATAATCTGCCCTCGAGTTGACTGGGCAATCGCTGCTGAAACACGTGCGCTAAGGCATACGGTTTTGGGGGAGGAAAGTCCGGGCTCTATAGGACAAGGTGCCAGGTAACGCCTGGGGGGTGTGAACCCACGACCAGTGCAACAGAGAGCAGACCGCCGATGGCCGTAAGGTACAGGTAAGGGTGAAAGGGTGCGGTAAGAGCGCACCGCGCTTCTAGCAATAGTAAGCGGCACGGTAAACTCCACCTAGAGCAAGATCAAATAGGCCTCCGTATAATGTGGTCCGCATTTGGGGGCGGGTCGATTGCTGGAGCTTATTCGCGAGGGTAAGCCTAGATGAATGATTGCCACTTAGAAATAAGTACAGAACCCGGCTTATAAGTCAACTCACATACTCCTTACAAAACTCTCACCTCTTATTATCTTCACCACCAAAGCTCTAATCCCTTTTATAAGAAACTAGTAGCTACTAGCAGCTCATCCTCTTTAATGAATCAGATCTATAGTAGTTTCCATACTAAAGATGCTATTTATCAGCTAACTACTACATTGTAAGCCCAGATACTCACCATACTGGCACCCGCCTTAGCCTTTAAGCTTAACTTACCAATGAGCATGCCCATGCCAAAGCCAATGCGCAGGCTCTGGCGAACTCTCATGCTCGTGCGGCTCAATTAGCCATAAGAGAAGATAGGTAAATAGGCCAGATAGCAATCAGGCAACAGCGCAAGCATGTGCAAGCTTTCAAGCATGCATGTTTGGCTGCTTGCAAGAGATCGGGCGGGCGTGCAAGAGATTAAGGGGGCGGGCGAACAGGTATGCAAGCTGGCAGGCAGGCAAGATGGCATGCTGGCGAGCTAGCTGGCGATGTGGCTTGCTTTAGTAGTGGGCCATAGGCAATGGGCAATGGTAGAGACGGGTAATGGGGTAGAGGTTGATATATTGCTAAGAACCATTGAGAGGTGGGGCTGAAACAATATTTTTCTTAAACTTATCATATTGTTAGTTTTTAGGATGTTCATAAACAAGGTAAAATAAATTAAGATAGGTAAGTTGTACTATAGTTTTACCAACGATTATTGTAGTTAGCACCTCAAAAGATTTTCATGCCTTATTAGATGATCTTTAACAAATGGAGATTAAGGCGGTTTTGTCGTTTATCCGCTTAATGATATTTATGAAATTTTTGTTAAGTACCGCTTTGTTAGTTAGCTTATTAGGATTAAGTGTAAGTATCCCACCTGCATGGGCACAAACAGCTGTTAATAGTAGCACTCAAAAGATTGGTAATTGTCAACGTCCCCCAAAAGCTAATTGCTTTAATACTCCTTGCTATAGTGAAAGTATTAATCTGGCCAAGGCTGAGCAAGATTATTTAAAGATTGTAGGAAATTATTATGATCAAGAGGCTGTATTCTATAGTTCAGATACACCTCATGCTCAAAGTTTATCCAAGAGCATTAATCGCCTTACTAGTCGCTACAATGCCAATGTGGGCTTTGCTGTTTTTGATGCTAAGGGGGTAGCTTTTTTAAAAAATAATAAGCCTTTTCCAGTTGAGAATATGAGGGGCTTTTATGTTTGCTATGCAGCCGCAGCTAAATTAGCTGAAGAAAATTTACCTTTTGATTACAAGGTAGAGGTTCCTCTTAGTGAGTTTGCTTATAGCAAGAATTCAAACTTATATAAGGCTATTTTAAGAAGCACTTTCCTCGACGAGATAAAAAGTGGTTCAGCAACTATAGAAAAGCTCGTTGATGTTAATAAACTTCAAGACAAGAGTAACATCAATGAAGATAGCACTGCTGATGAGCAAATTAAGGCTAATATTGGTAAGTTTAACTCTTTTTATAATTTAACTAGCGATGCTACTGTTGAGCAATGGCTTATCAAGGGCTGGCTTGAGATTGCTAATAAAAACGGCATTAATAGTATTAAGTTGCCGATTAGCGATTTGATTTACTATGGTATGAATGAAGACGATGTCTTTGCTACTCATATTCTAGTGGAGTGCTTTTTAAAGGGTGAGGATGTTGTAGCCAAGTTTTTAAAAGATAAAGGCTTAAAGATTGAGCCTTATGCCTTAGTCGATGCCTCTGGCCAAAAGAGTCGCCATTATAATGGCCCTAAAGGTTATAACTATGCGATTAACAATTACCAAAATGCTCGCCTCTTTGGAACTTTAATCAACGACCAATCTTTAAGCGTGGAAATTAAGGATTTAATATTACATTCCATGCGTTTTGCTCCTCGCAGTCAGGGCTTTTTTAGTGAAGGCATTAAAGATAGTGTCGATAAGATGAACAATAAAGAAGATCTTTTTTCCGAGCTTAAGATTTTTGATCTCAATAGTTTTACTAAAGGCCCAGACCATAGATGGACTGCTACTACTTTAGCTTATGTTGAGTTCTTAGGCCGTCCTTATGTTGTCAGTATTGGTATTGATAATATTGTAGGTGAAGAGGGCAAAAGCAAAGAGCAGGCTCAAATCATTTTGCAAAAGATAGGTACCATTATCTTTGACCATTTGCATTTACCAAGATGTTCTCATGGTACCTTGATTATTAGAAATCCTGTCTAACAGCGCTAGAAAGGGCGCAAAAAGGCAATACTTATCATGAAAAAGTCCATATTTAGTATGGACTTTTTCTTTAGTCAACATTAGGTCTATCTTCTGCTAAGACAACAGGTGAAAGGATAGTTTGTCCTGAGCGGTCTAAAGTGAGATTAAGTACTGTACCTGGAGTGGTATTGGAAATAATATCAATCAACTCACGTACATTGTTAATAGGTTTATCATTTACTTTTTTAACAATATCGCCCACCTGAATATTGGCTTGAGCTGCTGGTCCTAAAGGATCAATATAGCGCACTAGGACTCCATTAATAGAGTTATCAGCCACCATATTGTCATTTTCATCACTAATACCCAAATAGCCTCTTATTACTCTGCCATGTAGAATGATCTCATTCATTACACGTACCACCAATTTAGTTGGAATGGCAAAGCTAATACCATAAGTTCCATAAAGGTTTTGATTAAAAGATGCGGTGTTGATGCCTACCAAATCGCCATTAGTATTTACTAAAGCACCACCTGAGTTGCCTTGATTGATAGGAGCATCAGTTTGGATAAGATCTTGTAGTCCTTCTCTAATATTCATGAGCTCTCTGGTTAATAATCCAGAGCCAGTACGAGCTGTGGCCGAAATAATGCCATGAGTAACAGTTAGTCCTAAGTTATTAGGATTTCCTATAGCTAAAACTACATCACCCACTCTTGGTTGGTAGTGAGGGTTGATGTTAATAGGGTTAAGATTTTTTGCTTTGATTTTTAACAGCGCAATATCAGTACGGCGATCAAAGCCCACAATAAAGGCTTGACGTAACTTACCATCAGGGGTCTGAGCCCAAACGGCTCTATTAGGCTCATTTAACGAAGGAATAACATGGTAGTTAGTTACTATATAGCCATCAGAAGACATAATGACACCTGAGGCTGAGGTGGTAATTTGACCTGTCTCTTTGGACATGCCTGTGTAGTCGCTATTAAGACGTGAGACATAAATATTGACCACACTAGCAGAGGAGCGGGCGACTGCATAAGAGTAGGATTGAATGTCTTTGCTAGATGAGTAAATTTTGTTGCCAAAAGACTCGCCTATATTAGGAGCAAGCTTAAGGATAACTAATGCTGCGACTAAACCCACCAGGACTGGGAGCAGCAACATGGTAAACCATGTCTTTTTATAAAACTTAGTCCTGTGAGGCATAAATGGATTCCTAATTTTTTCAAATCAATCAATAACACTATTATTCTAACAGTTTTAGAAAATACCTTATGAGTTTTACTGCCAATTGCTAAGCAAAAAAATTTTTGTGTTAGAAAAGAGCTTGTATATGGTATTTGTTTGGTAGGCTGCTTATTTTTTTCTAGCATATCTTACAGAAAATTAAAATTGCTAAGTATTTGCTAAGCATCACATTTTAAGATGAAATTGTTGACAGAAATTAATTTGCAAGATTGTCACAAATTAACAATTAACACTTAACTTTGTCTAAGCTTAGCAGCCTTACTGCTGACCCCTTAGTATGAACTGCTAGGCCTTAGATGATAAGGCTGAGTGGTTAATCTCTGACAATTTTGACCAGTTAAATACTTTTAGCTTGGTAATTATGAGCTCACCTACCAAGAAATTAGTTTTAATTAATTTTACAGTTTTATGGTTTAACACGAATCTTACTCATATGCTTTGGAAGTGATTCGTGGTGTAATTTGGTGAATGACTTATGAAGTATTTTAAGCGCTCTGCTGCTGCCCTAGCTATTGCTACTTTAACCATTTTCTCCTCTTCTTTTGCTACCAATGCTGTTGCAGCTGATGCTCAGCCTTTAATTAATGCCATGCAAAATGCACAAGGCGAACCTTCTTTAGCTCCTATGCTTAAGAATGTTATTCCTGCGGTAGTGAATATTTCTGTTAAGGGCACTAAGGAAGTTTCCTCTCCTATGTTTAACGTTCCAGAGGAATTCCGCTTCATGTTTCCACAGCTTAATCAGCCAAATCGCCAAAGAGAGTTCCGTGCTTTGGGCTCTGGTGTAATTATTGATGCTAAGGCTGGTTATGTGGTAACCAATCACCACGTGGTAGAGGATGCCTCTGAGATTCGTATTGCTCTTTCTGATGGCCGTGAGTATGAGGCTAAGAAAATTGGCTCTGACCCACATACTGACTTAGCTTTATTACAGTTAAAAGATTTTGAAAATTTAACTGCCTTACCTTACCAAAGCTCTGAGAGCATGGAAGTAGGTGACTTTGTGGTGGCTATTGGTAACCCATTTGGTTTAGGTCAAACTGTTACCTCAGGTATTATTTCAGCTTTAGGTCGTACAGGCTTAAATATTGAAAATATCGAAAACTTTATCCAAACCGATGCTGCTATTAACTCTGGTAACTCTGGTGGTGCTTTAGTTAATTTACGTGGCGAGTTAGTTGGTATCAATACCGCAATTTTAGGCCCTAATGGCGGTAATATCGGAATTGGCTTTGCTATTCCAGTTGATATGGTTAAGACTGTAGTAGCTCAGCTCAAAGAGTTTGGTGAAGTTCGTCGTGGCACCTTAGGTGTAGTTGGTACTGAGCTTACCCCAGATCTGGCTGATAACTTCGGTTATAAGGGTAAAGCAGGTGCCTTTGTTAACGAGGTAGTAGACAATAGTGCTGCTCAAAAGGCTGGTATTAAGCCAGGCGATATTATTACCTCTATCAATGGTAAGAAGATCTCCTCTTTTGCTGAGTTACGTGCTGTGATTGCTACTTTAGGTTCTGGTGCTGAAGCTCAAATTGGTATCTTCCGTGATGGCAAGAATATTACAGTAAAGGCCAAGCTCCAAGAGCCTGACACCATGGCAGGTAGTGACGCTGGTATCTTATCTGAGTTCTTCTCTGGTGCTATGCTCGCTAATAATGATACAGGCCCTGGTGTAGTAGTTACCTCTGTAGATAAGAGATCACGTGCTTACTCTATCGGTTTACGTGAAGGTGATGTGATTACCTACGTTAACCGTGATCAAGTAAAGGACTTATCATCCCTTAAGGATAAGCTCAAGGATGGCAAGAGAAAGAGTACTGCTATTCGTATCGAGCGTGGTGATAGCACTTTATACTTAACCATTCGCAACTAATTAGAATCTTGATTATTAGGGAGCTCAAGCTCCCACATGAGCGGGGGCTTGAGCCCCTGATTAAGGGGAGCGTAAGCTCCCCTTTTTATTGGCTCTATAAAGGCTTTTGTGTGTATGGTGTTTCATAAGGGCGCTGCTAATGCTCAAAAATGGTTAGAAACAATACAAATTGCACCAAAATAGATGTTATTTAAGGAAAATGGCTTATATATCAGCCTAAAAAGGCATATTTATGCGATGAGCGCCTCAAGTTAGGCTTGTTTACTTGAAATTTGCTAGTCCTTAAATGAAAATGACAGTGCTCTAATAAAGAGACACTGTTGTTTAGGATGTTTTTTTAGTGCTAATAATTGGTTTTAGTACTGACTAATGTAGGCTAAAGCACAAGCTTTATTCCTTGTACTGAAAGTTTAAGTTCTAGTTTTATGGTTAAAAGCTTGAGCTTTAGCCAGCATTAGATAGCTCTATATAAGAACATCCTAAAACAAGTTTACTTCTTCATTTTAGGATTAAACTATGAAGTTATTTTCTTCTAAGACTCTATTAGCTACTGCTATGTCAGTGGTTTTTGCAGTCAGCACTTTTAGCGCTGCTAGTGCAGCTCCAATGTCTCGTAAGCCACAAGACAACCTCTTTTATGCTACCTCTACTGAGCCTTTAGGCTTAGATCCTGCTTTAGTTGATGATAATGATTCTGGCAACATTAACTGCAATATTTATGAGTCATTATTAAAGTTTAAGGCTGATAACACTGAAATTGAGCCAAGCTTAGCTGAAAGCTGGACTATTAGTGAAGATGGTCTTACTTATGTATTCAAGCTCCGTCAGGGCGTAAAGTTCCACGACGGCACCCCATTTAATGCTCAGGCTGTTAAGTTCAACATCGATCGTCAGATGCCAGAGAACTTAGTGCCAAAGATGTCCTATGCTCCATTAGTATTTGGTGACGTTCAAAGCACTAAAGTAATCGACGATTACACCATTGAGATTAAGTTAAAGAAGAGATCTACTCCTTTCTTACGTAACATGGCTATGTGCTTTGCTGCACCTATTGCTTCCCCAGATGCTCTTAAGAAGTTCAACAACAACTTAATGGAGAATCCAGTAGGTACTGGTCCATATAAGTTAGTTGCTTGGGATAAGGGTCAACAACTTATCTTAACCACCAATGAGGACTATTGGGGTAAGAAGCCACCTGTACAAAATGTTATTTACAAGATCATGAAGGAAACTTCTGCTCGTGTAGTAGCTTTAAACAATGGCGAAGTTGATATTATTAACGGTATCGATGCTAACGTAATCGACCAATTAAAGCAGGGCGGTTCTAAGATTTTCGAGGCCGAGGGTAATAACGTAAACTACATGGTTTACAACTGCCGTGATGGTTATGTAACAGCTGATCGTGAAGTTCGTAAGGCTTTAGCTCAGGCTATTAACGTACCAGAGATGGTTCAGTCCTTATACAAGGGCTATGCCACTTTTGCTCCATCTTTCTTCCCAACCTTTATGTCTGGCTATGATCCTAATGTTAAGGCTGTAACTTATGATCCAGAAGCTGCTAAGAAGTTCTTAGCTGAAAAGGGCATCAAAGAGTTACGCATCTTAACTTACTCCAACGCTCGTTACTACAACACTGTTGGCGGTCAAGTATTAGCTGAGGCTGTTCAGGCTTACTTTGATAAGGTAGGCGTAAAGGCCAAGGTTGACGTATACGATTGGACTACTTTCAAGAGCAAGCTCTTAACCGATAAGTGGGATATTACCTTCATTGGTTGGGTTGGCGATAACGGTGATCCAGATAACTTCATCAACATCTTAGCTGCTAATGACCCAATCTCTAACCAGGGCTTATGGCAGAACAAAGAGTTCATCGAAATTATCGAAAAGGCTACCCATGTAGCTGATGGTCCAGAGCGTATTGCTTTATACCAAAAGGCTGAGGCTGTATTAGCTGAGGACGTTGGTGTATTACCAATCTCCCATGCTAAGACTTTAGCTGCTTACCGTCCAAACATTGAGGGTAAGTTCACCCACCCAATCGGCTTAAACTTCTTTGATCAAGTAAAGAAGAACTAAAATTAGCTGATTAGTGCTAAATTGAAAAAAGGGCAGAGAGTATTATATTCTCTGCCCTTTTTGCGTAATGAATCCTATAAAATCAGTACTTAGAAGTATCGTTGCACTAAACTTGTGCGTAACTTAATGTTAATTATGATATATATCACAACTTTAAATAAAAAATTGTTTTTTGCTAGACATAGATGTCTTTCGATAAGAGTTATAAAGCACTCAAAACAGTTTAATCAAATATTTTTGTGTGAGTTTGGCATTTAATCAAGCTTTTATGAAATAAAAAAGTCAGAGCTGTGAGGAGCAAATTTCAAGAGTAATTAGTGAATTTGTGCTTATGTAAGAGCGCTTTTGTAAGTAAGCACAGCTAATTTATGAATTTTTGCTCTAAAAGTAATACGTAAGTATCTATAAAAATCAGTCAAAAAGAGCTGATAAACTCCGTTAGAATCGTGTTTTTTAATATGGGTAGTTTGAGATCTTTAACATAATAATTTAGAATGCTCCTTATATGTGTCTGCATAAGCCTACAGTTATTTGTGTGGCTGATGTAAATCACAAGATAACCATTTCTAACTGTAGTTGTTTTTAAGATCAGTTTACTTGGCAAAGTTTAGCTTTGCTAATTTGTGGCAGTGGTTAGTAATTATTTATAGTTTTAACCATTTAATTTAATCATGGCAGCAAGGTCATAACTTATTTTCAATAGCAATCATAAATAAGTTGTGCTCTCTCCATGGTTTTACAGATTTTTTTATAAAGTGCTTGTTTTTTAGCACTTTTGCTTTGCTTGTTTAAATAATTTTAGGTGGCATTAGGTAATTATTACCTGTATTTTGCTAGCTACAAATCCTAAGTATGAATCTTAAAAGCAAACCAAACTATAGTCAGTATTCATGTTAAGCAAAGTCTGATTATTAACATTAGAAAGTTGATGCTAAGGATTGATTAATGGCTACTTTCTCCCACATCCCTGTTTTATTGCATGAGTGCATTGAGGGCTTAAATATCAAGGCTGATGGTGTTTATATTGATGGCACTTTCGGTCGTGGGGGTCATTCACGCCAAATTTTAGCTTCTTTAGGTTCAAATGGACGTTTAATCGGACTGGATCGTGATTTAAGCGCTATTGAAGTAGGTAAGGAATTAGAAAAAGAAGATCCTCGTTTTACCATTGTTCACACTCCTTTTTCTCGCTTAAGTGAAGTTTGTCAGGAGCTTGATTTAGTTGGTAAGGTTGATGGCATTTTGCTTGATATTGGCGTGTCCTCACCTCAGCTTGATGATGGTAGTCGTGGCTTTTCTTTTGATAAAGATGGCCCTTTGGACATGCGCATGGATCAAAGTGCACCAAAGTCAGCACAAAGTGTCATTGCTTCTTATGATGTTAAGCAATTAGCTTATATTTTTAAGGTCTATGGTGAAGAGCGTTTTGCTAATCAAGTAGCCCGTGCTATTGTGCGCCGCCGTGAAAATGAGCCTTTTACTAGCACTAAAGATCTAGCTAATGTCATTGCTGGCGCAATTCCTGGCAAGCCAACTCCTAAGCATAAAGCAACCAGATGCTTCCAGGCTTTAAGAATTGAAGTTAACTCAGAACTTGAAGAGCTAAAAACCGCCCTACAAGGCGCTGTTGAGGTCTTAGCCCCACAAGGTCGACTTTGCGTTATTTCCTTCCACTCACTAGAAGATCGTATTGTGAAAACTTTCTTTAAAGAAAGCTCTCAAGGTCAAAAAGTACCTTCAGTAGTTCCTCTTACCAGTGAGGAGCTGGATCGTATTAGATTACAGACAGCCACTTTAGATTTAATTGGCGGCGCTATTAAGGCCACCGATGCTGAAATTGAGGCTAATGTACGATCTCGTAGTGCTACTTTGCGCGTTGCGCAACGCTTATGTAAGGGAGAATAAGTATGTTTGGCTTTACTCCCAAAACCCGTAAGCATGACCAATTAGATAACAGTGAAATGATTTCACTGTTAGGCTCTAGTGTTGATAATGATCAACTCAATGGCGACTTGCTTAAATTTGGTGCTTTAGATAATGGTGACGAGCTTAGTCAAGAAAAAGTAGGGGCTTTTGTTGCTGATGCCTCTATTTATAAAACTGCCTCAGCTGATAAAGCAGATAAAGCAGGCCCATTAGCTCAGACCAATACCACAGAAACTCAATACTTTGATATTGATAGCCTCGATGACGACTTCTTAGATGACGAATACCTCGAGGACTTTGCCGCTCAAAAGACCTCTGCTCCAGCAGCATTAGCTGCTAGCGCAGCGACAGCAGCTAATGCTGCTAACGCTGGCGCTAGCGAGAGTGCTAGCTTAGCAGATGGCAAACTAGATCCGATTGCTGCGACATTGGAGGAGATTGCTACTAGCAGTGAGGAAGTTATTGACTGTAAAGAACAAGTGCTTGATAACGCCTTGTTAACTGATGATAGTGTCAATAATGAACTTTCTTTTAAGGTCGAACAAGTAAGTAGCGATGATACTCCGCCTAAAGCTGTGATTTTAGATGAGGCTGAGGCTTTACGAGAGGCTAAAAATCAAAAGAGAGTTAGCGCTCAGGTTAATGACATTCTTAATTTAGATAAAGAAAAGAAGTCTAAGACTAAATTTGCTTTGATTGGCCAGAGTCTTTATAACGTACAAAAAGATGAAGATAATCTTTTAAGTAACGAAAAAGAAGAATTTGGAAAAATTGAGGCTGAGGACTTTATTACTGGCAATGTGACTGTAGTCAGCCAAACCTTGCGTACTGGTACTGATAATGTAGTAATTGCTACCTCTGGCGCTTTAGATAGCTCTTATGATGAAGAAGAGAGCGAAACTAAAGAGCAAATCCATGACGTTGATTATGACAGCCACTCTCAACGTTGTAGCATTACTTTAAGTCTGCCAAACGACAATCAAGAGCAAAAAGAGCCTCGTTTATTGCCTCTGTTATTAAGAGACTTTGGCGTACATTGGATTACTTATGGTTTAGCCATTTGTGTGTGCTTGTTATGTCTGTTAAAGGTTTATCAAGTACAAGACACACGTGATCTTACAGCTCGTTTAAATGAGGTGGTCGCTACTAATGCTGATTTAGAAAAGCAATGGTTGATCTTAGTAGCCTCAAGACAGAAGCTCTCAGAGCACTCAGAAATTCGTGCTGTGGCTAGTGAGTCTTTGGGTATGGTTTCACCAAAAACAGAAAATGAGAAAGTAATTTCTCTGCATAGAAAATAGTTTTTATTAAAAGGCCGCATAAGCGGCCTTTTTCATACCTTGATAAACATAAGTCTAAAGTTGAGTAATATTTAATTTTTCTTATAATTATGAGATCTTTTAGATTTTATAGATTAGTTAATCAATGGTAGTTATGAATGTCGATTTTTAGCAGTTTTAAAAAAGCCAAAGATAAGCGCTCTAAAGGAGGGTTATCCTATCGGGCTAATAGTAAAGTAGGTACTGCTAATAAGCCTAGTGATGGCTCTGATGTCTATTTGCTTAGTAATTTTCGTCTTTCCATAGTTTGGCTGGTCATTTTAGTCTCAATAGGCTTTTTAGTAGGCCGCTTATTATGGATTCAGGTACTGCATCCAGAGCGCTTAATTAAAGAAGGTAATAGCCGTATTATCCGTAACTATACCTATGAGCCAGCACGAGGACTGATTACCGATCGTAATGGTAAAATTCTCGCCTTATCCGTTCCTGTAAAAAGTATATTTGCCAATCCTCGTGAGATGAATGATAAAAAAGTAACTCACAATCCTGAGTTATTAAGGCAAATAGCACAAATTATTGATGTATCTCCCCAAGAGCTGTTTGACAAGGTCAAAGATAGCTCTCGTCGTCATGTGCGTTTAAAGCAATATTTACCTATCAATAAAGCTCAAGAGCTAGCTAAGCTTAAAGTTCCAGGTATTTTTATTGATGATAACTACCAGCGCTATTACCCTACTGGAGCAGTAAATGCCCAAATTGTAGGTATTTTAAGTGGCGAAGGTACAGGTGTATATGGCGTAGAAAAAAGCTTTGATGAGTTTTTGTCTGCTGAGAGCATGTCTAAAAAGGCTAAAAAAGATCTCAGTGGCCATATTATTGAAGATTTGGGCGTTACCGAAAGAGGTAAAGTGGGCGGTAATTTAGTACTTAGTATTGATGATCGCCTTCAGACCTTTGCCTATGAGGCTTTAGAAGAGGCCGTCAATAAACATGGAGCAGAGTCTGCTAGTGCGGTAATGATGGATGTTAAAACAGGTGAGGTTTTGGCTATGACCAATTACCCTAGTTTTGACCCTAATGATCGCACCTACTTTGATTCTAATCATGCTCGTAATCGTGCCATTACTGATGTGTTTGAGCCAGGTTCTACTATTAAGCCTTTTGTAGCTCTAGCAGGATTAGAGTCGAAACAAGTCAAATGGACAGAGGTGTTTGATACTAGATCCTTTAAAGTTAATGGCAAGTGGATTACCGATACCAAAAAAGTAGATAGCTCTACCTTATTTGAAGTTATTAAAAACTCGTCGAATACAGGTATGGCGCAAATCTCCATGAGAATTGGCCCTGCCATGGTTCTTTCTATGTTTGAGCGCTTTGGTTTTGGAACTAGTACCAACTCAGGTCTTTCAGGTGAAGTGCAAGGCAATATTAATAGCTCACGAACTTTCTGGTCAGAAATTGATAAGGCTACTTTAGGCTATGGTTACGGTATAACTGTAACTTCGCTCCAGCTGGCCTCTGCCTATGCAACTTTAGCTAATTATGGAGCCAGAATACCAGTCTCCATTTTGCGTCAGGTAGAAAAGCCATCCTACTCGCAAGTAGCTAATGTCAATGAAATTAGGCGCATGCATAGTGTGCTGGAAATGATTGTAGATCAAGGTTCTGGTAGTAGAGCGGCTATTAATCGTTATCGTATTGCAGGTAAGACAGGTACTGCTCATATTGCCCAAAAGGGTGGTTATGCCGATGAATATGTAGCATCCTTTGTTGGTTTTGCTCCTATCTCTAATCCCCGCTTTGTATTATCAGTAGTGGTATTTAATCCGCAAACAGGAAGCCACTTTGGTGGTGCTGTATCTGGTCCGCCATTTCACTACATTATGACCAAGGCGCTACAGCTTTATAATATTCCACCTGATAAGAAAGAGTAGAGTGTTTTAAAGCTCTGAAAAATAGTTAAAATAAGCGCTTGCTATTAAGATTTACTCTGATATTAAGTTTAATAGGAAATTTCTAAGTTAATTAAGCCATACTTAGTAATGCTATTAAGATAATTTGGCTTTGAGGTTTATTTAATGAAATTTGAAGGTACCTTAGAAAGCGTATGCGACTATCTTGAAATCACTCCTGTATTGAGTGACAGGATAAGACAACTGTTAAGCAAAATTAAAGTTACCAATATTGAGTGTGATTCTCGTCGTGTAACTAAGGGCACCATCTTTTATGCAAAAAAGGGCGCACACTTTAATCCTTTTGAGCATTTAGAAGAAATCAAAGCCAAAGGTGCAGTTGCTATTTTAATTGATGCTCCTAGTGAAAAAGAGCAGCAAGATGGCTGGCAATCAGTACTTAATTACGCTCAAGTAGGTAATCAAATTAAGCCTAATATTGATACTGATGATGGTGACTCTAACGTTGTAAGCCAAAAAGTGCGCTCAGGCAAGGCTGTGGTCACTCGTTATATTAGCGATCCTATTTTGGCGCAACAAGAATACAAAGCATCTCAAGAAACTCCAGAGGCTAAAGCTATTGCAGATGCTAAGATGTTGCGTTTGGTATTGCCAAGCAACAAGAGCTTAAGTGCTTTGGCAGGCCTTATTTATGATAATCCATCAGAGAAGTTACGTCTTATTGGTGTAACAGGAACTAATGGTAAAAGCACTATTACTAGCTTAATTGCTCAAATGCTTAATCGTTGTGGTCATAAGTGTGCGTTATTTGGCACTTTAGGTTATGGCTTTTTAGATGATTTGCAAGTTAGTGCTAATACTACTTTAGATGCCATTTCTCTACAAAGAGAGCTGGCTCATTATGTTGAGCTTGGTGCTGACTATGCGGTCATGGAAGTATCATCAATTGGCTTTTGTGAAGGACGTGTGTCTGGTTTAAGCTTCTTTGCTGGTGCCTTTAGTAATTTAAGTCGTGATCACTTGGATTATCACCAAAATATGGGTGATTATTTTGCTTCCAAGTTAAACTTCTTAAAAATGATCCCTGAGCGCTATTTGGTAGTTAATTGCAACAATCAAGAAGGTAGCAAAATTGCCAGTGAAATTAGCAATTGCTATCAAGTAACTATTCAAAGTACAGCCTCAACTGCTTCTATTGCCTCTCAACTTAATATTCAAAATATTAAATATGAGAGCTCTTATACTGAGCTGGCCATTAATGTAGGTGCTAAAAAGACTTTAAGCACTAAACTTGGCCTATTAGGTAAGTTTAATGTAGAGAATTTTGCAGTAGCTTTAGGCGTATTAGTGTCTATGGGCTATGACATTAAGTTCTTAATGCGCAATGCCTCTAAATTAAAGCCTATTACTGGTCGTATGGAGTGCTTCTGTCTGCCTGAAAAGCCACGTTTGATTGTTGATTATGCTCATACTCCTGATGGTGTAGAGCAGGCTTTAAGAGCAGCACGCAACCATACTGATGGCAATGGCCGTATTTTTGCCATTGTAGGTTGTGGTGGCGATCGTGATATGGGCAAGCGACCAATTATGGCGCTTAAGAGTTCAGTATATGCTGACTATGCTATTTTCACTGCTGATAATCCTCGCTCAGAGAAGTTAGATAACATTATTAACGATATGCTCTTAGGTGTAGAAACTGATCCTAGCGAAAGTGCACGTTATGTATTGTTAGATGAGTATTACCAAATTACTTTGTTATTAAAAGATCACCAAGACATCGTTGACCAGGCCTTAGCTAAGATTAAGGACACTCACAATCCTGACTACACTTACTGTGAGGCAGTTTTAGCTCAAGCAATTGGCAAAAATAAGCCTTTTGAGGAGCTTAATACTGAGCTTGAGATTGTATGTCATGAGTCTAATGATGACTTGTTCTATGAGCATGCTAGCGATTATGTAACTCAAGTTCTCAATTGTTGTGCTCAGAGCTTAACTTTCGAGCAATATGATGCGCTACGTGTTAAGTATGATAAGACTTTAGTCAACCATGCTCTTAAAGGCGCTTACTATCAAGCCCATCAAGAAATTTTTGGTATGCCTGTATGTCTTATCAAAGACAAAGATGTTATTCGCAATGTCTTTGTTATTAAAGACCGCTATCAAGCTATTCGCTTTGCCTATGAGCATGCTAATAAGAATGATTGTGTGGTCATTGCAGGTAAAGGTCATGAGGATTATCAAATCTTTGCAGATAAAACCATCCACTTTAGTGATCGTGAAATCTGCTGCGAGCTTTTAGGCATCAACGAAGATGGTCAGCCCCTAACAGCCCTCAACCGCCTCGACATGGCCGCCGCCCTCAACCCAAGCACCACCAAGGCCAAGTCCAAGTCCAAGGCCCCAGCCTCCGCCAAGGCCCCTGCAAAAGCAGCGGCCCCAGCTACAGCAAAGGCTAAAGCTACTGCCGCCTCTAAAGCCAAGGCTCCTGCTACTAAGGCTACAGCTAAGGCTGAGCCAAAGGCTAAGGCTCAAGCTCCTGTGGCTAAAGTAGAGAGTGCTAATAAGGTAGCTGCTAAAACTACTGCAAAAGATGCTCTAAAGGCTGCGCCTAAGGCCAAGGCTCCTGCTAAGGCCAAGGCTGAGCCTAAGGCTCAGGCAAAGGGCAAAGCTAAGAGCTCACAAAGTGCTAAGGGAGAATAACTATGATTGCTTTTTCTTTAAAAGAGCTAGTACAAAAGAGCAAGGGCCTTTTACACTTTGGTGCTAAGAGCAAGCTTAATAGTGACGAGGCTTTAATTAAGAGTGTCTCCACCTCATCTAAGAGTGCTGATCAAGATACTTTGTTTGTTCCGCTTAAAGGCGAGCGCTTTGATGCTCATGATTTTATCGAAGATGCTTTAGATCATGGTGCAGGGGCAGTAGGCTCACATAGATCCTATGATGAGCTTAAAGGTCAGGTTTCTTTAGAGAAATTAGAGCGCTGCACCGTAGTTGAGTGCTCTGACACTTTAAGACTATTGGGCTTATGTGGCCAGATTGTGCGTCACAAGAGTGGTACTTTAATTGGCGCTATTACTGGCTCTTGTGGTAAGACCACAGTTAAAGAGATGTCAGCCTCTATCTTGGCCCAAAAAGGTAAAACTTTGTTTACCGAGGGTAACTTTAACAATGATGTGGGTGTGCCTTTAACTTTATTGCGCTTAGATAATAGCTTTGAGTATGCCATTGTTGAGCAGGGTGCTAGCCATTTAGAAGATATTGCCCGTACTAGCGAGTTTGTTGAGGCTGATTTTGCTTTAATTACTAATGTAGGCGAAGCTCATATTGAGGGCTTTGGCTCTAGTAAGGGGGTTTATCAGGGTAAAAGCGAGATCTTAGATAAGCTCTTTAGTCTTTATCCTGTAGAGAAAAAAGACTATACCTCAACAGGCCTATTAAAAGGCATTGCTATTGTTCCTGCTGATAACAAGTTTATTGACTGCTGGAAAGAAGATTATTTAAGTGCTTTTGAGCAAGGTAAATTGTTAACCTTTGGCACCTCTAGTTCTGCCACTATGCAGGTTAGCAATATTGTTAGCACTAATAATGTGTTGTCTTTTCATTTACATAGTAATGATGAGCGCTTTAAGTGTGATGTTGACATCACTATTAATTCCTTAGGCCGTCACAATGCTATTAATGCCGCTGGTGCTGCCTTATTAGCTATGGTTATGGGTGCTAGTGAGCAAGAGGTAGTACAAGGTTTAAGTACTACAGAAAATATGAAAGGCCGCTTAACTCCAATTAGCTATGACCATGGTTTAACTATTATTGATGATGCCTACAATGCTAGCTTTAATGCTGTGATTGCTGCTATTGATACTTTAGAGGCCTTTGAGGGCAATAGAGTATTTATTTTTGGTGATATGGGTGAGTTAGGCACTCAAGAGGTAGAGCTTCACCAGAAGGTAGGTGCTTATGCTAAGGATAAGATTGATTTACTCTTATGCATAGGCCCGCTCTCTCAGTACTCAGTTAGCGCTATGGGCCATAAATCACTGCATTTTACCAAGCATGAAGATCTGATTGATTATTTAGAAAATTACCTAACTAAGAACTTACAAGATCAACATAAGGTGACCTGTCTTATCAAGGGTTCTCATGCTATGCATATGGATATAGTGGTCAATGCTCTAAAGGATTTTGCTAATCAAAAAGCTTAATAGAGTTAGTTTTTTAGTTTATCTAGCGCTTAATGGTTGTTTGAGGGAATTGAGCGCTTGTTTTTTGGGGAAATTATCATGCTCATTATGTTGGCTGATTGGCTCACTCAATATGTGCCAGCCTTTCGTGTCTTTGAATATCTTACCTTTAGAGCGGTATGCGCCTTACTTACAGCCTTATTCTTATCATTATGGCTAGGCCCTAAAACTATTGCTAAATTACAAGTTTTACATTTTGGTCAAGTAATTCGTAAAGATGGACCAGAAAGTCACTTAAAGAAGCAAGGTACTCCTACCATGGGCGGTATCTTGATCAATGCTACTATCATTGTGTCCATTCTTTTATGGGCTCGCTTAGATAACGTCTATGTGTGGTATACCGTAGCTACTGTCTTTGGTTATGGTTTAATCGGCTTTGTAGATGATTATTTAAAAGTAGTAAGACATGATCCTCGTGGTTTAAGAGCTAAGTATAAGTACTTTTGGCAGTCTGCTATTGCTCTAACTTTAGGCTGCTGTATTTATGGTTTTGCCACCTCGCCAGCTGAGACTACTTTAGTAGTTCCTTTCTTTAAGAGCTTCATGCCTGATATTGGCTTCTTAATTATCCCTCTGGCTTATTTTGTAATTACTGGTTCTTCTAATGCAGTAAACCTAACTGATGGTTTAGACGGTTTAGCCATTATTGTTACTATTACCGTAGCCAGTGGCTTAGGTATTATTGCCTGGGTAACTTCCAACTATAATTTTGCAGAATATCTTTATATTCCATATGTGCCATTAGCCTCTGAATTGGTCATTGCCTGTGTATCCATAGTTGGTGCTGGCTTGGGCTTCTTGTGGTTTAACACCTATCCTGCTGAAATCTTTATGGGCGATGTCGGCTCCTTAGCTTTAGGTGCAACCTTAGGTATTATTGCCGTATTGATCCGTGAGGAACTCTTATTATTTATTATGGGCGGTATCTTTGTAATTGAAACTTTAAGTGTGATTTTACAAGTTGGTTCTTTCCGCTTACGTGGTGTGCGTATTTTTAGAATGGCACCAATTCACCATCACTTTGAAAAGGGTGGTTGGCCAGAGCCAAGAGTTATTGTGCGTTTCTGGATTATTACCATTATTTTGGTGTTATTGGGTTTAGCAACCTTGAAATTACGTTAGGCCTTAGATAGCTAGTTAAAAAAATAACCAAATATGGTTGAGGGGAAATAGCTGTGGATAGATATAAGGGAAAAAAGATTGCTGTTGTCGGTCTTGGTATTTCCAATATTGCAGTAGTGTCATTCTTATTAAAGCATGACTTAAAGAAATTATCTTTATTTGATACTAGACCAAATCCTCCTTATGCAGAAGAGGTTCCAGGTGGTGTGGACTTCAACTTAGGCCCACTTAATGTTGAGTTGCTTAAAGAATACGACATGCTAGTAGTAAGCCCTGGTCTTTCTATCAATATGCCTGAAATTAAGGCCGCAGCTGATGCTGGAGTTGAAATTGTAGGTGATATTGAGCTGTTTGCTTTTGAGGCTAAGGCTCCTATTGTTGCTATTACTGGTTCTAATGGTAAGTCCACCGTAACAGCCTTGATTGGTTATATGCTAGAAAAAGCAGGTATTAATACTGCTATTGGTGCCAATTTTGGTAATCCAGTTTTTGATATTCTCTCTGATCGTGTTGAGGCCTATGTTTTAGAGCTTTCGAGCTTTGAACTTGAGACTACTAAGAGCTTAAAAATTGAAGCTGGTGTCATTTTAAATGTATCTGAGGATCACTTAGATCGTTATGATGGCAGCTTAGAGAAGTATGCTCAGGCTAAGCGCCGTATCTTTACTAATTGCAATAAGATTATTGTTAATCGTGATGATAAGCGTACCTATCCAGTAATAAAAGAGCAAAACGAGCGTATTTTCTCCAGCTTTGGCTTAGATAATAAGGAATATGGTCGAGAGGTAACTGATCAGACCACTTATTTATGCGTCAATGGTAAGCGTGTTATGGATGCCCGTGATTTAATTATCTGTGGTATTCACAATGAGCTTAATGCTTTAGCTGCTATGGCTTTAGCTGATGCTATGAATATTCCTCGTGAAGTGCAAATTCAAGCTTTAAAAACCTTTAGTGGTTTAGAGCACCGTTGCCAATTAGTACGTATTTTAGAGGGTGTATCTTTCTATAATGACTCTAAGGCCACTAATGTTGCCTCAGCCGAGGCTGCTATTTCAGGTTTAAGCCCACGTCATAAAGAAGGCATTATTTTATTAGCTGGCGGTATTGGTAAGGGCCAAGATTTTACCCCTCTTAAGCGCTATATTGGTAAAGAGGTCAGCAAGGTTTATTGCTTTGGTCGTGATGCTCAAAAAATCTTAGACTTAGATAGCAAGCGCTGTGTTAGTGTCTTAAATATGCGTCAGGCTATTCGTCAGGCCTTTGCTGAGTCTAAAGATGGTCAGGCTATTTTATTAAGCCCTGCTTGCTCTTCCTTTGATCAATTTAAGGGCTTTGATGAGCGTGGCAGAGTGTTTGTTAATTTAGTTAACAACCTTATTAGTAAGGATGATCTTGTCTAGCACCACCATCCTAGGGTGGGGTAGCTATTAGTAATTTTCCCTAGTATCTAAGTTAAAAACACCGCTTAGTGGTTAGGGGAGATAAAAATAAGGGCTGCGCATAGCGCAGCCTTTATTTTAAAATTCTGTGAGGAAATCTTAATTAAAAGATGTCCTTGACCAAGCATTTTGTAAGTATCGCAAGGTGTGATCAGATCAATTATCCTCAATAAGACAATATAAGTCTTGCTCTTTATTTATTGGGTTATATATGGCAAAAAGCGACAATAAAGTACGAAAGGTAGCAATGTTTGATCGCACCATCATCTTTGTAAGCCTGCTCTTATTGCTAATTTCCATTGTGTTGATTTCCTCAGCATCGGTTCAAGAAGCTTTTAATAAAACTGGTGACACTTATTTTTATCTCAAACGCCAAGTTGCTTTTACCGCAGTAGCAGTAGTTTGGGGCATATTAATGACCTCCATACCAAGTAAAACCTGGTTTAATATTGCTCTGCCCTTGATGGGGGTGGCGATGGCGTTATTAGTTTTAGTGTTGATAGTGGGCAAAGAGGTTAACGATGCTAAACGATGGATTGGTATTGGCCCAATTAATTTACAGCCTGCGGAATTACTAAAACTATTTTGGATTATTTATTTTTCCAGCTATACCTGTCGCAAAATAGAAATGGTGCGACATATGCTATCGGGCTTTATTAAGCCTTTGTGCTTTATTGGTTGTATAGCAGGCTTGCTATTAATGCAACCTGATTTTGGTTCATTAGTCGTAGTGACAGCCATAACTTTTGGTATTCTTTTTGTAGCGGGCGCAGGCTTATTAAAATACGTAAGCACCTTATCTCTAGTAGCCCTAGCTGGAGCCGTAATTATCTGGGTGCAGCCTTATCGCTTAGCTCGTATTACAGCCTTCTTAGATCCGTGGCAAGATCGCTTTGGCAAAGGTTATCAGTTAACTCAATCATTGATGGCTTTTGGTAGAGGAGGCTTAACAGGAGAGGGTATAGGTAACTCTATTCAAAAGCTAGGTTATTTGCCTGAGGCTCACACTGACTTTGTTATGTCTATTATGGGCGAGGAGTGTGGCTTTATTGGTGTCTGTTTTGTTATCTTGCTGGAGTTTATTATTGTAGCCAAGGCTATTATGCTATCTGCCAAAATCTTAAAACAAAAAGTAATGTTTCAAGGATATGTAGCTTTTGGTATAGGTATGTTCTTCTGTTTGCAAACAGTAATTAATATTGGTGCTGCCTCTGGTGGTTTACCTACTAAGGGACTTACTTTGCCTCTTATTTCCTATGGTGGCTCCTCTTTAATTGTTTGCATGTGGGCGCTAGCTATATTATTGCGTATAGATTATGAGTGGCGAACGCAAAAACTAGGTGAGTTAAATTACAACTGTTAGAAACCCTAGCGTTTTAGTGATATTGGAGTTGGGCATATTATGAGTAAAAGAGTTTTAGTAATGGCTGGTGGCACTGGTGGCCACGTGTTTCCTGCTTTAGCTATTGTCAAAGAGTTACAAGCTCGGGGTCATAGTGTAGAGTGGTTGGGCACTAGAGGACGTATCGAAGAAAGGGTGGTGCCTAATGAGGGCATTAACATCCATTATATTGATGTCAAAGGAGTACGTCGTAACGGTCTTATGTCATTACTTAAGGCTCCTTTTATGGTGATGCATGCCATTTTACAGGCTAAAAAGGTTATTAAGACTTTCAAACCTGATGTAGTTATTGGCTTTGGTGGTTATGCCTCAGGTCCTGGCGGTATGGCTGCCTACCTTAGCGGTATTCCATTAATCTTACATGAGCAAAATGCTGCTGCTGGTATGACCAATAGAATTTTAGCCCGCTTTGCAAGTAAGATTTTGTTAGGTGTTGGTCAGGCCTTTGAAGGCCCTAAGGTTGAGTCAGTAGGTAATCCTGTACGTAAAGAAATCTTAGAGCTTTTTAATGAGGAGCGTACCTTTGTTCATGAAGATGGCAAAACTCATATTTTGATCATTGGTGGTTCTTTAGGTGCCCAAGCTTTAAATGAGCATGTCCCTGAGGCCTTAAAGCTCTTTGAGAGCGATGACATTGTAGTATTCCATCAATGCGGTAAGGATCAGAGTGCCAAGACTGCTGCTTTATATGAAGGCGCTAAGTTTGAAGTTCAAACCTCTGACTTTGTTGAGGATATGGCTAGCGCCTATAGAAATGCTGATCTTATTATTTGCCGTGCGGGCGCTTCAACCATATCAGAGGTAAGTGCTGCTAAGTTACCAGCTATTTTTGTGCCTTTGCCAACTGCTGTTGATGATCACCAAACTAAAAACGCCTTATCATTGGTAAATATTGATGCAGGCAAGCTCTTAAAGCAAAGTGAGCTTAATGCTAATTCTCTTCACGATTTGATTGCCTCTATGCGTGACGTTGCTACTTTAAAGTCTATGTCAGAGCATAGCGCCCAAGCCGCCAAACTCAATGCTACCCAACGAGTTTGCCAAATCATCGAGGAGCTAGCCAACAAGTAGCCCTCCCATTGCCATGAGCTGCGCTCATGCCCATGGCCCATAGCCAGGCCTATGGCCATAAGCCATAGGCTCAGGCTATGGCTCTGGCTACGGACACGGCCAGGCCAGGCCAGGCTAGGCTAAGCCTAGCAATGATGGGCAAATGCCCTTCATGAATAAGTCCGTAGGCTTAGGTAGCAAGCAAAGATTGCAGAGCTATTTTTTTGTCTCATAGTGGATGAGTAAGAGATTAGGTTAATTTAGAGTAAGCATAAGGAAAAGTATTAGCAATTATTAAGAGCTCTTAAATCTTGTAAATATGGTAAACTTGCTCGGCACTGATCCTTACCCCTTTGATATGAGTTGTAGGATTAGTATTGTGGCAAAAAGTCATGTTCATTAAAACCGCAGAGCCTGAGATCGTTCTTGCATAGCGAATATGTTCATACGGATTGCAGCTCCTCAACCCATACTTTGGAATAATGATGATCAATACAAGTTTTGAAAGTGTACCTCATATGCACAAAGTTCGCCGTATTCACTTTGTAGGTATTGGTGGATCTGGTATGTGTGGTATTGCCGAAGTTTTAAAAAATGAGGGTTATGCCGTTTCTGGTTCTGATATTGCTAAAAGCAAAGTAACTGAGCGACTAGAAGAACTTGGTATTCAAGTTTTTATTGGCCATAAGGCAGAGAATATTGAAGGGGCAAGTGTAGTGGTCGTATCCTCGGCTATTCATACTGGTAACCCTGAGGTTGATGCTGCTATTGCTAATCGTATTCCTGTGGTACGTAGAGCTGAAATGCTCGGTGAACTGATGCGCTATCGCTATGGTATTGCCGTATCTGGTACCCATGGTAAGACTACCACCACCTCATTAATTGCCTCTATTTTTGCCGAGGCTGCTTTAGATCCAACCTTTGTGATTGGTGGTTTGTTAAATAGTGCTGGCACTAATGCTCGCTTAGGCAAAAGCCGCTTCTTGATTGCAGAGGCTGATGAGTCTGATGCTTCCTTTTTACACCTTCAGCCTATGCTGACTGTAGTAACCAATATCGAGGCTGATCACTTAGAAACCTATAATGGTGACTTTTCTAAGTTAACTGATACTTTTGTACAGTTTTTACATAACTTACCATTCTATGGTGTAGCTGTAGTTTGTATTGACGATCCAACAGTTGAGAGCATTATTCCTCGTATTGGCCGTCAGGTTATTACTTATGGTGTCAGTGAGAAGGCTGATCTGCAAGTAACCAACTTTATTCAAATGCAAGCAGGTTCATTCTTTACTGTTAAGCGTAAAAATGGCCCTGATATCAATGTTAAATTGCCTCTACCTGGCATTCATATGGCTAAGAATGCTACTGCGGCTATTGCTGTAGCTCTTGAAGAGGGAGTAGAGGAGAAATTTATCCTCAGCGCTTTAGAGCACTTTGGTGGTGTAGGTCGTCGCTTCCAACGTTATGGTCGCTATTTAGCTCCTAAGGGCATGGTAAGTATTGTTGATGACTATGGTCACCACCCTTCTGAGGTAATGGCAACCATTAAGGCTATTCGTGAAGGCTGGCCAAACCGCCGTTTAGTCATGGTCTTCCAGCCACACCGTTATTCTCGTACTAGAGATCTCTATGAGGACTTTGTTAAAGTTCTACAAATGGTAGATGTACTAGTATTAGTAGAAATTTACCCAGCAGGCGAGTCTAAGATTCCTGGTGTTGATGGTCGTCATTTATGTCACTCCATCAGATCTCAAGGCCGTATTGAGCCACACTATGTAGAAAGTGTTGATGAAGTGCCTGCTCTTTTAGATGCCTTATGTGAAGAAAAGGATATTGTCCTTACTCAAGGTGCTGGTAATGTGGTACAAGTTGCTGGTATGTTAAGCTCACGTTGGCCTAAGTACGAGCCAGCAAAATAAGTAACAGTGGGCAAGAGGCTCACTTCATAAAGCTCTTTGTTAGCTAAGAATAGGGCAAAGAGCTTAAAAAAATTTCTAAATAGTAATTAATTAAAGTGCAGTTTATTAATTACTAGAACCTTACAAATTATCAGTAGTAGGAAAGACAATTGGCATTAGCAAAGCGTCCTTTTAAAAAGAGAATGAGTCGAGGCAAGTTTTTGCTATCGATTATTGTCTTTGTGAGCTTTTTATTTGCCAATTATAAAGCCTATGATCTTTTAGTTGGCTTTGCTACAAGTCCAACTACCTTTCCTATATCTCGTGTTGTAGTTTTAGGAAATCTTAAATACATTACTAAAGAGGAAATTGTTGCTACTGTAGGTAAGATGGCAGGTGGTCATAACTTAGTAAGTTATGATATAGATCTTCTGCATAATGCTTTAGTACAAATGCCTTGGGTATCAAAAGTATCGGTTCGCAAAAAGATGCCAGATACTATTGAGATTAGGCTAGTGGAGCATTTTCCGTCGGCACGCTGGAAAAGTACTGGCCTTTATGATGCTAATACTGATAGTGTGTTTTACCCAGATATGCAAAATCTTAATTTTTCCTTAGTAACTTTAAGTGCACCTCATGATACTTTAGCAGGTGAGCTGTATGCTCATGCTTATCAATTTATGAAGTTGACAGCCAAGACCCCTTATCTTATCAAAGAGGTTCATTTAGACGCTGCCCGTGGCTATAGAGTACTACTTGAAGGTGATGTCTGGCTGATTTTAGGTAGAGAAAGCTATGATGAGTTGCCTTTGATTCGCTTAAAGCGTTTTATTCTGGCCTTTGGTCAAACAAAGCTCAAATTACAGGATGTAGAGTATGTGGATCTGCGCTATGACAATGGTTTTGCCGTAGGCGAGCGCCAACAACAAGCAGATGTACCATCAACTAGCAAACCTTAATTTGAAGGTAGCTCAAGGCAAACAGATAACAGTAAGTGTTAGCCCTAAATAGCTGAAATTTGTCAGCAAGAGAAAACATTTGTAACTGAATTAAAAAGGAGAGCGCTACCTCCCTTGTTTAAAGACAGGGGTTTGTGCGCTACTAATATTATGACTTTATTTAAAGGGAAAAAGGCAGATTCAGTGCAAGATAAAGCCCCAGAACCTTTATTTGCATTAGATATTGGCACCTCTAAAATTCGCCTAATTGCAGGTCACGTATCTGATAATGGAGATGTGGAAATTACTTATTTTTCACAAATAGCCTCCTCAGGTATGGTCAATGGAAGCGTTAGCGATTTAAATAAGCTTAGCGATAAGATTTCCACTTTAATCCAGCAATACAAACAAGAGACTCAAAGTTCATTTTCTGAGTGTTTTATTGGTATTGCTGGTCGTCATATTCAGTCTCAAAATGAAAAAGGCTTAACCACTGTACCAACTCATATAGTAACTGAGGCTGATAAAGAGAATGCAATTGAGCAGGCTAGATCTGCTAAATTCTCTGAGTACAACCATATTTTGCATGTCATTCCGCAAAACTATGAGATTGATGACTCTACCGACATTACTAATCCTATTGGTTTAAGTGCTTTGCGCTTAGGCGTAGGAGTACATCTTATTGCTTGCAATGAAGATCAAGAAAACAATCTTAAGGCTGCTTTTGAGAAGTTAGATAACAAGATTCATATTGAACACGTTATTTATAACGGTATTGCCGCTGCTGATGCCGTGTTATCTCAAGAAGAGAAAGAAATTGGCGTGTGTTTGATTGATTTTGGTGGTGGTACAGTTAATGTTTCAGTCTATGATCGCGGCAAGTTAGTATTAACTTTTGGTATGGATCAAGGCGGAAGCAGCATCACAAGAGATATTGCCACTCGCTTTAGCATTCCATTACGTATGGCAGAGTATATTAAGCAGAAATTTGGTGTTGCCCATCCATTTTTATTGGATAAGGATGTAGCCAATGTCAAATTAGCAGTAAAAGATAATGATGACAGAATCTATGTTCGTCGTGATGATCTTTCTACTGTAGTGGGCATTGCGCTTAATAACTTCTTTAAGATTATTAACGATAAAATCAATCGTTATCGCCAGCATAGTGGCAGTGAGCTCTCTTTAGGAGCAGGTTATGTAATTACTGGCGGTGTAGCTTTAACTGAGGGTATTACTACTTTAGCCCACAATAAAGTTACAGGACCAGATTCTTCTCGAGCTAAAGTTATTATTGGTTTTCCTAAGAGTTTAGTAGGCGAAAACAGCGAAAAATTTAGATCGCCAGAAATGGCTACTGCTGTAGGTCTGTTACGTTTTGGACATGCTCTTAAGAGAGATAAAATCAATAAAAATCTCGTACAAAAAGAGCTCAGAAAGAATAATGGTGTCTTTTCTAAGACAGTACATTGGGTTAAAGATTGGCTTTCTAAGGAATTTTAGTTTTCTACAAAATGCAAGCAGTTAGCGAAAACTTGTGATTTTGATAGCAAAAGCTGCAATCTTTTAATTTTTTCTCAAATTTTTGAGCTTAATCATATATTAATAAGTTAAAATTAGTATTTCGTGTTCATTACTACCTAGGCATCTAGAGAGAGTCTATTCTTTTTTGTCCTAGTTATATTTATTGGTAATTTAATGAACTTTAATAATCTAACTTATTAAAGCAGACTGATTAAGAGCCGTTTATTGATTTGCAATGAACTTATATTCTGCCTAAGTTAGTTAGATTTAAATTTAAATCAGGTATTGTGGCTAGCCTGATGTTTATTTTGACCAAGCCATTCATTTTATAACCTTTAAGCTCACTAATAAGGTTATGGACTAAGTTTAGCTATATGCAATAGTGCATTTTGATGCCCCAATAGAAATACTGACACCAGAAAAAAATAGTATTTTTATGAATATCACATGCGCCTTAGGTAGTAGCTAGTTCATCTGACCTGTTTTAATAATGTGTGCTATTTTAGGGCTTTTAAGGTTATAATAATTGACACACTAAGTTAAGTTAGATGCACAATACCTTTTTTGGGGGTTTTTATGGGCGGTTTTATTGTAGACCCTAATAGTAATGAACATATTTACCAAGCTTCAAGCAAGATCATTCGTGTGCTTGGTATTGGCGGCGGAGGTGGTAATTCGCTTCAACACATGATCAATCAAAGCATTGGTGGTGTTGAATTTATTGCTATTAATACTGATGCTCAGGCCTTAGACTCCTCCACTGCATCCTTAAAGGTTCAAATTGGTGTTAAGCTCACTAATGGTTTAGGTGCTGGTTGCGATCCTAATATTGGTCGTAAGGCTGCTGAAGAAAGTAAAGAAGATATTAAAAAGCTTCTTCAAGGTAGCCACTTAGTATTTATTACCGCTGGTATGGGTGGTGGTACTGGTACTGGTGCCGCTCCAATTATTGCTGAGGTTGCCCAAGAAATTGGTGCTTTAACTGTAGCTGTAGTTACTAAGCCTTTCTTATTTGAAGGCAAGTTACACTCCATTAACGCCGAAGCTGGTATTACTGAGCTTTCTAAGCACGTAGACTCTTTAATCGTGTTAGACAATGATAAGCTCTTATCTAATTTAGGCGCTAATATTTCTATCATCAACGCTTTTAATGAAGCCAACGATATTCTTTTATATGCTGTTCGTGGTATCACTGACATCATTACTAAGAAGGGCTTTATTAACTTAGACTTCTCTGACGTTATTACCGCTATGAAGGGCCGTGGCCATGCCGTAATTGGTAATGGTACTGGTCAGGGTGCTAACTTCATTGAAGATGCTATTCAAAGAGCAATTCACTCTCCACTATTGGAGCAGGTAGACATTAAGAGCGCTACTGGTCTGATTGCTTATACTAGCGTTAATCCGAATTTCCCAATTGTTAAGTGGTCTCAAATCTGTAAAGAGATTCATAGCTATGCTGATGAAGAGGCAGATTGCAAGATTGGTCTTATCTTTGATGATCAATTAGCAGAAGACCAAATCGAGATTATTGTTATTATGACTGGCATTAGCTCTACTGATGCTATGCCTTCAGAAAGACAATTAAGCGGTTCTAACCGTAATAACATGCAGCCACGTAATCAGTTAGCTCCACAAACTGATGTTGGTTTCTTTAGACAGTCTCAGCAGGCTAACTTCTCTGCTGCAGGCCAACAACGTGTAGCCGCTGCCGCTTCTCAAGGTTTACAAAAGCCACGTCCAGCAGCTATGGGCGGTGCTCCAGATGGTCGTTTCAACCAGATGGGCAATGGTGCTAACTTAGCATCCTCTGGCTATTCAAATATTGCAAACAAGGAAGCCTTTAATAGCGAAATCAATAGAGATGAGTGGAATAGCGATAGCGAAATGCCATCCATCGTTCGCAAAAAGGTTTAATCCTTTAAAAGAGTAACTTAGTGTTTATCATCACTCTTAGAGTGGTGTACTTCAAGCTCATGACTCCCCAAAGTCATGGGCTTTATTATTTTTAAGGCCCTCAAAACCAACCACAGTGGTTTGTCCCAAACCAACCAAGGTTGTTTGTCCCAAATCAATCAAGGTGGTTTGTCTCAAACCAACACCCTTGTTGTTTTTATTGCCTGCCCAAAGATTATTAGTTGCAGATGGGGAGGGGCTATACATATTTAGATATCAACATACAGAAATTACACTAACTCAAGAAAAGTAAGAGTGGTTTTGTTATTGGTATGTAAGTGTTGAGGCGAAAACTTTAGCGAAGCATCAAGCTTTGCCAGTGCGTATAAGGGTACTTTACTTTAATAAAGTTACTTTATAAAGTTTTAATTAAAATAGCGCTTTTTTGCGATATTTATCTAAGTAGTGATCTTTATTAAATGGCAGGAATTTTAAAAAAATTTGCGAACTTTTTTAAAAATTTAAACTCTAATTTTCAGCTTAAATGATTGTATAAGATCCATCATTTAGGATTAAGATAGCGGCAAAGAACAATTAAATCGTGTTGCTATTGTTGTCCTAATTTTAGCGTCTTAGTATGGTAAGTATAGATTGACGCTATTAAGAAAAAATCAAAATCAATAGCAAAAAACATGAAATGCGTCACTAATTTGTATTAAAATTACTGGCGTTTTTTAATAGCAATAGTCGGAGGCGATTCCATGATTTTACAGAGAACCATCAAAGAGCCGGTTTCTGCCACTGGAATTGGCCTGCATTCAGGCTCCAAGGTAGAAGTATCTTTCCGCCCAGCTCCAGCTAATACAGGCATTGTTTATACTCGTACTGATTTAAATCCTGCTGTTACCATTAAGTGTGAACCAGAGGCGGTACGTGATACTCAGTTATGCACTGCATTAGTAAATCTAGAGGGTGTGCGTATTTCTACTGTTGAGCATCTTACTGCTGCTTTCTGCGCTTTAGGTATTGATAACATCTACATTGATGTTAATGCCCCTGAGCTTCCAGTTATGGATGGCAGTTCTCAACCATGGATTTATCTTTTTGAGTCTACTGGTATTCAAGAGCTAGAGGCTCCTAAGAAGTTTATCCACCTTAAGCGTACTGTACGTGTAGAGGATGGTGAGAAGTGGGCTGAAATTACCCCAGGCGATGGTTTTACTTTAGATTTAACTATCGACTTTACTCATCCTGCTATGGATAAAGAGTTACAGCACTTCTTTTTAGATTTTTCTGGTAACTCTTTTGTTAAAGAGCTCTCACGTGCTCGCACTTTCTGCTTTATGAAAGATGTAGAGTTTATGCACAGCCACAATTTAGCCTTAGGCGGCTCATTAGAAAATGCTGTGGTGCTCGATGATTACCGTGTAGTTAACCCTGATGGCTTACGTTACCCTAATGAGTTTGTTAAGCATAAGATGCTTGATGCCATTGGTGATCTTTACATGAATGGTCATATCTTATTAGGTAACTTTAAGGCTTATAAGACAGGTCACAAACTCAACAATATGTTGCTTCGTGCTATTTTAGCTGATGAGGCTAATTACGAAGTTATGGAAATCGATAGCCGTAATGTTGCCAATAGCTCCATCAACTTTGTTGATTCTGATGACTTAACTCCAAGTTTTGCAGGCCACAAATTAGTATTGAACTAACCAATTCAAAGCTAGTTGGCATGAAAAAAAGCCGCAAAGGTCGCCTCAGCGCAGCCCTTGCGGCTTTTTTATTTCCCCTCGCCTCGGCCTATGGCCTTCGACCTCCTGTCTCGGCTTGGGCTTTCAACCTCGGCCTGCGGCCCTCTCCTTCTCACCTTCGGCGCTCTGTTTGAATCATCTTTTTATAAAGCGCAATTTAACAGCCGCAGCAGCAGCTGTTGCTGCTATTGCTATAGCCTTTGGCTAAACATAAGATTACTATGTTTAGAGCAGGTTGCTTCGCAGTTAAAGGAGATGGCGGTTATGAGAATTATCTCAGGATGGTTAGAGGGCAGTGGGGTTAGGCAGGTTCCTACCAAGAATTTTAATGCTAGGCCTCAAGGTGAAATTTCTCTTATTGTCTTGCATGGTATATCTCTACCTCCAGGGAAGTTTGGTGGGCCTTTTGTTGATAGATTGTTTGTAGGTGATTTAGATCCTAAAGATGATCCTTATTTTGAGGGTATTTATAAGCTTGAGTTGTCTACTCACTTATTTATCAATCGCCAGGGCGTTATTACTCAATATGTTTCATTTTTAGATAGGGCCTGGCATGCAGGACGCAGCAGTTATCAAGGCCAAATAGAGTGTAATGACTTTGGTATCGGTATTGAGCTTGAGGGTACTGATACTACTGAGTATACCCAAGAGCAATATGAGGCACTCAATAAGGTGATAGGGCTATTAAGAGCTACCTATCCAGATATTAAAGATAGAGTGGCTTCTCATAGTGAAGTAGCACCAGGACGTAAGACCGATCCTGGAGAGGCTTTTGACTATCACAAGATTGGTTTGCGCCTATAAAGAGCTTTTAGGGAGAGTTGCTCTTTTTAAACAGCTCTTCTATGCACTAAAAGTATGCAAGTAACCATGTTTTGAGAATTTCTTGCATAAAAATAGTGCACAGTTTTTTGTCTAAGAAAAGTCCTATAGACTGGATAAGTTAGGATGATTTTTTGTTGCTTAGTTAGGGCAACAAGCCCAAGAGTTTAAACTTTTTTAAAGAGGTCGCTATGGCTCAAGATTATTTAACTGACTATTTCCTTAAGGCTAATGAAAGAGCTCGTCAGCACATTGAACCGCTGCCATTGAGCGCTGCTGAGGTTAGTGAGTTGGTTGAATTACTCCAAGACCCTCCTGTTGGTAGCGAGACTGTTTTATTTAATCTATTAGCATCACGCATTCCGCCAGGAGTAGATGAGGCTGCGTTAGTTAAAGCGCAGTTCTTAGCTGATGTGGCTATGGAAAAGTTAGGCTCACCTTTAGTTAGCAAAGAGCAGGCAGTAGAGCTCTTAGGCCAGATGAAGGGTGGTTACAATGTTGCACCTTTAATCGAATTATTAGCTAATCAAGAGTTATGTCAGGAGGCGGTAAATGCCTTAGAGCATACTCTTATGGTCTACGATGCTTTTGATAAAGTTGCAGATCTTGCCAAGCAAGGCAATGCCCAAGCTCGTGATTTAATTGAGCGTTGGGCTAAGGCCACCTGGTTTACCTCTCGTGATGCTCTTCCTCAAAGCCAAGCTTACACTGTATTTAAGGTAACTGGAGAAATTACTACTGATGACTTATCTCCAGCCTCCGATGCTTGGTCACGCCCAGATATTCCTCTCCACGCTTTGGCTATGTTTAAGAACTCTCGTGATGGCTTACAAGCTGATGAAGAGGGTGTAACTGGTCCTATTAAGCTCATTAACTCCTTAAAGAGCAAAGGCCTACCTGTAGTATTTGTCGGTGATGTAGTTGGTACTGGTTCATCACGTAAGTCTGCTACTAACTCTGTTTTATATCACTTTGGTGAGGAAATTGAGGGCGTACCAAATAAGAAGGCTGGTGGCCTGGTATTAGGTGGTAAATTTGCTCCAATTTTCTATAACACCTTAGAGGACTCTGGTGCGCTACCTATTGAGGTTGATGTAACCAAGATGAACATGGGTGACACCATTGAGGTTAACTATCAAGATGGTACTATTCGCCTCCAGGGTCAAGACGAAGTTATTGCAAGCTTCAAATTACGTCCAAGCTTAGTTGATGAGGTAAGAGCTGGTGGCCGTATCTCCTTAATTATTGGCCGTGCTTTAACTAAGAGATCTTGTGATTTCTTAGGCTGTGAAATGCCTGCTGTATTTAGCGCCCAAGCTGAGAGTGCTGATACTTGTTCTTGTGAAAAGAGCAAGGGCTATACTCGTGCCCAGAAGATTGTAGGCTTAGCTTGCGGTCAAGAAGGTGTTCGTCCTGGTCAATACGTTGAAGTTAAGGTAACAACTGTAGGCTCTCAAGATACTACAGGCCCTATGACTAGAGATGAGCTTAAAGACTTAGCTTGCTTAAAGTTTACTGCTCCATTAGTAATGCAGTCCTTCTGCCATACTTGTGCCTACCCAAGAGCTGTTGATGTAAGCAATCACCAAAGCTTGCCTAAGTTTATGAAGGAGCGTGGTGGTGTTGCTCTAAGAGTAGGTGATGGTGTAATTCACTCTTGGCTCAATCGTATGTGTTTACCTAATACAGTAGGTACTGGTGGTGATAGCCATACTCGTATGCCATTAGGTATTTCCTTCCCAGCAGGCTCTGGCTTAGTAGCTTTTGCTGCTGCTACAGGTATGATGCCATTGGATATGCCTGAGTCAGTATTAGTACGCTTTACTGGAACAAGACGACCTGGTATTACCTTACGTGATTTAGTCCATGCTATTCCTTATTTTGCTCGTAAGCAGGGTTTATTAACCTTAGATAAGAAGGGCAAGGTTAATGTCTTCTCTGGCCGTATTTTAGAAATTGAGGGCTTAGAGGATTTAAGTGTTGAGCATGCTTTTGAGCTTGCTGATGCTTCTGCTGAGCGTTCTGCTGCCGCTTGTGCCATTGATTTAAATAATGACAGTGTTATTGAGTATTTAAAGAGCAATAGCGCTTTATTAAAGCAAATGGCAGAGGATGGCTATCAAGATAAGGATGCCTTATTACGTCGTGCTGCTGCTATGGACGAGTTTATTACCAACCCAGTACGTATTCAGGCTGATAAGGACTGTGAGTATGCTGCTGTGCTTGAGATCAATATGGATGAGATCGATGAGCCAATTTTATGTGTACCAAATGATCCTGATGCAGCTTACCCATTGTCTCATTGCCAAGGCACCAAGCTCGATGAGATCTTTGTGGGCTCTTGTATGACTAATATTGGTCACTATCGTGCTGTAGGCTCTATTCTTGGTTCCTTAACTCAAGAAAGCCCATGTCGCTTCTGGATGGCTCCTCCAACTCGTATGGATGAGAGCAAATTAAGAGCTGAGGGCTTGTATTCAATTTTTGCCAAGGCAGGTGCTCGTATGGAAATGCCAGGTTGCTCATTATGTATGGGTAACCAAGCTCACGTAGCTGAGAATGCCACAGTAGTATCTACCTCAACTCGTAACTTCCCTAACCGCTTAGGCAAGGGTTCACAAGTTTACTTAGCTAGCGCTGAGCTTTGTGCTGTTTGTGCTCGTTTAGGCTATATTCCAACCAACGAAGAGTACTTTAAGTACACTGAGTGCTTAAATGGTAATGAAGATAAGCTCTACAAGTTATTAAACTTTGCTATGGTTTAACTAACAAGACCACAAATAGCTAAAAACTAAAAAAGACCGCTTATGTATTAATTATATAGGCGGTCTTTTTTTTGGGGGGCCCTCTTGCCTTGCCAAAGCACCACAGTGCTTGGCTGTGGCCATGGGCCATGGCCTGGGCTTGGGCAAGGGGGCTGTAGCTTTGCTGATAATTGTCACCACACTCGTATGACAAGCATTAGGATAATGGCTAGATAAGGTAGTTTTAGTTTTATCCCATGTTTTTGCTAGAAATGTATTAAATTGTGAGCCAACTAGGCACAACGCTAAAAAGTTAAAAAAAAATAATTCATAGTTGGATCACATTTGCTAAAATGGCAAAAGCAACGATAAAGCTAATTAGCTAGCTCCCCTGTTCTACAGGGAATAAATATCGTCGATTTAAACTAATTAACCAAAGCCCCTGTAATTTAAAAAGAATTTACAGCAAGACAAGCGTAATGTCTTTTGTAGTTTTTTTGAGCAAATGAGTTTATTTGCAATTTAGTGGGCTTTATTTTACGCATGAGGATTTAGAAGTATGAAGGTTGCCGTTTTAGGTGCAGCAGGTGGTATTGGTCAGCCACTATCTTTAATCTTAAAGAATGAGTTACCAGCTGGCTCTAGCCTTTCTTTATATGACGTAGCACCATTTACTCCTGGTGTTGCCAAGGACTTAAGCCACATCCCAACTGATGTATGCGTAAATGGCTTTACTGGTGATGATCTTCCAAAGGCTCTTGAGGGTGCCGACATTGTTGTTATCCCAGCAGGTGTTGCTCGTAAGCCAGGCATGACTCGCGACGATTTATTCAATGTAAACGCAGGCATTATTGCTAACTTAGTTAAGAATGCTGCCAAGGTATGCCCAAAGGCTTGCATTTGTATCATTACCAACCCAGTTAACTCCACTGTACCTATCGCAGCTGAAGTATTAAAGGCTGAGGGTGTTTACGATCCACACCGTTTATTTGGTGTTTCCGCTCTTGACGTTCTCCGTGCTGAGACTTTCTTAGGCGAGGAGTTAGGTTTATCCAAGGTAACCACTCAGGTTCCAGTAATTGGCGGCCACTCTGGCACCACCATTTTACCTTTACTTTCTAAGGTTGTTGGTTCTGAGGTTATCAGCGCAGAGCGCATCAAGGAATTAACCACTCGCATCCAGAACGCTGGTACTGAGGTTGTTGAGGCTAAGGCTGGTGCTGGTTCTGCTACCTTATCAATGGCAGCTGCTGGTGCTCGTTTTGCTCTTAAGGTTGCTCGTGGCTTAATGGGCGAGCCTGGTGTTACCGAGTACGGCTACGTACAAGGTGGCTCACAGTACGGCGAGTTCTTTGCTCAGCGCTTAGAGTTCGGTACCGAGGGTTGGAAGCGTGTTATTGACTTCGGCCCAGTTTCTTCCTTCGAACAAGAATGCTTAGAGTCCTTAAAGGGCGAATTAGCTGGCAACATCAAGAAGGGTGTTGAGTTCGGTCAGAAGTGGGTTGCTGAGAACAAGTAATTAATTACTTATTCAGCTATTCATTAAAGGAAAGGGGAGCTTTGGCTCCCCTTTTCTTTTGCCTTATTTAAGTGCGAAAGTGATTTTTTTTAAAGTTTTTTACAATTTAATTTTATTGCCAAAAATTTTGTTCTTAAATAGCTCCAAAAGCCCAGTGGGGAGCCATTTTAGAG
>NZ_JALKIM010000019.1 GCF_023050945.1 Anaerobiospirillum sp. NML120448 | reverse complement strand
GCTTAAGAAATAGAGTACTAAGATCTAAACCCTCTAAACGTGATAAAGAAGCAGGCAAAGATCTACCTCTTCTTGCTCAGTCAATTGTCGATGATCACAAGTCTGGCAAAGGTACATTCGAGGGTATTGAAGTTAGCTTTAGCTAACTCTTAAGTACATGGGCATGATTTTTTTGGCAGCTTTTGCTTAGAGAAGTGGCTCTAGTGATGGCTTTGTTACTATATTGGGCACTTTTGGGTGAAAAAATTTTTTTAAAATTAAATTAGATAAATATGAGCTTTTAGAGAGGTTTTGCGAGGAAATTTTAAAAAAAATTAAAAAATTTTTAAAAAAGTGCTTGCATGGTCAAAAAATTTCCTTATAATGCTGCGGCATGGAGAGCGGGAATAGCTCAGTTGGTAGAGCATAACCTTGCCATGGTTAGGGTCGCGAGTTCGAACCTCGTTTCCCGCTCCAGTACAAAATATATTTTCTTTATGCGGGAATAGCTCAGTTGGTAGAGCATAACCTTGCCATGGTTAGGGTCGCGAGTTCGAACCTCGTTTCCCGCTCCAAAGTGAATGTATAAGTTGCCTTACATATGCGGGAATAGCTCAGTTGGTAGAGCATAACCTTGCCATGGTTAGGGTCGCGAGTTCGAACCTCGTTTCCCGCTCCAATGTAAAGCAAAGAAACTATCTAATCTTGATGCGGGAATAGCTCAGTTGGTAGAGCATAACCTTGCCATGGTTAGGGTCGCGAGTTCGAACCTCGTTTCCCGCTCCAGATCAGTAAGTTTCAACAAATTGGGTGCTTTAGGCACCTTTTTTTGTTTATAGAGCTTTAAGACCTTAAATGGTCTTTTTTTGTATCTTTTGCATAGATACATCATAATAGAATAGATTCTCTAGCGCTCAAAATATACAAAGTTTGCCTTTAGGACTTGAAATTTTTTCTTGTTGACCCAATATATTAAAGCATGGATTGGTTTTAAGACGTTTAGTTCACGCTCTGCTACATATATAGTAGAGGGTGGGGCTGAATTTTTTCTTTTTAGCTTTCCGTTAAATTATCTTCTTTTCTTTGTTGCGCTAAGTTCTAGCTATTATAGAGTTTGTAAGATAGTTTTATATTGTCTTTGTATAAGCATAAGCTTGAGACTTAGTTATTTTTTTTAGAATGCCAAAGTGCTATATAATAGCCAGTGGTTTCCTCTAACAGTGTTAAGAAAAAATGTTCATTACATCAATCGTTACCAAGATCATTGGCAGTAGCAATCAGCGTACTATCAAACGCTTAAATAAAATCGTTAAACAAATTAATGCTCTTGAGCCTAAGTATGAAGCTTTAAAGGATGAGGAGTTTAAAGAGCTTACTCAAAACTTTAAAGATCAGATTGCACAAGGCGCTACCTTAGAGAGTATTTTGCCTGAAGTTTTCGCTGCAGTTCGTGAAGCTGCAAAGCGTACTCTTGGTTTACGCCCATTTGATGTACAGCTCATGGGTGGTATGGTTTTAAACTCTAACCAGATTGCAGAAATGAAAACTGGTGAAGGTAAAACCTTAACTGCTTTAATGCCTTGTTATTTGAATGCTTTATCAGGTAAAGGCGTACACGTTGTTACCGTAAACGACTATTTGGCTCGTCGTGATGCTGATTGGTCTCGTCCATTCTATTCCTTTATGGGCATGACTGTAGGCTGCAATGTTCCTGGCATGGATCCTGACTCTAAGAGAGAGGCTTATGCTTGTGATGTTACTTACGGTACTAATAACGAGTTTGGCTTCGATTATCTACGTGATAACATGGCCTACACCCCAGAGCAAAGAGTACAGCGTCCATTAAATTATGCCCTCGTTGATGAGGTGGACTCCGTTTTAATTGATGAAGCTCGTACCCCTTTAATTATTTCTGGTCAGGCAGAGGACAGTTCCGATCTTTATCGTAAGATTGACCAAATCATTCCTAAACTTGAGCTTCAAGAGAAAGAAGATACCGAAGATTACACAGGTGATGGACACTACACTGTAGATCTTAAATTACGTCAAGCTTATTTAACTGAGCGTGGTCAGCTTTATGTTGAGGATTTATTACGTGAGTTAGGCTTGCTTAAGGAAAATGACTCCTTATTCTACTCTTCTAACATTGTGCTCTTACACCACGTTATGGCTGCGCTACGTGCTCATGCTTTATTCAAGCGTGATGTTGACTATGTGGTTGCTAATGGTGAAGTAGTAATTATTGATGAGCACTCTGGTCGTAAGATGGAAGGCCGTCGCTGGTCTGATGGTTTACACCAAGCTGTTGAGGCTAAAGAGGGTGTGGCCATTAAGTCAGAGAACCAAACCTTAGCTACCATTACTTTCCAGAACTACTTCCGTATGTATGAGAAGTTAGCTGGTATGACTGGTACTGCTGATACTGAGGCTTATGAGTTCCAGCAGATTTATGGCTTAAATACTGTAGTACTTCCTACCAATAAGCCAATGATCCGTAACGATATGCCAGATCTTATCTACTTAACTGAAGATGAGAAGTATCACGCTATTTTAGCTGATATTAAGGATCGTATTGCTGAGGGTCGCCCAGTTCTTGTAGGTACTATCTCTATTGAGAATTCTGAAAAGTTAGCCAATCTCTTAACCAAAGCTAAGATCCCTCATCAGGTTTTAAATGCTAAGTTCCACGAAAAAGAAGCTCATATTGTTGCTCAGGCTGGTCGTCCAAGCACAGTAACCATTGCTACTAATATGGCTGGTCGTGGTACTGATATTATCCTTGGTGGTAACTTAAAGGCTGAGATTGAAGCTTTAGGCCCAGATGCCTCTCAAAGCGACATTGATCGTGTTACCGAACAATGGCAAAAGCGCCATGATGCTGTATTAGCCGCTGGTGGCTTACACATTATTGGCTCAGAGCGCCATGAATCCCGTCGTATTGATAACCAGTTACGTGGTCGTGCTGGTCGTCAAGGCGATCCTGGTTCATCACGTTTCTACTTGTCTATGGATGACAATTTGATGCGCTTATTCGGTTCTGACAAGCTTAAGAACTTTATGAAGCGCATGGGTATGGAAGATGGTCAGCCTTTAGAGCATAAGTTAGTAACTCGTGCCATTGAGTCTGCTCAGCGTAAGGTTGAGACCAGAAACTTCGATATTCGTAAGAGCTTGCTTGAGTTTGATGATGTTGCCAACCAACAGCGTAAGGTTATTTACGAAGAGCGTAATGCTTTATTAAATGGTGAGGATGTATCAGAGACTATTAGCAATATCCGTATTGATGTATTCAATAGCGTTATTGATGAGTACATTGAGCCAAACTCCTTACCAGAGTCATGGAAGCTTGAAGAGCTTGAGACTCGTTTACGTGAAGAGTTTGTGATTGCATGCCCTGTAAGAGAGTGGATTGCAGAGGATAGCAAGTTAGTTGAGCAAGATATTCGTGATCGCATCGTATCTGAGGCTCAAAAGCTTTACGACATCAAGTGCGAAGTAATTGGCCCTGAGAATCAGAAGCAGTTAGAAAAGGGCGTAATGCTTCAAACTATTGATATGTTATGGAAAGAGCACTTAGCTGCTATGGATTACATGCGTTTAGGTATTGGCCTTCAAGGTTATGCTCAGCGTAATCCAAAGAATGAGTATAAGATTCAATCTTTCAATTTATTCACCAAGTTACTTGAAAACATTAAGTATCAAGTAATTAAGATGCTCTCTCGTGTACAAATTCAAGTACGTCCAACTCCAGAGCAAGAAGAAGCTGCTGCTCAGGCTGCTGCTTTAGCTAACTCTAGCAAAGAGGACATTGCTAGCACCGCTGCCGCTGCTGAGGAGCTTATGAAGCCAAGCATTGGTCGCAATGATCCATGTCCTTGTGGCTCTGGCAAAAAGTATAAGGATTGCCACGGCAAGGCCGTATAGTAATTTGACAAAAAACTCGTAACTATAGTAAACGACAAATAGTTTTGTCTAAAGCCTATGTGATTCATAGACTTATCCAATATTGTTAAAGCAGTAATCACTAATTATTTATGTCGTTTACTATAAAACCGCTAAGCTTGATTAAAGTTTGGCGGTTTTTTTTATCCTAACTTTTTTGGTGCTGAGTTTTTAGCTAAAAAAGATTGAAAAAAATACAGAAAAATTTAACAAAAATTTGGCTTATTTATCGAATTTTGAACAATTTGTTAAAAAATTTCCAAAAAATATTAAAAATTTTTGTTGACACTGTAGGGCTTATTTGGTTTAATAAGCGCCGTTGCCCAGATAGCTCAGTCGGTAGAGCAAAGGATTGAAAATCCTTGTGTCCCTGGTTCGATTCCAGGTCTGGGCACCATTAAGAAATAAAATGGTGCTAAAAAACAATTCACCATTACCGATGCCCAGATAGCTCAGTCGGTAGAGCAAAGGATTGAAAATCCTTGTGTCCCTGGTTCGATTCCAGGTCTGGGCACCATCTTTTAACAGTAGCCTCGAGCTACTTTTTTTATGCCCAAAATTCCCACCTGGCATAATCACCCCAACCAACCCCTAAAAAGACTCGCAAGCCACCTATCTCAATCTTGGATCAGGTTTTCATTGCACTTTTTTCCATAGCAGCACTCAAAACCAATCGCTTTAATTGTATTTAGCGCACCCTCACCATTACTGCATATTCAGTCTAGCGCTTAAAGCTTAGCAGGCTGATGCTCTGCCTTTGTCTGTACCTTTGCTCATTCCTAATATTTGTATGTAGGGCGCTGGGCCATTAGCTCAGCGGGTAAGAGCGTGAGCCATGAGCCATGAACGCAGGCGCTATGCGCTGGGGCGCAGGGCGCAGGGCTCAGGGCCCGCAATGCAGAGCATAAGGGCTCAGCCCCAGCGCAAAACGTAGGGCCACCCACTTTGGCTCTAAGTGGTTAAGGGGTAAAGCCTACTGTTAAAGCCTACTGTTAAAGCCTAGCGTTACAGCTGCTAAGGCCTAAAGGTGCCATAAAAGCACTAGCACTTATAGGTTTGTGTATGGCGAAGCTCATAAGCGCCAGTAGAGGGCCATACTGCTGTGTGTATGGTTGCTTGCCTTGTTGGGGATAGGTTTCAGGTGCTCATTGATGCAATTGTGCCTAATAGAGCGCTGTAGAGCTAGATTGGCGCTATAGGTATGGCTGTTGGTGGCTACTAGGGCTGTGTTTGGTGCTCTAGTGGGCTAGATAGGGTGGCTATGCTGCTGTAAGGGGGTATAGGGCTGTTTGAGGCAGTGTCTTTGGGCTTGAGGTGGGGCTGATAAAGGAAAGATGGCAGGTTTGGGGCCATCTTTCCTGGAGAAATGTGGGGTAGGCTTAGGTGATGCCTTAGCTTAGGCCTTATTGAGCTTAATGAATTGGTCATTGTCGACTACGAGGCAGTCAATGTGAGCGGCGCTTGCTGCTTGAATGCCTGGCATACCATCTTCAATGACAATACATTGCTCTGGTGGAAGTTGCATTAACTCCATGGCCTTTAAATAGGTTTGAGGGTGTGGTTTGTGCTCAGTTACGTCATCGGCGCTAATAATAAAGTCAACCAAGTGTGAAATTTGGTGTATTTGTAAGATATCTACTACATTGATTCTTTGAGTGCCTGTGCCAATAGCAATTTTGGCTCCACGCTCTTTAGCCTCAGTAAGAACATTAAAGACTTTTTTGAACAAAGGAACTTGATTGATGTTGCTGCGGTAGAGTTCAACCTTGCGGGCAACAAAATCTTTCACTGACCCTACATTACAACCATGTTTTTGGAGATCTAAAACGATGTTGTAAGAAGAGCAGCCACCTCGGTCGTAAATAAATTGAGGATCAATAACGTAATCGTGCTCTTTAGCTACTTGTTGCCAGGCTTTGACATGGAAAGGCATAGAGTCAATTAAGGTGCCGTCTAGATCAAAAATAAAGCCTTGGTAAGGTGAAAAATCTACATTAATCATAAAAAACTCCTTTTAAACAAATTTTGCTCTTTGAATTGCTATTTAAATTTTAAAAAAATATGTTTTCGTTTGCTATTATTACTATGATGCTAACTGATCATTAGTGCTGTAGTAGGATAAGGATTATGAGTGAGATAGTATTATCGTGCGATACTGTCATTATTGGAGCTGGTAGTGCAGGTCTTGAGGCTTATAAAGTAGCCAGTGCCTCAGGAGCTCATTGTATTTTAGTTGAATCAGGTCCCCTTGGTACCAGCGCTAAACGCACGGGTGACACTCCTTTATCTTACTTGTCTGCTGCTGGTAGGCATTGCCATTCGTTAATGGAGCTTGATAAGTATGGCGTGGGTATGAGTTTTGACTTTGCCTTCGATACTGATCATGTGCTTAATACTTTAAGAGCAGTAAGAGCCAAAGACACTAGTGAGATCCTATCTTTTATTTACCGTATTCCAGAGAGTAATCGACTAATTGGTAGAGCTCGCCTTTTAGATGAGCATACCCTTATGGTTAATGAGAGCCATAAAGTAAACTTTAAGACAGCAGTAATTGCAACAGGCTCAGTTCCTGTAGTGCCTTATGAGCTTAGTCAGCATCAGGCCTCAGGCGGTATCTTTACTACTAATGACTTTTTTGATTTAGATCATTTGCCTAATTCTATGGCCATTTTTGGCTCTAATCGTGAGGGCTTACAGCTAGGACAAGCTCTTAGCTATTTAGGTGTTAAGGTCATCGTTTTTGGCAATCAAAATCTTTGGAATTTAACTGATGATTCTGTGGTATCAGCAGCGGTAGATGTTTTTAATGATCGTTTTGACTTGGTCTTAGACAGTTATATCACGGCTATTGAGCGCTATGATCGGGGCTATGGTATTTACTATTTAGAGTCCAATTATGAAAATCATTTAGAGGTTGAAACTATTCTAGCTTGCTCTATACGCTATCCAAAGCTCGATGGTTTACATTTACGAGAGCTAGGTATGTCGCTTGGACGTACAGGATGTATTAATGTTGATGAGCAAACCATGCAAACCTCCATTCCTCACATCTTTGCCGCAGGTGATGTGACCGCTCTTAATATGACTACTGCTAGTGCTAGGGCTCAAGGCATTGCAGCTGGTACTAATGCAGTTAATTATCCTAATCTCAAGAAATTTACTCAGCCTTTTAAGCTTAATATTTTAGCCACCGATCCTGAGCTTGCTATGGTGGGTATGACTTATGAAGAGGTTAAGCAAAGAGCTAAATCAGGGCAGTCTTTTGTTTCCTCTGAGATTAGACTTAATGATGGCTTCTTTAGAGTTACCCAAAATGAGGGTGGTCTGTTCAGAATGTATGTGGACGAGGCTAGCCATAAAATATTAGGTTCAGAAATTTGTATGCATGATGCCTCTCATATTGCCCATATGCTTGCTATGGCCATGTCTCAGGAGTTAACTGTAGAGCAAGTTGCAGCTTTGCCTTATTTCAATCCTTCATACGAATCAGTGCTTAAAAAAGCTTGTGAGCAAGCAACTAAAACTATTGAGCGCAAAGTAATAGGACTTTAATGCTTAAGACTAGCAAAATAAGCTAAGCTTAGTTATTATTGCTTCGCAATTAGCTTTGCTTAGGGTGAATCTTAAGTCTAATGATGGTTTGGTAGATATAGAGCTTTATTATGTTAAAAAAGATTGTATTAGCCTCCAATAATAGTGGTAAGGCCAGTGAGTTTGGCGAGATCCTTACCCCTCTTGGTGTTGAAGTTCATTTACAAAAGGAATTTAACGTACCTGAGGCCGAGGAAAATGGTCTGAGCTTTATTGAAAATGCCTTAATCAAAGCTCGTAATGCTGCTAAATATTCTAATTTGCCTTCCCTTGCTGATGACTCAGGGTTATGTGTCGATGCACTAAATGGTGCTCCTGGCATTTATTCAGCCCGTTACTGCGGTGAGTGGGGTAATGATAAGGGCAATAATGATAAATTATTAGAAGCCCTTAAAGATGTTCCTGTAGAAAAGAGAAGCGCACGTTATTTTGTAGCTTTAGCTTACGTTCGCTCATATGACGATCCTGTTCCTGTAGTGGTTACTGCCTCTTGGGAAGGTAGCATAGGTCTAAAGCCTATGGGTCAAAATGGCTTTGGCTATGATCCGTTATTTGTTGTTACAGGTCGTAATTGCACAGCTGCTCAAATTCCATATCAAATTAAGAATGTTATTTCTCATCGTGCTCGTGCCTTGTCTTTACTTGTAGCCGAGTTACACCGCTGTCACGATATTTAATTTTCAAAAAGAGAGCTCTAGTAGCTCTCTTATTTTTTAGGCAAATTACTCTAGAAGATTTTATTTAATGTCTCTTGCTAAGCAAATTTTAGTTAACCATTATGATGAGATTACAGCTCATCTTAGGCATGCTCAAGAATTAGCCTCTACTTTGCCTTTAACCCTTAATTTGGAGCCTCAAAGTCGCAAAGACTATCTTTTTTCCCATCACGATATAGCTTTATATATTCATTATCCTTTTTGCGTGCATAAATGCCCTTATTGTGATTTTGCCTCCTTGGCTCAAGGTGCTGATGTCGTTCGTGATGGGCAATATATAGATTTACTGATTAAAGAGTTTGAACTCAAAATCCCGCTGTTAAATGGCCGTAAGCTTATTTGTGTTTATATTGGTGGTGGCACACCTAGCCTTTGTGAGCCTAAGTTGTGGGGTCGTTTATTTGAAAAGATTGGCCCATATTTATCTGATGGGGCGGAAATTTCTTTAGAGGCTAATCCTGGCACCATAGACTTAGCTTTGCTCAAAGAGTTAAGAGCGGTGGGCTTTAATAGAATCAGTATTGGTGTTCAGAGTTTTAATGATCAAGCTCTCAAGCGCTTGGGCCGTATTCATAATGCAGAGGAGGCTATTAGTGCTTGTAAGAACGCTCAAAAGGCAGGATTTTATAATTATAATCTCGACATTATGCATGGTTTGCCTAGACAAGATGTCTCTTTAGCTCTTAGTGATCTAAAAACAGCCCTACAAATGGAAAGCACGCATTTATCTTGGTATGAGCTAACCTTAGAGGAAGGTACTGTTTTTGGTGACCATCCTCCTGTACTGCCAGATGAAGATGTTCTTTATGCTATTGAGCAGGAGGGCTTTTATTTATTAGAACAAGCAAATTTTGAGCATTACGAGGTTTCTGGCTATAACTTAGGTGGCAACTATCGTTGTATTCATAATCAAAACTATTGGCTTTATGGTGATTATTTAGGCATTGGAGCAGCGGCTCACCAGAAGGTTTCATTATTAGAAAAAACCTCTGAGGGGGACACCATGCGTATTTATCGTAGTGCTAATAGTGAAAACTATCTTGAGTATATGAACTCTTGTATGAAGGCCTATTCTAATTTAGAAGAAGGGGTACTAAGTAAAAACTTAGTAGCTCAAGAGGAAATAGCCTTTGAGTTCATGTTAAATCGTTTAAGATTATTTAACGATCAAGTAAGCTCTAAAGAGTATTTAATGCGCACTGGTATGCCGATTAATACTATAGAAAAAGAGCTTAAAAAGATTCAGGCACAGGGCTTAATTGAACTTGAAAATGATTTAAGTTTTTCTTTAAATGATCAAGGCAGATTAATGCTAAATGATGTTATTTCATATTTTTTGTGAAATAAGTAATAAAGTTTAATTTTGTCTAAGTTTGTAATAGCTAAGTAGCTTAAAATCATAATAGGCAAGGTTTAATTTTATTAATTGCATTCAAGCTCACGTGCTAAAGACTAACTCTCTGATATTTCAATCTGTCTTCCATATACAATAAGATAGACAATATTCTGGACTAAAGTACACCTAACAAGACAGGTGTAAGAATTTTAAACTCAAGCTTTAAGTAAGCTGACAGCTAGTAATCATAATCAGCCGTTGGGCTTAATTAGCTTTGCACAATAAGGATTAATATATGGCAAATGAAATGCAAACTAGCACAATGTTGCCTCAAGCTGGGCAAGTGTTTGCACAGTTACTAGAGCCCAAAAAAGCTCCTAAAGGTGACTTGCAAACTGACTTTAAGACAGCGCTGTACCTTTGTGCTGCTACCAAACACTACACCTTTGAAGAAGTTCTTTCTCAACGCAAGCTAGATATTCTTAGCTTTATGCTTTCATCTGTAGGTTTTAAAGGCTCAACCAGTAATATAGGTATTGAACAATACCTTGATACTATTCAAGAGTTACTTGATGATGGTGCTATTGAATATATTGGTGAAGGTGCTGGTTTTGTTGCTAGTGCTTTTAAAAAGGTTTCACAAGGTAAGGTAAGCTGCGCTCGTTCCAATATTTATGCACCGCCTGGTATGCAAGGAAGTGAGCTGCGCTTTACTGATGAAGAGGGCAATGTTTACCCATTATTTAGTAAGTATTTAACTATTCCTGGCGATGTGGTCAAAGTAGTTATTAATACTTTCTTAGGGGCAGCCTATGTGGTCAGCTTTGTGAAAATGCGTGCCTCTTTAATGGGTGATATGCCTGAAAACTCAGAGCAGATTTTCTTTAGAGAAAAAGGTTTTAACGCCTATGACATTCGCGTTACTAAAGATCACACCATTACCCCAGGTTCTTTGGTGGTAGCAGAAATTATTTCTCGTAAATCACCAAATATCCTTATTGTTAAAGCCCAGGAGCTTAAAGGCGATCGTGGTGTCTTAGACAATTTTATTGTTAAGGCTATTTTAGAGCATGATATTGCTAGTGCCTGGCCAGATACAGTAAAGCGCTCCATCAAGAACATTCCTAAAACAGTTAATCACGATGAACTCAAAGGACGTGTTGATTTACGTAACTTGCCTTTAGTTACTATCGATGGCGAGGATGCACGTGATTTTGACGATGCTGTTTACTGTACTATTGAGGATAACAAGTATCACCTTTACGTAGCTATTGCTGATGTTTCTTACTATGTAAGAACAGGTAGTGCTATTGATGCTGAGGCTTTAGAGCGTACTACCAGTGTGTATTTCCCTTACTTTGTAGTTCCTATGTTGCCAGAGGAGCTATCTAATGGTATTTGCTCTTTAAATCCTAATGTAGATCGCCTCTGTATGGTATGCGACATGATTATTTCTAAGGCAGGTAAGATAGAAAGTTATGACTTCTATCCTGCTGTTATGAATTCTCATGCCCGATTAACTTATACCGAAGTTCATACCATGATTACTGAGGGTAAAGCCATTTATCCTGAGCATGAACAATGTCTACCTTGGATTGATAATCTGTATAAGGTTTATCAGGCCTTAAGTAAGGCTAGCGATAACCGTGGTGTCTTTAAGTTTGAAAGTACCGAAGTACATTTCCTCTTTGATGAGCATTGGAAAGTGAAAGGCATGGAGCCTGATGAGACCACTGAGGCCAATCAGCTAATTGAGGAATGCATGATTGCAGCTAACGTATGTGCTGCTACCTTTGTTAAGGAAAATGGCTTCCAAACTTTATATCGTATCCATGATGTACCTTCTGAGGAAAAACTAGATCGCCTAAGAGCTATCTTATCCCTTCACGGTATTGATTTGCCTAATGGTTATGAGCCAACCCCTCAAGACTTTAGAAAGGTCTCTGATCAAGTAAGTAAATTGCCAGAGGGTGTGCATCAGGTCATTGCTCTACAATTGTTGCGCTCTATGTCTAAGGCTCAGTACAGCCCAGACAACATTGGTCACTTTGGCTTAGCGCTACAAAATTATTCACACTTTACCTCTCCAATTCGCCGCTATCCTGACTTGCAAATTCACCGAGTCATTAAGTACATCTTAGAGAAGAAGCAAAAGAGAGATTGGGGCAAAATTGGTTCTCAACAATATAGCCATGATGCTTTAGTTAAGCTAGGCACAGCCTGTACTAAAAATGAAATTCAGGCTGCTAACGCTGAGTACGATGTTGATAACTCCTTAAAGTGCGAGTACTTAAAGAACTTTATTAATGAAGTGGTAGATGGCACTGTATCAGCTATTACTGATAGGGGAATCTTTATTACGCTTAACGATTTCTTTATCGATGGCATGATTAAAGATATTTATACAGTGGACCATGGCAATATCAAAGGTTTTTCCATTGGTTCTCGTAAGGTCTATCATGAAGGTGATCAAATTAAGGTGCGTATTGCTGCTGTTAAGAGTGAAGCACGCTTAATTGATCTTTTACCTGTAGTAAATCCTCGCAAGAAAGATGTTTCTTTTGATATTCAAGAGGCTAAAGCTTACTTAAAGCAACAAGCATCTAGTGATCTTAAGGCTTCTAATGAGATTAAGACTAAGTTCTTAGACAGTATTAGTCACTTTACCCGTGGTGTAGCTGCTGATAATGACAATACTGCTACTAGAGCTCACTTAGACTATTCTATTAAGTCATCACTAAATATTGAGGATGATATGGAAGCTATCAATGAAAAGCCTGCCTCTAGCAAGAAGGCCGATAGCTCAGTACCAAATGCTACCAAGAGTAGCTCTAAGAAAGCTCCAGCTAAGAAAGCTGCTGCCAAGACTGCTACTAAAGCTACAGCTAAGGCAGAAACTAAAGCTGATGCTAAAGCTGAGGCTAAAGCCTCTAGTAAGAGCGCCAAAGAAACTAAAGAGCCAAGCAAGGCTGTAGTTTCAGAGGATGTCTCTGGTGGTACTGTCATTACAGTAAAGCGTAAGAGCAGTTCTAAGGGCACTAAAAAGACTACTGTTATTGCTCTTGAAAATGATGCTAAGAGCAAGGCAAAGAAAGAGGAGATTGATCCTTTATTGATTGATACTGCCTCTAGAATTGACGCTGATTTGGGCTCTGATAATAAAATTAAGAGCACCAAGAGCGCTAAGAGCGATAAAACCAGCGCTCCTAAAGTAACTAAGTCTGGCTCTAAGGGCTCAAAGTCTAATGCTAAGTCTAAGCAAGTATTAGATGATGAGGAAGTTACTCCAGTAGATTCAGGCTCTTTAACCGATAATCTCACCCTGGCAAAGGAGGTTAAGTTGGCTAAACCACAAACCAAGACTGCTAAGTCTAAAGCCAAGAGCGCACCTCAAGTTGATGAGGTAAAGGATCAAGCTGATCCAAAAGTAGCAGCTAAGCCTGCTGCTAAGAGCACATCCAAGGCTAAAGCAAGTGCTAAGGCTAAGGAAGTTGATACCAAGGCCTCCACAAAGGTCAAGGCTGAGTCCCCAGTAGAGGTTAAAGAGGCAGCTGCTAAAACTTCTGCAAAGAAAGCCTCAACCAAGGCTCCTGCTAAGGCCGCTCCAAAGAGCAAGGCCAAGGCCAAAGCTGAGGTCGAGCCTGCTGTTGAATCTAAGGTAGAACCTAAGGCTGAACCAGCCAAGGCTCCAGCAAAGAGCACCGCCAAAAAGGCATCTCCAGCCAAGGCCGCTACCAAGGCATCTCCAGCCAAGGCAGCTACCGCAGCCTCTGCTAAGGCCGCTCCAGCCAAAGCAACTGCTACTAAGAGCGCAGCCAAGACTGCCGCTAAGAGCGCAGCCACTGCTGAGGCTAAGTCCAAGGTTGAGGAGGTTAAGGAAGAGGTTGCTAAGGCACCAGCAAAAGCTGCTGCCAAGAAGACTACTAAGGCTCCAGCTAAAGCTGCTGCTAAGAAAGAGCCAGCCGTAGCTGAAACTCCAGCTGTTGCTGAACCTGCCGCTAAGGCCAAGGCTCCTGCTAAGGCAACTGCCACTAAGAGCGCCTCTAGCGCCAAGACCTCAGCTAAGGCTGAGGTAAAGGAAGAGGCTAAAGCTCCTGCTAAGGCCCCAGCCAAGGCTGCTGCCAAGAAGGCTACTACTGCTAAGAAGGAGCCTGCTAAGAGTGAGGTTACTGAGGTTAAGGCAACTAAGGCCAAGGCCGAGCCTAAGGTTGCTACCAAGGCTAAGGCTGAACCTAAGGCTAAGGCTCCTGCTAAGAGCACCGCTAAAGCAGCTACTAAGAGTGTAGCTAAGAAGGCTACTACTACAGCCTCTAAGGCTGCTGAGGCTAAGGCTCCAGCCAAGGCTCCTGCTAAGAAAGCTGCTGCTAAAAAGGCTCCAGCAAAGAGCAAGGCTAAGGATGAGGCTTAATGGAGTGCTATTTGGCAAAAGCTAAATTGTTGTTGTCAATTAAAACTCGTTAAGTGATATATTAGGGGCGGGCGCAGCCTGCTCCTTTTAAAGAATTTTTATAAGGGGTTAGGTGCTCAGGGCAATTAACCCCTTTATTGTGCGTAAAAACAGGAAATTATTAATGCAAGTGCAAAAGAAGAGTCGTAGTCGCGAAATTGTTTATGGCATCAACTCTGTAGAGCAGGCTATTGAAACTAGCCCAGATAAGATCTTATCTGCCTGGGTAGTTAAGGGCCGTGAAGATGATAAGCGTATTAAGAAAATCATTAATGAGTTATCTATATACGGTATTGTGGCTCAAAGCGCTATGCGTCACTTCATTGATGAGAAGACTGATAATGGTGTACATCAGGGCATTGTTATTGAAATGAAGTCTACTCCTCCTAAGAATGAGCATGATTTAGCCGACTTTTTAGATGACCTCAATGCTAAAAAAGAGCTTCCTTTCTTATTAATCTTAGATGGCATTACTGATCCTAGAAATTTAGGTGCTGCTATGCGTTCAGTATGGGCCGCAGGTGCTCATGCCGTGATTGTTCCAAAGGATAAAACAGCTCCATTCAATCCTGCTGCTCGTAAAACAGCATCTGGTGCTGCCAGTGAAATTCCTTTATTTGCTGTTACCAATTTGGCTCGAGTATTAGATGATTTAGCTGATAGAGACATCAAAATTATTGGCATGGATGGCGAAGCTACCAATAGTATTTATGAGACCAATTTAACTGGTGCTCTAGCTATTGTGATGGGCTCTGAGGAGTCAGGTATGCGCCGCTTAACCCGTGAAAAGTGCACTGATATTACTAAGATCCCTATGGCTCAAGGTGTTGAGAGCTTAAATGTTTCTGTAGCTGCTGGTATTGCTCTTTTTGAGGCAGTAAGACAGCGCTCATTGAGCTAATTTTTCTTTAAAGCATTATGAAAAACAACCACTTAGCTTGTACAAGTTAGGTGGTTTTTTATTTTGAGTGCTTTTTATTAAAAAAATGGCTTATTTTTCTGTGATAGAGCTTGCAAAATTTCCATATTAAGGTAGAATACAACGCACTTCAGTCGCGTTGACATACCAGTGGTTGGATGTCACGTAAGCTTCCTTGTCTAAAATACGACTGAAATTTTAGACTTTTACCGTAAGGGGCATTTCATGCGTCACTACGAAATCATTTTCCTGGTTCACCCAGATCAGTCCGATCAGGTTCCAGGCATGATCGACCGTTATAAGGGCGAGATCGAGAAGACTGGCGGCAAGATTCACCGTCTTGAGGATTGGGGCCGTCGTCAATTAGCTTACCCTATCTTAAAGCTTCACAAGGCTCACTACGTTTTAATGAACGTTGAGGCTGAGCAAGAGGCTATCGACAGCATTGAGAACAATTTCCGTTTCAACGACGCTGTTATCCGTAATTTAGTCATCCGCACTTCTGGCCCTGTAACCGAGCCATCTCCAATGATGAAGGCTCGCGAGGATCGTCGTGCTGCCCGTGAAGACAACGACACCCGTCGTCAACGTAACGACCGTGATGAGTCTTCTGAGGCTGACGTTTCCGCTCAAGAAGCCTAATTTGGAGGACTAGAATAATGGCTCGTTATTTCCATCGTCGTAAGTTCTGCCGTTTCACCGCTGAGGGTGTAACCGAGATCGATTACAAGGATGTAGCCCTTTTACGTAACTATGTTACCGAGTCTGGTAAGATCGTTCCAAGCCGTATCACTGGTACTAGTGCAAAGTATCAGCGTCAGCTCGCTACTGCTATCAAGCGTGCTCGCTTCTTAGCCCTTTTACCTTACACCGATCTTCACAGCCGTTAATTGTTAATCACTGCCTCAATTTTATTGAGACAATAACTTTTAGGCGAAGCAAGATTTAAAGGAATTTTCTAATGGAAATTATTCTTCTCGATAAGATCGCTCACTTAGGCGGTCTTGGTGACAAGGTAAAAGTTCGTAACGGCTATGCTCGTAACTTCTTGTTACCACAAAAGAAGGCTGTTTTAGCTACTGAAGAGAACTTAAAGAAGTTCGAAGCTGAGCGTGTATTATACGCTGCTAAGATTGCTGCTGAATTAGAGGCTGCTCAAGCCCGTGCTAATAAGATCGAAGAGTTAGGCTCTATCACCATCGCTTCTAATGCTGGTGACGAGGGTAAGTTATTCGGTTCTATCGGTACCCGCGACATCTCTGAGGCTTTAACTGCCGCTGGCGTTGAGGCTCACAAGAGCGAAGTTCGTATGCCAGAGGGTGTAATCCGCTCTATCGGTGAGTACGAGATTGCTCTTCAGTTACACGCTGATGTTAAGACTGCTATTAAGGTAGTTGTTGTTCCAGCTAAGTAATTTTTAAATTACTTTATATGGAAAAAATAGGGCAGGTTTATCCTGCCTTATTTTTTTCCACCTGTACGGACGACGAATTAACTTTTCAAGTAGTAACTAACTAAAAAAGTGTGTTCTGTCAGGCTATTGTAGATATAGCGTGGAGAACTAGTACTATGCTGCCATTAGATCTACTTCATTGCAGGTATTACAGACATTTATTGTTGGTTACGTTAAAGTCGTCCGTACAGGTGGTATTTTTTTTCTACGTCCTACCATCTTTCCTCTCTTTTTCTTATTGCCCTTCTAGTAATAATTTCTTAGCTCTTCTCATCAATTAATCCCAGGCAAACAGTATAATAATAATTTCTTCTAGCCTGAGGCTCCCTTACTATAAGAGCTTTAGTGAAGTTACGCTTACCAATACCACAATTTTAACCGAGCTAAAAAAGGAGAGTGTGGCTAAAACTGTCTAAGACAGAGATTGCTGCGCTATTAGTATTATGACTTTAGATCATTTAGATGCCGATACCCAAAAAATTCGCGACCAGCAGTATATGACTGTTGAGGTTAATGAAGATGCTAAGCATGCTCAATTAACTTTGCCTGATTTAAAGACTTTAGCTCCTATTAAATTAGTGGCTCTAGATTTAGATGGTACTACTTTGCGTGAGGACAAAACTTTCTCACCAATGTTAATTGATACTATCCATAAAGTTCAGGATATGGGCGTTACCGTAGCTATTTGTTCAGGACGTGCTCCAGAGAGTATTGCTGAATTTGCTCATATTTTAGGTCTTGATAAGGGTCATGGTTATTGCGTGTGCTTTAATGGTGGCGCTTTAATTAACCTAGAAGACATTACTAAGGATTTAAGTGTTAACTGCTTAAATGCTCAAGATTTAATTGATGTTGAGGCCTTAGCCGTTCAAAATGGCTGTGCCATTCATGCCTACTCCGATCGTCGTGTATTATTAACTGAGAGCAATATTGTCTTTACTGAGATGGAAATTGCTGCTTCTATGCAGCCTTTTGAAAAGATCTTGTTCCCTGATGAGGTTAATCCAAAAGAGCTGGTTTATAAAATTATTGCCGTAGGCGATGAAAGTAAGCTTGATCAAATGAGAGAGCATTGCCCAGCAGAGTTTAATGAGCGTTTTAATATTGCTCGTACCCATGCTAACTTCTTAGAGTTTATGAATAAAGACTGCTCTAAGGGTGCTACTTTAAAGCGTCTTTGTGACCTATTGGGTATTACTCTTGAGAATGTAGTAGCCTTTGGTGATGCAGAAAATGATATTGAAATGATTGCTCAGGTGGGTGTAGGTGTGGCTGTTGCCAATGCTATGCCTCGTCTAAAGGCTGTCGCTAAGTATCATACCTACAATTATCTTGATGATGGCGTTGCGATATATTTACAAAAGCTTTTAGGCATTAGCCTTTAATTTTGGTTAATTTATTTGTAAAGCTTATTAAAGCCTAGTAGTTGTGTTAGATACATAGTACTAGGCTTTTTGTTTGATGCCTAATAGCAAGCTAAATTTTGTATGGCACAATATGAGCCACTTAATTTTTGCTTAGTAATTAAGTGATCGATATTATTATTAGCCCACATGGTAGCTATGGGGCATAAGTTGCTGCAACTTTATGCCATATTTAAGGAATTTATAGATGAGTACTACTAAAGCAGAAAATACCTTTAGTGACATTACTGCTAATACTCAAGGTGTGCAAAATGGCCATAGAGGTATTGATAGTTTGCCTTTAAAGGTCACGCTTAAGGCCTTTTTTCTCATGCTCAAAAGTTATTGGGGATGTAAGGACAGTATTAAGTCGTGGATTTTATTGGTAGTAATTATCTCACTTACAAGCGGCTCTGTTTATATTGCTACCTCTATTAATAGTTGGTACAAAGAATTTTGGGACACTATCCAAAACTATGATATTGATGGCTTTAAGCATCAACTCATTATCTTTGTAATTTTAGCTTCCATCCATGTGGTAGTTAGTGTTTACAACGCCTATTTAAAATCATGTTTAGCTATTAATTGGCGTACCTGGCTTACTGGCAAAACTATGACCCGTTGGCTAGAGAGCGACAACTATTACAAATTGCAATTGGCTGATAAGAATACTGATAACCCAGACCAACGTATTGCCGAAGATCTCAATATGTTTGTCTCCTCTACCATTGTGCTTATTATTGGTACTGCCACTGATCTAGCCATGATGATTTCCTTTGGCGTGGTGCTATGGCAGCTCTCCTCAGCCGTTGATATTACTGTCATGGGTATGTCTATTCATTTACCTGACGGCTATATGTGCTATTTGGCCTTGCTTTATGCCATTTTAGGTACAGCTTTAACTTTCTACTTAGGTAAGCCTTTAGTAAAGTTAAACTTTAGACAACAACGCTATGAAGCTGATTTCCGTTTCTCCTTAATTCGTGTACGTGAGAATAGTGAGTCTATTGCCTTGTATAAAGGTGAGGAAGAGGAAAACAAGTATTTACGTCAAAGCTTCTCTGATTTAGTAGCTAACTATATTAAGTTAATTGTTTGCACTAAGCGCTTAGGCTTCTTAACTTTAGGTTATTCCCAAACAGCTGTAATTTTCCCTATGTTAATTTCAGCTCCTCTTTACTTTGCCAAGATTATTACTATGGGCTCTATTATGCAGATCTCATCAGCCTTTGGCCGAGTACAAGATAGTTTGTCTACCTTAGTAAGTAACTTTACCTCATGGGCTTCCTGGAAGTCAGTAGTAGATCGTTTAGCTTTATTTTACTTATCCATGGAAGAGGTAGAAAAGCTACGTTGTATTGCTATTGAAAAGAATGCTACCAAACTTGAGGTACGTGACTTACAAATTAAGAGCCCAAGAGACAAGCTCTTGTTAGATCACGTCAATTTAGACTTATCCTCAGGAGAGTCTTTATTAATCCGTGGTGCCTCTGGTTGTGGTAAGTCAACTCTTATCAAGGCTTTGGCAGGAATTTGGCCTTATACCCAAGGTCAGGTGCGTTATCTTAATGAGGCTAAAGTCTTGTTCTTAAGCCAAAAGCCTTATTTACCTCAAGGTTCATTGCGTCTGGCCGCCTCCTATCCAAGTGCCCCTATCGAAGATGGACGTACTGAGCAATTCTTTAAACTGGTAGGTTTAGAGCATTTAATCCCTCACCTAGATGAGGTTGATACTTGGAGCCATATTCTATCGCTAGGTGAGCAGCAGCGTGTAGCCATTGTGCGTGCGCTCTTAAATCAGCCTGACATGTTGTTCTTAGATGAAGCCAGTTCAGCCATGGATGAGCAAAGTGAATCCTTGGTGTATGACTTACTAAATCAATATTTGCCACAGTGCATTATGATTTCAGTAGGCCACCGCTCTACTTTAATTGCTAAGCACAAGCTGGTACTTACCTACCAAAATGATGCTAAGTACACCATAGAGCCAAGTAATCAAGATAGCATCAAGCTAAGCTTATAATAATCAAGCTTTCCCATCTCTTGTCGTGCAGCAAGTAGGCACAGCAAGCATGGCAGCGCAGACTGTTGGGCGGAGCAGCAAGAGGGCGCAGCCAGTTGGGCGGCGCTGCTAGTGGCGATAAAAAAGGCCTCTACCTTAAGATAGGTAGGGGCCTTTTGAGTATTAATTAGTTAGAGAAAACTAAGAGATTACTTAATTACAGTGGTGTAATCTTGGTTTAAACCAGAGACCTCATTAGAGGAGATAGGCTTTAAGGTAACAGTGTACTTGTATTGCTTATCAGCTAAGTTCTGATATTTCTCAAATGGCATAGCACCCCAAGAGTTATCTCCGCCTAAGCCCATCTGACGATTGGTAAGACGTAAGGTAATATCACCCTCTTGTAAGTAGAAGCTATGGTTGTAGTTAGATAATTGCTCTGGAGTATAGAGTAGAGCATTAAACTCCATTGGAGTACCTAACTCAGCTTTAGCAAGTAGTCCTAAGCCATCCTTGTTGGTTAAAGCAACCCAACGAACATCGGTATGGTTACCTGTCTCTTGAGGCTTAATAAAGTCAGTATAGAACTCCTTAACATCCTTGCTGTATACACCAACAGGATAGCCCCATTGACGATCGATGTAGTTCTCATCAGGACCACGGCCAAACCAGCTTACGTTAGCAAACTCACGAGGCATGGTGAGCATATTACTAATTTCTGGAATGATAGGTAAACCTTGGGTTGGGTTTAAGGTAGTCTCGATCTTAATATCGCCAGAACCATATACAGTAAAGACTTGCTCATAAGCGGAGTTATCAGCTACTGGTAAAGTGCTACTTACCTTGAAGCTAATTTGCTTGGTAGAGTCTTTTACAGTCTCAACCTTAACAACTTTCTTGCTAAGACCAGCATAACGCCACTTAGAGGTCATAAACTGGTAGTAGTAGCCAAGGTCAGAGTCAGTGCCAGCACGATAGAAGTTTGGCATGATACCTGGGGTCTTAATTGAGCCATGGTCATTGTCAACAATTAAGTCCTTACCCTTATAGTTAATACCAGTTACAGTACCAAGAGCACGGTCAAAGGTAACTACTAAATCACCACTTTGGTTGGTAATGGTGGTTAATAAGCCTTCCTCTCTGACCTTGAGATCTGGCATAGAGGCTACGTCTACACTAGTAGGTGCTACCTTGGCATCCTTAGAGAAGTCTAGAGCAAATTGCTCATGAGCTATTTCATGTCCTGCCTTAGCATAAGGAGTATCTTCTTTGAGCTTAAAGGAGACATTTAAGAAGTAGTCGGCATTGGCCTTAACCTCTGGTTGGCTATAGGCAATAGAGATAGTCTTCTTAGCTAGTGGCTCAACATTAAGATCCTCAGCACTTAAGGAACCAGACTGGATGACTACGCCATTTTCAGTTAAGTTCCAGGTAGCGTCAAATTCGTTTAAGTTGGTAAATAACTTACGGTTTTCTAAGACAAACTTACCACTCTTAGCATTTTCTGAGGTAAGAGCAATTTCCTCATAGCCTTTCTTAACTTCTACTAATTCTGGTTGTACAGTGAAGTCAGCAGAAATTAAGCCGTTGGCACAGAAGTTCTTATTGTTTGGATTGCCTGAGCGAATGTCATCCCAGTCTCCGCCATAAGATAAGTAAGTGCTCTTCTCATACTTCTTATTGGTAGTGCCATCAAAGTCAAGCCATAATAAGGAGCTTGAATCAACCTTACGATCAGTGCGAGCTAATTCATCTTGATCTAAGGCACGATTATAAATGCGAACACTATCAATTAAGCCCTTAAAGGTTGGCATGGTCTCAGCTTTAGTAGCATCAAAGAGAGGAACACCACCAACACCTACTGGGTTTGGACCTACAGCAATACCCTTAGGATTGATTTGAGTAGCTACTACCTTGCCATCCAAGTACAACTTCATGGTTTGACCATCGTAAACACCTGCAATGTGGTGCCACTTGTCATTCCAATCAGCAGGGGTAGGAATAGAGGCGCTAAACTTCTCGTACATGTCCTTGTCAGAATTTAACTCACCGCCAAAGATATAGAACTCGATAGTATCGCTAACTACCTTCTTGCCTTCATTGTCATAATCTACGCTACGTTGTAAACCATAGGACTCATTGCGGGAGGCACGATCATCGCCCTTAACAATAATAGGGGCATTAAGAGCCTCTTGATCTTTAGCTGGCTTTACCCATGCTTCTAAGGTAAGAGGTTGGTTGCCGCTTAATACTAAACTTGGATCATTGTAAACAGAGGCAAAACCATCCATGGCTTTACCGTTCTTACCTGGAACGAGTTTACCTGTTAAACGAACTTCAAGGTTAGAGGCCTTTTCAGCTAACATCTTGTCAACTGGAGTTGGGATCTCTAAAGATTGATCACGCCAATCCCAAATAAAGCCACCTTGTAAGATTGGGTGCTGATTATAGAAGTCCCAGTAATCCTTAAAGTTGCCAATGCCATTACCCATACCATGAGCATACTCGCATTGAAGTTCTGGCTTATCACCATACTTAGCCCACCAGCCTAATGGGTTGGCATTCATATCTGGATTGGTAAGATCATTGACGCGGCGATACATACGTGACCAGACATCAACCTCAGGAATATCACGATGTGCTTCGTAGTGAACTAAACGAGTATTATCCATTTGATGGCAAACATCAGCTAAGATCTTCCATACATCGCCACCATAGCTCTCATTACCTAAAGACCACATAATAATGGATGGGTGGTTCTTAGCACGCTCAATGGTAGATACCATACGATCAACTGATGGCTCAATCCACTTAGGATCGGAGGCTGGTAATACTGAGTCAATAGAATCGGACTCAACATTGGCCTCATCCATCATATACATGCCATACTCATCACAAAGCTCATACCAACGAGGCTCGTTTGGATAGTGAGAGTTGCGAACTGAGTTGAGGTTGTATTGTTTCATCAATAGGATGTCACGGATCATGGACTCTTCGCTGATATAGCGGCCATTTTCTGGGCTGATCTCATGACGGTTAACACCACGGAAAACAATAGGCTTACCATTGATAGCTACTTGAGCCTTATTGGTACCCTTATTCAAGATTTCAACTTTTCTAAAGCCTACGTTAGAGGAAGTAGACTCAATAATATTACCTTGTGGATCACGTAAGGTAATTAAAGCACGATAAAGATTTGGCTTTTCAGCAGACCACTTTAATGGGTTTTCAATCTGTTTAGTGAACTTAACCTCAGCATAGCCTGGGGTTTGATCATAGGTGGCACCATCACCATGCATATTGGCTAGAGTTGCTACCTTAGAAAAATCAACAGGGGACTTTTCGTTAAATACGGCCTTACCATCCTTATCAAGTAAGGTGGTCTCTAAAGTATAGCCAGATGGACCTTGAGCTAAGAGAGTGCGTACTTTAGCGGTAAAGTTAAAGGTTGCGTCCTTATAGTCCTTATCAAGATCAGTGGTATAGCCAAAATCAAATAAGTTGGCGTTCTTGTCCTTAGCAATTAAGGCTACATCACGGAAAATACCACTTAGACGGATATAGTCGTGGTTTTCTAAATAGGAAGCATCAGACCAGCGATAGACTTGAACGGCAATAACGTTCTTCTTACCTGGGGCATTTAAGTATTTTGTAATATCAAATTCTGAGGCAGTAAAGCTATCTTCACTATAACCTACCTTTTGACCGTTAACCCAAACATAGAAGGCGGACTCTACACCAGCAAAGCTTAAGATTACTTGCTTACCATCCCAGTTAGCTGGAGTGGTAAAGTCACGACGATATGAACCTACAGGGTTGTATACAGTAGGGGAAACACCTACGCCAGGCTCCTCAGTACCTAACCAAGATAAACGGGTATCAGTGTAGTAAGGACGGTCAAAGCCCTGAGTTTGCCAAGAGCCAGGCACTTGAATATCTTTCCACTTGTTAACAGAGTAGCCTACTTTATAAAACTCATTATTACGCTCATGAGGGGTGTTGGCTAAGGAGAATTTCCAAGTGCCATTTAAGAGCATGTAGTTTTCAGAGCGGCTACGATCTCTTGCTAAAGCATCTTCTTCGTTGGTAAAAGAATAGAAAGAAGCATGGGCTTTTTCACGGTTTACGGCATAAGCAGTTGATTGATCAAACCATTCCTCTCCCTTAAACACATCAGCCTTAGGGTCACGTGCTTTTGGTAAATCGGTTGAAACACGTAAGGAACCATCGTGCACTTTTACTACAGTATCTGGTCCAGTATTCCAACTAGTTTGTTGATTGTTTGATTCACAGCCAATTACAGCTAGAGCAGATGAAACGGCAACTGCTAAGAGGGTAGGCTTTAATTTTTTCATTAACCTGATCCTAAAAAATATATAGCCACAACAATAAGTTGTACGCTATACGCTACAAAACTATCCTAAACTCTAATACCTATGTTGCTTAGGTATCTTATGTTTGCTTATCGCAAATTGTGTTTTGCGTGCAAAAACTACAACTGCACATTTTGTGCTGTGCTATAAAGTAAATAAAATAAATATATTAAGAAAAGCTTAGATGTGTCTACATGTAACCGATGTCGCAAAAATTGCACAATTAATTGTGCAAAATATCGATATGATCACATGAATTTTATTCTTGTAATACAAGTATAATAAGCGCTATATACTGACAAAACACACATTTTGTACAATAAAACCAAGCTGAATCCTAGCAAATTTTCCCTAGCCTAAAAGTCCCATCATCCCCTTAATTTCATTTCCTAAAGCCTTACTGCTATTGTGTTTGTTAGCCTTATAAGCTCAAACCACCAGCACCACCTTAGATCAGTAAAAAGTACATAATTGCAATGTTCGCTATCATTGATTTTTAATTAAATATTACCTAAAGCCTCTCATTAGCCTATCCTATCAAAGACCAGTTCTAGCACTATGCCAGCGTACCGTACGGGCGCAGTGTGCAGGCGCAGTGTGCTGGCACAGCATGTAGCGCTTATTTCAGCGCCTAACCCAAGTGATGAGCCAAGGATTGGCAAGGCAGCATGGTAAGGCATGAAGGGGAAATCAAGGCAAGGCAGAGATGGGGAGTGCAAGGGTAGATAAGGAAATATCAGAAAAGCGAGTGGGCAGGAAAGCCTAATGCCAGGAATTAATAGGGTTAAGGCTAGATTTGGTTTTAAGATGGGGTATAAAAAAGCTGTTATTAATTTTAATAACAGCTTTTTTTGAGAAAAGGGGCTAACTAAAGAAAAGTTAGTTAGTGACAAGAGTACTTAGTTGTCACGGTCGTTCTGTTCTTTAACTACACCTTTTGCCATAGCACGGCGCATTACAGCCTGTAAGTTAGCAAAACGGTTGGTTAGAACCTCTGATGGTCCAAAGAGAGGACGTTGACCTTTTAAGAACTTGTCATCGTAATCACTTACGGCACGGATAACTAACTTATAAAGACCGATAACAGCAAGAATGTTTGGAATAACCATTAAGCCATTAAAGAGATCGGCAAGCTCCCATACTAAGTTAACCTCTAAGAAGGCACCCATAAGTAGGAAACATAGCACCATCACAGAGAAGAGGTTAAGGTTTCTATAGCCAAATAGGTACTTAAAGTTTTGAGCAGCAAAGAAGTACCAGCCAATAATAGTAGTAAAGGCAGCAAAGAATAAGCAAACAGCTACGAATCCTGCACCTGCATCGCCCATGCCTCTAATAAAGGCGGTTTGGGTCAGAACAATACCTGTAGTTTTGCCATCTAAAGAGCCAGTAACTAAAATTACTAAAGCAGTAGCATTAAGTACAATAAAGGTATCAATGGTTAAGCCAATAATAGCGGCTAAACCTTGTTCGGCTGGGTGGTTTACTCGAGCTACAGCGTGAGCATGAGGGGTAGAACCCATACCAGCCTCATTAGAGAATAGACCACGAGCTACACCATAACGAATAGCTTCTTTAATACCTGCACCTACTACACCACCAGTGGCAGCCTCAGGATTAAATGCGCCAATAATAATAGACTCAAATGCAGGCAAAATCATATCGTAGTTGGTAACCATAATATAGATGGCACCTAGAACGTATACACCTGCCATAAAAGGCACAATCTTTTCTGCAAAGCTAGCAATACGCTTAATACCACCGATGAAAATAAAGCCTGCTAAACAGATAAGTAACATGCCAGAGAACCAGTTAGGCACATTAAAAGCAGAGGAGAAAGCAGTGGTAATAGAGTTTGCTTGCACCATATTGCCAATAAAGCCTAAGGCAATAATGATAAGAGCAGCAAAGAGAACAGACAAGGACTTAAGGCCTAAGCCCTTATAAATATAGTAAGAAGGGCCACCAGTAATATTGCCTTGACCGTCTCTAGTACGGTATACCTGAGCTAATACAGCCTCGGCAAAAATGGTACCCATACCAAAGAATGCAGCTACCCACATCCAGAAGATAGCGCCTGGGCCACCCATAACCATAGCAGTAGCAACACCAGCTAAATTACCAGTACCTACTTGGGCGGCAATAGCTGTAGCTAAAGACTGGAAGGAGGTCATACCATGTTGACCAGCTTTTTCACCACTAAAGCTAAAATGACCAAAAACATGCTTTACAGCACGACCAAATTGGCGAATTTGAACAAAGCGAAGTTTAAAAGTGAAAAAGATACCAGTGCCTACCAAAATTGGAATCAAGCACCAAGGGCCCCACAGAATGAAGTTAATTTCTTTCACGATCAACGTGAGCTGATCCATAGTTGACATGCACTATTCCTTTAAAAGGGTTCTCTTGAGAGTAAGTCATGAGAAAACAAGCTCATCTATATCTGACATAGGGGAGACCTCTATGATTTAGTAGGTCTTTCCTATGCCAGTTATATGCTTTAACCATAATAGAAAAATAATTAAGACTATAGTTAGGTATAAAGTAAACAAAGATGGCTGGATTAATTGATAGTTGTAAATGTGAAATAAATTCTATTTAAATCACGTGCGGGGGCTATTCTAGCATATATAAGAGCGTTTGCTTGGTTTTGGGGCGGGGTGCGAAATAAAGGTGCAAAAAATAAAAACGGGTAGCTTGTGTGGCTACCCGTGGTGCAATTCATTAATTTTGCTCTTTACTATTTTCTGGAGCCAGAGGTTTGGCTGTCTCTTGCAAATCTTTTAAGTCAGCTTGAGTATCGCTCTGTGTAAGCTGTGCAGAGCTATTATTAGCTTGAGCTTGACCTTGAGCTTGACAGCCACAAGGAGATGAGTGGCTATGAGAGTCATCAGTAAAGGTCTTAAGCTTGCTGTGGAATCTCTTCTTTAGATAAATAACTAATACTACTAAGATTACTAAACCTAAAGCTAAGTAAATCATCTTTTGGACATCTTTGACATACTCCATAAGTAAATCAAGATTGTCGGCAAAGAAGTAACCTAAGTACACCCATACAGGAACAGAGATTAAAGCCGCAAGACCATCCATTAAAATAAAGGTCAGATAGGAAATACGGCGTGACATTCCTGCTACTAAGAAAATAGGAGATCTTAAACCTGGTAAGAATCGGGCAACAAACAATAGAGATAAGCCGTATTGTTTGAACTTTCTTTGAATATGAGAAAAACGTCGTGGAGATAGGATACGGCGGAACATCTTAATGCGCTGGATACGATAACCAAAGAATCGACCAGCTAAAAACATAATACTATCGCCGATGAGGACACCAGCTAGTCCCACAATACACATAGTGTGCGGATTAGCTAAATCTAATCCAGAAATCACACCACCAGAGACTAAGGTGATATCTTCAGGGACAGGTAGACCAAATCCGCACAAGATTAAAATGCCAAATACAGCTAAATAGCCATAGTCAGTAAAGAATGCGATTAAAAAGTCTAACACTTGCTATCCCTTTTAAATAAATGATTAGAGGCTATAAATAGCTCAATCATAAGGTGAATCTTAGGCCAAAACATAGGCTATTAGTAAAAACAAATAACCTTAATCTGCCACTTAACAATTAGCTATAAAATAAAAGGACTTTAATAAGTCTAATGTTGAATGCAATTATACTCTAAACATTAATTGCTAAATAAATAATACACCTTGGTTTAAAAGCATGTTGAACATACAAGTTATTAAGGTGATTATTTTGTTGTTAATTTAATAAGACAACCCTGCAATATTAACAGATTTTGCTAATAATTTAAGAAAAATCGGCTCTTTTACGTGTTTTTTGCTTAATTATGACGGAGATTTAACGCTTTTAAGGTGAGGCTATTCAGTAATATAGGCAATTTATGGTATGGGAAAGTGGAACTAATGATATTAGTTTGGACACTAATTTGATGCTATTAAGGTATATCTAACCGATGGGCTTTTGCTTTATAAAAAGCCTTTTTTGCCTTATACTTTGTAGACTTTTTTGACTTAAAAAAGTTATTAATTAATACTGAAAGTCTAATGATAAGACTTACAAGAAAGATCTAATCTTCCAAGATCTTAAATAGGAGACGTTTTATGGCAGCCGCAAAGGGAACACCGAGCGTAAGTGGTGATCGCAATCCTTTACGCATGGTGCTCTTTATTTTGAGCATTGGACTATGTTTTTTGTGCTTTTATTTAATTTTAGACTTTCAGGGCTCTGCTCAGTCTAAATTAAGTGGTGAGCTTATTTTAGGCCAAGTAGATTCAGCTAGCTATAATCACAAAGATGCTCCTATATTAGGCTTTTTCTTTGAGTACTTTGGCGTGCTTACTTATTTGTTTGCTGCCATGATTGTGTATTTAGGCTATTTTTTAGTTTTAAAACCAATTGATATTTGGCATGCAGACTTTTATAAAGCTTGTTTACGCCTCTTAGGTTTTAACTGCACTTTAATTGGCTTATCAGGTATCTTGTCTCGTTACTTTGATATTGGCTTTACAGGTGCGGGCGGCCTTTTAGGTGACATGCTTAATATGTTTTGCGATTTAGCTTTGCCAAGCATTTTAAGTGTCTTTATCTTTGCCATTACTGTTTTTTGTGGTCTTTCCATGCTTTGGGGCCGCAATCCTTTCTTTATCTTTGATAGAGTAGGCGATCTCTTCTTCAAAGTATTGCCAGCTAAGAGCAATACTAATGGTAAGAAACACAATACTCATCATTCTTTAGCTCAAGATGATAATGACCTTACTTTAGATCAAAATACCTTAGGCGCTGCCGCACTTGCTACAGGTGTGATGGCCTCAGCTACAGCCTCTGCTAAAGAGCAAGATATGGCCCAAGACTTGTCCCAAGACATGTCCCAAGATATGGCTTTAGAGCAAAATGGTTCACTACCTAATGCCGATGAGCTAAATGTTGCCTCAGAGGATAAGGTACTTCCTGATTTAGAATCTTTAGCTCAGCAGCAATTGAGCGCTGATAATAATATGTCCCCAATAGCTGCTGCTGATAGCCATGGTATGGAAACTAATGGCTCTCAAGAGGCTCAAGATGGTTTCTTTGCGCAGGTTATGAACAGTGAATATGGTCGCATGTCTCCTAATGACCAGTCTGCTGTTAATAACGAGCCTTACCAAGCTTTAGAGCAAGATAATCAAGTCTTAGCTCAAGATTTAGAGCAAACCCAATCCCCAGTTCAGAACCAAGCTCAGGGCTATGAAATGGGTCAGGAAATGAGCCAGGGCCAGGGCCAAGTCCAAGGCCAGAGCCAAGTCCAAGGCCTTGGTGAGGTGCCTCAACAGGCCATGGCGCAGGATAATGAGCAGGGTTATTATGAAAATAATGAAGAGCTTATTAATAGTGCTGCTCAAAATGTTGCGCCTTACAGTGAGTCTTACGCAGAGCCAAGCTCTGAGCTTAACAATAATTTAGGTACAGCAATTGATCCTAATGAGAGTTTTATTAATAGCAATAATCAAGCTGCTGTACAGCTTTTTGCTAATGAAATGCAATCAGAAGAGGACAATAGCTTTAACAATGCTTTAGCTGGCTTAGAGCCTCAAGAGGACTTATCACAAGTTCCTCCAATGCCTAATTTGAATAATACTCAAGAGTCAACACCAGAGCCTGGCCAGGATTTCTTTGCTTTTGCCAATGAGCAAAATAATATGCAAAATCAGGCCATGCAAGATGAGTTATACCCACTCCCAGACCAGACTCAGAGTTCTGGTATGGCTCAGGCTCAGGGCCTTGGCCAAGCTCAGGCTCCTGCCCAGGCCCAAGCTGCTGCGCAGACTGCTGCTCAGTCCCCAGCCTCTGTACCTGCTATAGAGTCTGATCAAGTATTTATCTCCAATGCTGCTATTGATGATATTGGTACTCAGCCAGCATTAGAGCAGAACTTAGATTTAGCAAATACTAAGGTAGAGTCTGGCGTTGACTTTAATGCTGAGGTTGCACCAAATCAATTTTCCTCTAATATGAATGGCTCTTACCAGCAAGGTAGCTTTGATCAAGGAACTGATATCCCTGTTTCAACCTTTAAAGATGCTCAAATGCCTATGAATAATGAGCAAGTTGAGCTTCCACAGCAGGACATGGGACAAGGATCCTATGCTAATGAGTTAGTTCCAGAGGCCACTTTAGAGTCTGCACCTATCCAATCTCAAGATGATGCCCAGGCTTATACTCAAGCTAGAGAGCAAGCTTTAGAGCCAGCACCAACTACAGTGCCAACTAACAACTTAGCTACAGAAAACTCCTTGCCTCAAGATTCTGATTTAGGTAGTGAAGGCGCTAGTGATAATGGCCCATCAACCTTGATTTCCTCAGGTGCTAGTGTGGCTCAAGCTGATGCTATTGCCGCTACAGCTGCAACAGCTGATGCCGTTCCTGTGGCTGCTGCTAATGCATCTACAGTAAATGGTGTAGTGGCTGCCATGGCTGCTGAGGGTACAGGTGTGACTGCAGCTGCAGGGGGCATTGCTTCTGCTGTTGGTGGTTTAGCCGCAAAAGAGGCTTTAGCTGATGTGGCTGCCACTGCAGCTACTGCTGTTTCTGCTGCCGCTGCTACAGCTAACAATACTGTAAAAGACGATAAGAAAGAGAAGGGTGAGCCTGATAGCCCTTATGGCTATGGTAGTTATGCTGCTAAGCATGCTTTAGTGCCTAGTGTTGCTTTAGAAGATAGCAATAACGAAAGTGACGATGGTTCTGATAGCGAGGCTGTTCATACCATTGTTCAGCGTACTGATCCTAAGGTGATTGCTGCGCAAATCGCTGCTCAAAATAAAGAAAAAGAAGAGCGTGAGCGTAAGAGACGTGAGGAGCAAGAGCGCAAGGAACAGGCCGAAAGAGAGCGCAAAGAGCAAGAAGCTGCTCAAAGAAAAGCTCAAGAATTACAAGAAGCCCAAGCAAAGGCTGAGGCAGAGGCTAAGGCCAGGGCTGAGGCAGAGGCTCAAGCGCAAGCGCAGGCTCAGGCTATGGCTCAGAGCCACGAGCAAGAGAGCGGTACTAGCGCAAGTGCTAGCGCTAGTGCTGGTGATAATACTACTGATGGCTTACCTCAAAGCGATGATGATCAATATGAGTATGTGTATGAAGAGGACGATGAAGCTCCTATTTATGCAGGTACTTATGCTGCACGTCTAGCCCGTGAAAAGGCAGCTCAAAACGGTCAACCTCTTAATAAGCGTCGCCTTAAAAAGATTAATCGTGATACAGGCGAAGAGGTAATTGATTTAGCTGAGCCTAATACCCATGATATTGGTGTAGATCTTCCTTTAGAGGAGCGTCCACGTACCATTATTAGGGACAGTCGTAATGATGCTGAGGACATTTCATCTAAGACTAATAACTACTATCCAAGCGCTAAAAACACTAATAATAGCGTGCCAGAGCATAATAATGCTGAGCAAGCCTCTGGCTTGTCTGAGCAAGTGGCTGATAGTTCTAATCAAGATCAACAAAGCGATAGCCTCAATGGCGCTAGCAATGATGATAGTGAAGGCCCCCATTTAAGCTCTCAGTTAAGCGATAGTGTCTCAGATGGTCAAGAAGCCCCAAAGAATGAGCTTATTGAAACTCTCTCTAATTTAGCCTCAGAAATGGATGATGCTAAATTACAGCATTTTAATGAGCATCAGGATCTTGGTATGTCTAATAGCGATGAGCAGAGCTTTAACTTTGATAAGTTAGAGCAGGGAGCTAATACCCACGCTAATACTAGTGACAATACCAATACCAATACCAATACCAATACTAATGCCTATGATAATGCTGAGGTAAACAATACTGAGGATGATATTGTTAGCACCAATATTCAGATGGGCAGCGGTTCTCCAGTTCCTGAGAGTCAAAAGTTTAATCAAGGTAATATTAGTACCAATATTACCCGCTCTAATGCTGCTACAGATGCCTCTTTGGATAATGATAGTGACTTTTTCCGTTTTGCTACTACTAGGGATAATGAGTTACAGGCAAAAAATGGTGAGCAAAATAATGCTTCTAACGCTGTAGACGTAAATTTATTTGATGATGATTACGACAAGCCTTATGTACCAAAGCACGTTTATGACTTTGGTGGTAAGGAGGTTGGTCACATTGATGAAAGCCTTAGTGGAACAGAGGGCGGCAGTGATGATGAATTTGTAACAGGCGCTGCTGTAGAAGATAAAACCTTGCCTGGCCAGGGAGGTTTTGACTTTGCTCGTTTTGTTACCTCCTCAGAGGAAAACAGTGAGTCCAATAGTACTAGTGTAAGCACTAGCGCTAGCGATGAGAGCAAAGACCTCTCTCAAGAGCAAGAAGACAATATTATCTCCTTTAATAAATTTGATGAGCCTAAAAAGAGCTATGAAGTTGGTTCTTTAAGCTCTGCTTTTATTCCTATGGAGGATGAGGGCCACGATAGCCAAGTCTCTAAGGGTAATTCTTTATTTGGAGATTATGACTATGTTCATGACTCTTACGAAAATAAAGTAAAAGAGCAGCAGTTAAAGCAAGAGGTTAAGGCTGAGGCTGAGGACAAAGCTGAAACTGAAGCTGAGGCTCAGGTAAAGTCTGAGATTGCTACTTATGAGGATGCTCAGTTAAGTGAAAATAACGCTGAGGACTATCAAGAAGACGCTCAAAATGAACAGTATCAGGATGATGAAGAGTACCAAGAAGGTCAATATTCTGATGGTCAGTTCCCTGTAGGCGCTAATGGCTTTGATCAAGGCATGATGGCTAATCAAATGGAAGCATTTAATAATGCCCAAATGATGAATAATCAAGCCATGTACAATCCTATGGCTAATCAAATGCCTAATGGACAGCAAGTACAGTATATGCAATTGCCTAATGGCCAATATGTACCAGTCATGCCTAATGCCATGAATAATATGGCTCCTAACATGATGTACCCAAATATGGCAAACCCTAATATGCCAATGGGACAAGTACAGTACATGCAATTGCCTAATGGCCAATATGTGCCTGTTATGCCTAATGCCATGAATAATATGGCCCCTAATATGATGTATCAGAACATGGCGGCTAATAATATGGCTATGGCAGGTGCTATGCCTAATATGCCTATGGCTAACAACCAACAAGCTAATATGTTGCCAGGCAGCTATGAGCCAGCTAACACTAATGATAACCAGCTCCATTTACAAGATAATATGCCCGGCAATGGCTTTGTATCTGGACAAGTTGAGGCAAGTGATGCTCATTCTATGGGTGAACATGGCCCTAGTGGAGTAGGTTTGCCTACTGCTGGTAATGCCTTTATGGGGGCTCATAATAGTTCAAGCAGCAATTTACCAAGCTATATGGCTGGTGTTAGCCAGGGTGCTGGCTCTGGTGGTGCTGCTCGTACTGAGCGCTCAAGCTTGGCTTTATGCTCAGTGCCACGCCATCGTTATGATAGCTGGCGACCATCTTTAGACTTATTAGCACGTTCTAATAGTCATGTTGATATTTCTTTAGATGAGTTGAATAAGACCTCAGAGCGTATTAATGATGTCTTACACTCTTTTGGTATTAAGGCTACGGTAGCAGACTATTTAACTGGCCCTGTAATTACTCGTTTTGATTTGGACTTAGCTCCTGGTGTTAAGAGTACAGCTATTTCCTCCATTGAAACTGAGCTATGCCGTAATTTAATGGTGCCTAATGTACGTGTGGTTCCAATTGTTGAGGGTTCTTCTTATGTAGGATTAGAAGTTCCAAACCCACAACGTCAATTTATTACCTTAGCTGATATGGCCTCATCCCGTGAGTTCCAAGAATCAAAAGCATCCTTGCCAATGTGCTTAGGTGCTTCTGTAGTGGGCGCTCCAGTGGTGAAAGATTTAGCTGAGTGTCCACACTTACTAGTAGCAGGAACTACAGGTTCTGGTAAGTCAGCAGGTCTTAATACTATGTTGATCTCCTTATTGTTAAAGAGATCTCCTAGTGAATTGCGCTTAATTTTAGTAGACCCTAAGCAGCTTGAGTTCTCTATTTACAAGGATTTACCACATCTTATTACTCCTGTTATTACTGATGTGGCCGAGAAAACTCCTATTGCTTTACGCTGGTGTGTAGACGAAATGGAGCGCCGCTTTAAACTTATGTCTATGTTGGGCGTAAGAAAGCTCTCTGAGTACAACGACTTGATTAAGTCTAAAGCCGCTAATGGTCAAAGTGTAGCTGATCCTTTATGGAATAAGGATTTTAGCCCTCAGCCTCAAGCTTTAGAGCCTTTACCATGGATTGTAGTGGTGGTCGAAGAGTTTGCTGACCTTATGGCTCAAAGTGGACGTAAAAAGGATAAAGAAAGCACTCCTGATGGCCTAATTGCTCGTCTGTCAGCTAAGTCTCGTGCCGCTGGTATTCACTTAGTATTAGTTACTCAAACTCCTCGTTCTGAGGTGGTAACAGGTATGATTAAGGCTAACTTCCCATCACGTGTAGCCTTTACCGTACAAAACCGCTTAGATTCAACCATTGTGCTGGATGAAAAGGGTGCTGAGTGCTTACTGGGTAATGGCGATATGCTTTATAAATTCCCTGGTGAGGGTACAGCTACTCGTGCTCATGGTTCCTTTACTTCTAATGATGATGTTAAGGCTGTAGTTGATGCCTGGAAAGAATATGCTGGTGCCCCTGAGTACCTTGAGGACGTTGTGGCTGTTCAAGAGGAAGAAACTGAGGATCCAGCAGAGAATAAAGCCAAAGAGCTTGATGTTAAGTTTGATCAGGCTGTTGAGGTAGTACGTGAGTATATGGATAGACGTAATAAGCCACCTACTGTAACTGACTTACAAACAGAGTTAGGTGTTGGTTATCCTCGTGCTAAGAAGATCTTTATGCAGTTAAGCCGTGAAGGCATAATTGATTAAAGATCTAAGCTAAAAGCTCACCAATAAGGCCTAAGGAGTGATCCTTGGGCCTTATTTATTGTAGTTGACATAGCTTAGTACCTAATTTTAGTTAAAGTATGTTTCGCTATGATGTAGGTAAAAAGACTTGTAAAATAAGGCTAATCTTTTAGGGTAATCAGGAGTTTTTTTGCTATGGCTTCTCTTAATTTTGCTGCTAAGTTTTCATGCTATGCACTAGTTCTTTCTTTGGGATTAATTGCAGGACAATCTTACGCTCAAAAGCAAGTTAACATTAATGATCTGGTTCCTATAAATAAAGAGAACATAAGTGAAGATCAGCAAGCTAATAAAAAGGCTCTGCAAGAGTTAATTAGTGCAATGCCGCAATTCACTGCTAATTTCAAACAGCAGTTGTCAGATAGCGATAATACTTTGCTTAGTGAATCCCGCGGTAAGATTTATATCTCTCATCCTAATATGTTTATGATACATACTAAAATTCCAGATGAGACTGCGCTTTATACTAAAGACCATGATATCTACTACTATGACTCTATTGTTAATCAAGTATCAATTTACTCTATAGATAGTTTGGGTACTAATCCTTTAATGCTGCTAACTGGCAGTGACCCTCATAAATGGGACGATTATTATGTGTCCCGTGATCGTCAGCGTTTTACTCTCATACCTAAAGCATCAAAAGACTTTAAGAGTATTACTATTTCTTTTATTGACCATCGTTTTGAGGATGATAATACCTATATAAAGGCTATCGACTCTCTATCAATCCGTATGGATGATGGCAATACTAATTTCTACTTATTTACCAATCAAAAGAATAAAGTAGCTAAAGATAGTTTTGACTATCGTCTACCTAATGATGTTGAAATTGATGATCAACGCCAGTAAGGTCGCTCCTTCTGGACTGAGCCTTTTGGCCTGAGATAGCATGACCTGGGGCTGTATGGCAGTCCTTGGTGCTTTGCAGTGCTGGGGGCTGTAAGTCCTGATGGGGCGGTGAGCTGTTTCTTATAGGATTTATTATGGATAGCAGACAAGGCTCATTATTTGTTGACTGGGAGTTTAGTGATAACAGCTCAGAGCTTAACAATAATGATGAGGCTCAAGAGGTGGTGAGTGCTAGCAGCGCTAGCACGAGCACTGGCACTAGCAGCGCTAGCGCTGGCTTTGCCAGCACTGGTGCGGGCGTTAATAATTTAGTTGACGATAGGGCTGATGAAGATCCTTTTGCGCCATTAGCTGCCCGTCTGCGTCCACGCAATTTACAAGAATATATTGGTCAAAGTCATTTATTAGGCCCTGGCAAGCCATTGCGTCAGGCACTAGAGCGTGGTCAGTGCTACTCCATGATCCTATGGGGCCCTCCTGGAGTTGGTAAAACAACTCTAGCCTTTATTATTGCTAAAAGCACCAATGCTAAATTAGAACAAATTTCGGCAGTGGCAAGTGGCATCAAAGATATTAGAGAGGCTATTGAAAGAGCTAAAGAGCGCCGTCGTCATAATGTTAGAACCATTCTCTTCGTTGATGAGGTTCACCGCTTTAATAAGGCTCAGCAAGATGCCTTTTTGCCTTATATTGAAAATGGCACAGTAATTTTTATTGGTGCCACTACAGAAAATCCATCCTTTCAGGTTAACTCTGCACTCTTATCTCGTGCCCGTGTTTATGTATTAAAAAAGCTCAATAATGAAGAGTTAGACCAACTTATTGATTGTGCTCTGACCAGCCCAAGGGGCTTGGCCTCTTTAAATTTAACCTTTGATGATAGGGTTAGGGCGGCTTTAAAAGAATTATCCGATGGTGATGCCCGCCATTTGCTAACTACTTTAGAAATGCTCTCTGACGATGCAGCTCCTCTACCAGATGGTCGCAAAGTAATTACCTTTGCTATGGTAGGTGCAGTTGCTGGTAGGCGTTTAATTAGTTATGACAAGGGTGGAGATGCTTATTACGATTTGATTTCAGCCTTTCATAAATCAGTACGAGGCTCAGATCCTGATGCGGCCTTATATTGGTATGCCCGTATTTTAGAGGCTGGTGGTGAGCCTTTATATGTAGCACGCCGCTTATTAGCTATTGCCACTGAAGATATAGGTCTTGCAGATCCTCAGGCTATGCAAATTGGTTTAAATGCCTGGGATATTTTTACTAGAGTAGGTGAGACTGAGGGGCAAAGAGCTATTGCTCAAGCAGCTGTTTATATGGCTTTAGCTCCTAAGAGTAACCATCTTTATACTGCTTTTGGTAAAGCCCGATCTGATGCTAGTAAGCTACCTTCTTTTGAGGTGCCTTTATATATACGTAATGCTCCTACCAAGTTAATGGAGGAACTGGGCTATCATAATGGCTATCGTTATGCCCATGATTATCCTTTAGGTTATGCCCCAGGTGAGTGCTTTTTACCAGAGGAATTGCATGGACGTAGTTATTATCAGCCTTCTAATCGTGGCTTTGAGGACTATTTATTAAAACGCATGCAATATTTAAAACAGCTTGACGCTATCGCTCCTGCATCAGAGCAGCGCTACGATGCTGAACATGCTAAGAGAATGCAAGAGCAATTGCAGCGCTATAATCCAGATTTGTTTGATGAGAGCGATACTAATAGCCATCATTAGTCTTTAGCGCTAAAATTAGCGCAACTTTTTTGCCGTTTTTTCATTTAGTTGTTAGATTTTTCTGCTTACCTTTAATGATTGAGCGCAACTCTTTTAGGCTTAAATTCTAATTCGTGTTAAAATTTAGAATTTGTCATGACAAGAAAGATGCTTAAAAAAAGCTTTCTAATATTTGATTATTTCTGACTGTCATAAATTAAAAATTGCTGCGCTAAAATAGCTCTTTTTAATTTACGGTAGTTAGTAATTCTTGTCTTTGCTTTTTTGTTTTAGAACATTGGCGAGCTTATCATGCTTGATTCGAGATATATTCGCACAGATTTAGCTAAGACCAAAGAGATCTTAGCCACACGTAATTACACTCTTGATGTAGAAAAGTTAACTGCACTTGAAGAGCAGAGAAAGGACTTAATGGTTCGTACTCAGGATCTTCAGGCTAAGCGTAACTCTCTTTCCAAGTCTATTGGTCAAGCCATCCGTGAAGGTAAGGATGTAGAGTCTATTAAGGCAGAGGTTAGTGCTATTGGCGATGAATTAGATAGCACTAAGAAGCAGCAAGATGCTGTTTTAGCTGAGATTGAGCAAATTGCTTTAACTATTCCTAATTTACCAGATGAGTCCGTACCTGTAGGTAAGGATGACAGTGAGAACGTGGAAGTTCGTCGCTGGGGTACTCCTCGTACTTTTGATTTTGAGGTTAAGGATCACGTTGCCTTAGGTGAGGGCTTAGATCAATTAGACTTTGCTAATGCCCGTAAGATTTCTGGTGCTCGTTTTGCCTTAATGAAGGGCCCAATTTGCTCTTTACACCGCGCTTTAGTGCAGTTAATGATTGATTTACACTGCCAGCAACAAGGCTATACTGAGGTTTATGTTCCTTACTTAGTGAACACCGATTCTTTATATGGCACTGGTCAGTTACCAAAGTTTGGTGAGGACTTATTCCACACTAATTTAAATGGTAATGCTGATGGTGATGATGTAAACCGTCATTTCTGCTTGATCCCAACTGCTGAGGTTCCTCTTACCAATATGGTTCGTGGTGAGATTATTCCAGAGGATCAATTACCACTTAAGTTAACCGCTCATACTCCTTGCTTTAGATCAGAGGCTGGTTCTGCAGGCCGCGATACTCGTGGTTTAATTCGTATGCACCAGTTTGATAAGGTTGAAATGGTTCAGGTAGTACGTCCTGAGGATTCATTTGTAGCCTTAGAGCAGTTAACCCGTGATGCTGAGTCTGTACTTCAGGCTTTAGAGCTTCCATATCGTGTAGTAGCTCTTTCTACTGGTGATATGGGCTTTAGTGCTGCTAAGACCTATGATTTAGAGGTTTGGATTCCAGCTCAAAACACTTATCGTGAAATTTCTTCTTGCTCTAACTGCACTGATTTCCAAGCACGTCGTATGCAAGCTCGTATGCGTCGCAAGGATGGCAAGATTGAGTTAGTTCATACCTTAAATGGTTCAGGCTTAGCTGTTGGTCGTACTTTAGTTGCTGTAATGGAAAACTATCAGAACGAAGATGGCTCTATTACTGTACCTAAGGTATTACGCCAATACTTAAACGGTCTCGAGGTTATTTCTAAATAATGTTAGCTACAGCAGATATATTGATTCTCGCTGTAGTTATCCTTTCTGGTGTCCTCTCTTTATTTCGTGGATTTATAAAAGAGGTCATTTCAGTGATAGCATGGGTGAGTGCCTTTATTGTCTCTAGTAAATACTATGAGCTTTTATCGGTAAAACTCACCTTTTTATCAGACGAGATTGTCCGAAAGTCCGTTGCTTGTGTAATTCTTTTTATAGCCACCATTGTTGTAGTTGGCATTTGCGGTATGCTCATTACCTCTATAGTAAATAAAGTAGGTCTGTCAGGAACAGATCGTTTACTTGGTATGGTCTTTGGCATATTGCGAGGCGTACTAATAGTTTGTGTGATCTTAGCCTTAATGCAAATTGGCTTTAAGCTCCATATTCTAAGTTTCGTTGCTGATTCTCCTTTCTATCGAGACTCGGTATTTATTCCAGAATTGCAACGTATTGTAGATTGGTTCTTTGTACATGGACCAACCACCCCAGAAGATTTAGACCTCAACGTAGGAGCCTAGTATGTGCGGAGTAGTGGGCATTGTTGCCAACTCACCAGTAAATTTATCCTTGTACGATGCTTTAACTGTGCTACAGCATCGTGGTCAGGATGCAGCTGGAATTATTACCCTTGATGAGGGTAATTTCAGACAAAGAAAAGCTAACGGATTAGTTAGTGAAGTGTTCCAGCAAAAGCACATGATGAGATTAAAAGGCAACATTGGCATTGGCCATTGTCGCTATCCAACAGCAGGCTCATCCTCTGCTGCCGAAGCTCAGCCTTTCTATGTCAACTCTCCATTTGGTATTGCTCTTGCTCATAATGGCAATCTTACCAACTCTAGAGCCTTAAAGCAGAAGTGCGAGAGCATCTTCCGCCATGTAAATACCAGCTCTGATAGTGAAATCCTTTTAAATATCTTTGCCTGGCGCTTACAAACCATTACCAATTATCAACGTTTCCCAACTGCTGATGATATCTTTAACGCTATTCGTGGTGTTAATGAGGATATTAGCGGTGGTTATGCTGTAGTTTCCTTGATTATTGGCGTAGGCTTAGTTGCTTTCCGTGATCCTTTTGGTATTCGTCCTTTAGTTTTAGGTCACAGAAAAGATGAGAATGGCAAAGATGAGTACATGGTTGCATCTGAGTCTGTTGCCTTATCTATTTGTGGCTTTGAGTTAGTACGTGACGTTGCTCCTGGTGAGGCTATCTTTATTGATAAGAATGGCAATCTTCACAGTGATATGTGTGCAAGCTCTACTAAGTTACAACCTTGCATTTTCGAGTATGTATATTTTGCTCGTCCAGATTCTGTAATGAATGGTGTGAGTGTTTATGCTGCTCGTGTATCCATGGGTACTAAGCTTGCTGAAAAGATTAAGCGTGAGTACAGCCATTTAAATATTGATGTGGTTATTCCAATTCCTGAGACCTCCAGTGATATTGCTGTACAAATCGCACGTATCTTAGGTGTTCCTTACCGCCAGGGCTTTGTTAAGAATCGTTACATTGGCCGTACCTTCATTATGCCTGGTCAAAAGCAACGTAAAAAGTCAGTACGCAATAAGCTCAATCCTATTCCAGCAGAGTTTAAGGGCAAGAGAGTATTATTAGTTGATGACTCTATTGTTCGTGGTACTACCTCTGGTCAGATTGTTGATATGGCTAAAGAGGCTGGCGCTCAGGCTGTTTACTTTGCATCAGCAGCTCCTGAGGTTCGCTATGCTAACGTTTATGGCATTGATATGCCTACCGTTAAAGAGTTAATTGCTTATGGTCGCAGCAATGAAGAGATTTGTGAGCTTATCGGCGCTGATGCCTTGATCTATCAAGATCTCAAGGACTTAGAAGATGCCGTACGTGAGCAAAACCCTCAGCTTACTGACTTTGAGGAGTCAGTATTTACTGGCCACTACATTACTCCAGGTGTGGATGAGGAATATTTTGCTTTCTTAGATCAGCAGCGCTCAGACGACGCTAAAGCTGATAAGGCTTGGAAAGATTCTAATGAAAGCTTAGAAATATACAATATCTAACGAAACTAGTTAGTTATTAAAAAAACAAAAGAGAGTCTGTACTTTGCAATGCAGACTCTCTTTTTTTATTAATTAAAAAGGCCATCTTAGCAAGCTAAGATGGCCTTAATTAGTTCAATTTAGTAAAAGCTAATTAAGCACCCTTTTGGAGACGGTTTAATTGCTCATTTAATAAAGTGATTTGAAGCTCGTTCATCTTAGAGATTTGATCACGAATAGCGGCTTGCTCCTCTGGGGCAGCCTCTGATAAACGTTGCTTAGCATCCTCTAAGTCAGTCTTAATTTGAGTTAAGCACTCATCAATCTGGGTGTCAGAAAGCATATCTGGGGTAGCAACCTCAGTGCCTTGAGCAGCGGCAGCAGATGGGCTTAATAACATATTAGCTAATAACACACCAGCGCCAGCGCCTGCTAGGGAGCTTAAGAAAGAGCCGCCCATGCCCATACCGCCTGGAGCTGCAGCTGGAGCGCCAGCTTGAGCCTGTTGAGGCTGAGCATTACGGTTAGCGGTATTGTTATTAGTAGCAGTGTTGTTATTGGCTGCGGTCTTGTTATCGGTAGTACGAGTTGGGGTAGCAGCTTTACGAGTTGAGGTTGTGGCTCGTGGAGTTGCACGTGGGGCTGCACGGCGAGCGCCACCACGACGAGCATCTAGCTGAACAGATGCAACATCATTAACTAAACCATTAACAAAATTGGTGATTGGATTAGCCTGTACACCCTGAGCGCTTAAAGCAAAAGATACGGTGATAGCGGAGGCAATTAAAGTTTTCTTTAACATTGTGCAAACCTAAAAAAAATAGGACTAAGGACTAACTAAACATTTATTAGGTTAGAGCATAACACAAGCAAATTAGTTTTAAATTAGCAAATTGTATTCGTATTAAGGCGCTCACATTTTTTTGTAATTTTAGTAATTACAGAAAATAAAGAGCCCTATGGTTGTTAAAAGATCTAGGTAAAATAATGATTAGGCCATATAAAGCATGGCTATAGTAGCAACAGTAGCTAAGATAATTAGGCCTAAAAATAAGTAAGTAAAAAACTTGAGCATGGCTGACCTTTAAGAAAAACTGATAAAAATAAGCAAATTAATTTGGTAGGTAGTAATAATCTTATTAAGTTGAGGCGGGAAAAGAAATAGGTAAGGTGAAGTTTCTATAGATACAACGGATATAAATAAAAAAATCAGCGTAGTGCTGATTGTAAATGGTGCGCCTTAGTGGACTCGAACCACCGACCCCCACCATGTCAAGGTGATGCTCTAACCAAGCTGAGCTAAAGGCGCATTGTTCTGTCGAACGCTGTGCATTATAGCGGCCAGTTTTAGCCTTGGCAAGTGTAATTTTATATTTTTTTAACAAAAAATTAGTTTGAGGCTAAACAAAGTGCTTATATTGTAGTGCAAAGCATACTCCAAGAGCGTATACTGTGCATTCGATGGCTTCGCACAGGACAGTGCTGACGAGTTAGTTTGCGCATAGTTGCGATGCAATCTTTGTTTTATTTTTTTAGAGGACCTCAAGGTGCATCGTTGGCACCGTTGGTTTTGAATTATGCCTAAAATTACTCTACCTAATGGCGATATCAAAGAGTTTGATACCGCAGTATCAATTGCCGACATTGCTGCAAGCATCGGCCCTGGTTTAGCTCGTAACTGTGTTGCTGGTCGCATCGATGGTGTATTACATGATGCTTGTGACTTAGTTACACATGATGCCAAGGTTGAGATTGTTACTCCAAAAGATAAAGATGGTTTGGAGATCATTCGTCACTCTTGTGCTCACTTATTAGGCCACGCTATTAAGCAATTATGGCCAGCTACTAAGATGGCTATCGGCCCAGTTGTGGATAACGGCTTCTACTATGATGTTGATTTAGACCACAAATTAACTGCCGAAGACATGGAAGCTCTTGATAAGAGAATGCATGAGCTTGCTAAGACTGATTACAAGGTAATCAAAGAGGTAGTTGACTGGAATGGTGCTTATGATGCTTTTACCAAGCGTGATGAGCCATACAAGAAGTTAATTTTAGAAGAGAATATCGATAAGTCAGATAAGCCTGCCTTATATCACCATGAAGAGTACACTGATATGTGCCGTGGCCCTCACGTACCACACATGTCATTCTGCTCTCACTTTAAGCTTACCCACTTTGCTGGTGCTTATTGGCGTGGTGACTCCAAAAATAAGATGTTGCAGCGTATTTACGGTACTGCATGGGCTAGCAAAGAAGAGCTCAATGAGTACATTAGAAAGCGTGAAGAGGCTGCCAAGCGTGATCACCGTGTTTTAGGTAAGAAGCTTGACTTATTCCACTTCCAGCAGGAAGCTCCAGGCTTAGTATTCTGGCACCATGATGGTTGGACCATCTACCGCTTAGTCGAAGACTACATGCGTGGTATGTTACATAAGTACGGCTATATTGAGGTTAACACCCCTCAAATTATGGATCGTGTCTTATGGGAGCGTTCTGGCCACTGGGATAAGTATGCTGAGAACATGTTCACTACTTCATCTGAAAACCGTGAATATGCTATTAAGCCAATGAACTGCCCTGGTGCTATCCAGATCTTTAATAGCCGTACCCGTTCTTACCGTGACTTGCCAATTCGTATGGCTGAGTTTGGTAAGGATCACCGTAATGAGCCTTCTGGTTCTTTACACGGTTTATTACGTGTACGTGGTTTCGAGCAAGATGATGCTCACATCTTTATTACCGAAGATCAGATCCTTCAAGAGGTTACTGAGTGTATTAAGATGGTTTACGAAGTTTATGATAACTTCGGTTTCCACAACATTGACGTAAAGCTTTCTACCCGTCCTGAAAAGCGTATTGGCTCTGATGAGATTTGGGATAAGTCTGAAAAAGACTTAGCTGATGCTTTAACTGCCAATGGCTTAGAGTTTGAGTTACAGCCTGGTGAGGGTGCTTTCTACGGTCCAAAGATCGAGTTCACCTTACATGACTCTTTAGGTCGTGCCTGGCAATGTGGTACTATTCAGCTCGACTTCTCACTACCTCAGCGTTTAGAGGCTCACTATGTAGGTGAGGATAACCAAGAGCACGTACCAGTTATGATTCACCGTGCAATGCTTGGCTCTTTAGAGCGCTTTATCGGTATCTTAACCGAGGAGTTTGCTGGTGCTTTCCCAACCTGGTTAGCTCCAGTTCAGGCCGTAGTAATGAACATTACCTCCAACCAAGTTGAGTATGTAAAAGAAGTTACTAAGAAGCTTGATGAGGCTGGTATTCGTGTTCAATCCGATCTCCGTAACGATAAGGTAGGATTCAAGATTCGTGAACATACCTTAATGCATGTTCCTTACATGTTAGTATGTGGTGATCGTGAAGCTGAGAACGGTCAAGTGGCTGTTCGTACCCGTAAAGGTGTAGATTTAGGTGCAATGTCAATTGATGATTTGATCAGCATGATTAAATCTGATATTATATCGCGCAAACTTTTTACCAAGGCTGATGAAAAGCCTGAGGAAAAAAAGTAGAAACAAGCTGCAACAAGTCGCTAACTTAGAGATTTAACTCTCTAAACAAGAAGGGCTAGTAACTTATACTTTGCTAGCTCTTTTGTTGTGCTTAAGTGCACAATGATTTTGGTATTGCAGGTTGATCCCTGAATAATTTGAATAGTAGGAGTTTGCTATAAACAGCGCAAAAAAGACCGGTAGGCCACAGCCAAAGAACCGGGTTAACGGTGATATTAGATGTCGTGAAGTACGTCTAATTGGAGAGGACAACGAGACAATAGGTGTTGTACCTACTGCTCAAGCTCTACGCATGGCTGAAGAAGCTGGTGTAGATTTAGTAGAAATCAGTCCTAATGCTGATCCTCCAGTTTGTCGCTTAGTTGAGTATGGCAAGTACCTCTATGAGAAGAGCAAGGATCAGAAGAAGAAGAAGCAAAAAGTAGTTCAGATCAAGGAAATTAAATTCCGACCTGCTACTGATGAAGGCGACTATCAGGTTAAACTACGCAACCTGATCCGCTTCTTAGAAGAGGGCAACAAGGCCAAGGTGACCTTACGCTTCCGTGGACGCGAAATGGCTCACCAACATCTTGGTCTAGATGTTCTCAAGCGTGTAGAGCATGATCTATGCGAAGAAAAGGGATTAGCTACAGTTGAAAGCGCCTCTCGTGTTGAGGGTCGTCAAGCAACTATGGTTTTAGCCCCTAAAAAGAAATAAGAATCTTAAGGGATTAAAAGATTTAATCACAATAGTAGATTAAACCCCTTACTTTCTACTCATTAAATGCGGAGTTATTTACAATGGCTGGAAAAGTCAAGGTCAAGATGAAGACCGATCGTGGCGTTGCCAAGCGCTTCAAGAAGACTGGCAGTGGTCACTTCAAGTGCCGTCACCAAAACTTACGTCACATCCTCACTAAGAAGAGCCGTAAGCGTAAGCGTTCATTACGTGCTATGAACATCGTTCATACTTCAAATGTTCGCGCAATCATGCGTCAATTACCTTACGCTTAATCGGAGGATACAATAAATGGCAAGAGTTAAGCGCGGTGTTACCGCTCGTGCACGTCATAAGAAGGTTTTAAAGGCAGCTAAGGGTTACTACGGTGCTCGTTCACGTACCTACCGTGTTGCCGTCCAGGCTGTTACCAAGGCTGGTCAGTATGCTTACCGTGATCGTCGTCAGAAGAAGCGTCAATTCCGCGCTCTTTGGATCGTTCGTATCAACGCTGCTGCTCGTCAGTACGGCTTAAGCTACTCCAAGTTCATGAACGGTTTAAGAAAGGCCAACATCCAAATCGATCGTAAGGTTCTTTCTGAGCTCGCCATCAACGAGAAGGCCGCTTTCGAGACCATCGCTAACCAGGCTCGTGCTGCTTTAGGTTTATAATTTCCTAAAAGCTCAGCTTTTTAGCAAAAGAGGGGTTACCAAAAAGGTAACTCCTTTTTTTTTGCCCCAAAACCCATTCTTTGCAATTAACTCTGTCACTACCGAATGGGTCAAATCTCTATCTACCGCAATAGATAGGGATTTTTATTGCCTAAACTAGGCACCACGCCTGGCAAGGCCAAGCGTAGCTTAGCAAGGGACAGGGGCCTTACAAACACATACTTTCTAATATGGTACTAGAAAGGCTAAAGTAGCAAAGATAGAACTGGTAGCTACTGGTGGTGATGGTGATGGTGATGGTGATGGTGATGGTGAGTGTTACTATGATTGGGTTAGCGAGGCTTAAGGTCATGGCCATGGTGGGCATGACCATGGTGGTCATGGTCATGATGGGCGTTGCCATGGAGGGCATTGCCATGATGGGCTATAGGGGAGAGCAATAAAAAAAGCCCAGAGAAGGGATATCTCTCTGGGCTCTTAAATATTATATCTTTTGGATTGGTTTTAATAGGATAGGCTTATTAGCGCTCATCCATAGCGATAACGTGACGCTCAGGAGAGCCAATGTAAATCTGACGAGGACGACCGATACGGCTTTCATCCATATTCTGCATCTCGTTCCAGTGAGAAATCCAACCAATGGTACGTGCTAGAGCAAAGATTACAGTAAACATGCTTACTGGAATGCCAATAGCCTTTAAGATAATACCAGAGTAGAAGTCTACGTTTGGATAGAGGTTACGCTTTACGAAGTACTCGTCGCTCAGAGCAATCTGCTCTAATTCGGTAGCTACACGTAAAATTGGGTGATCCTTAATCTTAAGCTCTTGGAGAACCTCATGGCAGGTTTCTCTCATTACTAAAGCACGAGGATCATAGGTCTTATAAACACGGTGACCAAAGCCAGAGAGACGGAAAGGATCATCCTTATCCTTAGCACGCTTAATAAATTCTGGAATACGATCAACAGTGCCAATTTGCTCTAACATGCGTAAGCAAGCTTCGTTAGCACCACCGTGAGCAGGGCCCCATAAAGAAGCGATACCAGCAGCGATACAGGCATAAGGGTTAGCACCAGAAGAACCTGCTAAACGTACTGATGAGGTAGATGCGTTTTGCTCGTGGTCAGCATGTAGAGTAAAAATACGGTCTAAAGCACGCTCAATAACAGGATTTACTTCGTAGTTCTCACATGGGGTAGCAAACATCATGTGAAGGAAGTTGCCAGCATAGCTTAAATCATTGCGTGGATAGATAAATGGGTGGCCGATAGAGTACTTATAGGCCATAGCTGCTAAGGTTGGGATCTTAGCAATTAAACGAATTGCTGTTGCTTGACGGTGCTCAGGATCATAAATGTCTAAGCCACCGTGATAGAACGCACTAAGAGCGCCTGCCACACCACACATAACTGCCATTGGGTGGGAGTCACGACGGAAGGCTTTAAATAAAGAAGCGATTTGCTCATGGATTAAGGTGTGGTGACGTACTTTAAAGCAGAAGTCATCATACTCACGCTTGCTAGGCATTTCACCGTTAAATAACAAGTAACAAACTTGTAAGTAGTCAGCCTTACGAGCAAGGTCGGCAATAGGGTAGCCACGATATAGCAATACGCCTTTCTTACCATCGATGAATGTAATTCGAGAGCTACAAGCAGCTGTAGACACAAAGCCTGGATCATAGGTGAAGTAACCTTGCTTACCTAACTCACGAATATCAATACATTCTGGACCGATAGTGCCTTTTAAGATAGGCAACTGAATAGGGTCATGGCCAGGAATAGATAAAGTTGCTACCTTGTCTAGGACTGTAATGTCATGTAAATCACTCATTGCTTTCCTGCTCCTCAAATACATTAGACGCAACAGACAAGATGAATATACCTATTAAAGTGCAATTTTTGCTAAAAATAGTAAAAATGAACTAAATTGGGCAGTTGCTATACGAATTGCTGCATATTAGTGCATAAAGGCTAAAATCCTATATTTTCCTTAATTAGTGATAGTTAATCATAGTTACAATTCTATTTTCCCTAGTTACTATTTTAGTTAGCTCTCAACAACTATGCTTTACAATGGTGCGTATTAAATAGGAATAGTAAGAGGAATTAACGAAAATTTTTCAAAAATTTAGGATGATCGAATTTATGCACTAATAAAGCTAGTTAATGGCTGTTTTTATCTCTTTTGTGCACCATTTGTATACATTAGTCATAATGAATTTGTATAACTGTAAAGACAGTGAAAATGGCTTATGGCTAGCCAAAGATAACTATCAAAGCTTAAAAGTTAGCGCTTAGTCCTTTATAAAAAGTTGCAAGTGGCTTTAGACCGTGTTTTCTTTCTGTTAATATCTTTAGACTAACTTTTATTAAGATCACAATTTCAGGTAGAAATAATTGTTTTTTGATAAAAGTAAGTAGCCCTAGAATTTTGGTCTCACTAATCATAGAGTGGATTGGATTTTGTCATGCAACAAAAGATTTTAACTACTGAATGTACTGATGCTACTGGTTTAATTGCTAAGGTAACTACCACTTGTTTTGAGTTTGGTATTAACATTGTGCACCAAGATCAGTTTGCCTCTGAAGAAGATAACCGCTTTTTCATGCGTTCAGTTTTAGAGGGTGACTTTAATCAGAGCAACGAAAGCAAGTTTTTACAATGTGTAACTGCTAAATTACCTGATGATGCTATTGTGCAGTTAAAGGATAAAGCCGTTAAGCCACGTATTGCTATCTTGGTAACTAAAGAGTCTCACTGCTTAGGCGACTTGCTTATGAGAGCCTATAGTGGTTCTTTAAATGCAGAAATTGTCATGGTTGCTGGTAACTATCCTGATTTAGGTGACTTAGTATCTAAATTTGGCATTCCATTCCATGTTGTTTCTCATGAGGGTATTTCTCGTGACGAGCAAGAAGAGCGCATGATGAAGCTCCTTGATGACTGCAATCCAGACTATATTATTCTTGCTAAATACATGCGCATTTTATCTCCAAAGATGGTTGCGCATTATCCAAAGGGCAAGTTAATTAATATTCACCACTCATTCTTACCAGCCTTTATTGGTGCTAAGCCATATCAACAAGCTTTTGAGCGTGGTGTAAAGATTATTGGTGCTACCGCCCACTTTGTTACTGATAATTTAGATGAAGGCCCAATTATTGAGCAGGACGTAATTAAAGTAACTCATCGTTATGAGGCTGCTCAGATGGCTAAGGCTGGCCGTGATGTAGAGCGTTTAGTGTTAGCTCGTGCTTTAGGTAAGGTCTTTAATAATAAGGTCTTTATCCACGGCAATAAGACCATTGTGTTCTAAGATTATCTAGATAAGAGCATGATCAAAAAAGCTTCCTACGAAAGTAGGGAGCTTTTTTGCTTTCTACATACCGCCTAATAGAGAAAGAGCAATATTAGGTCGACTATTAGCTTGGCTTAAAATAGAGCTAGCAGCTTGCTGAATAATATTAATTTGAGTGAGATTAGCTGTCTCAGATGCAAAGTCAGTATCACGTATACGAGAGCGGGCATCAGCTTGGTTTTCTGCTACATTAGATTGATTACGGATAGAGGATTCTAAACGGCTCATATAAGCGCCTAAATCAGCACGACGGGATGAGACCTCATTGATTACATAGTCAATGGCTCCTAGAGCGTTACTGGCAAGCTCTTGAGTTGAGATATCAACTGTTAAAGCTTCTGCTGTGCCATCCTGGGCCTTATCAACTACAAAAGCACCCTTGGACATATCCTCAACAGTTTGATTGCGTCCACCTGGGCCAGTTGGATATTTGGTGTCAATCATAAGCTCAGGGACAAAGAAATTTTTAACCTGAGCAACAATTTGATCGCCGTGATTGGCTCCTACTTGTAAACGCAAAATACCTGGAATATGGTTTTTACCATTAGGGATATCCTCATAGATATCATCTGGGCCTTTCATATGACCCATGAGAATTTTTTTGCCTGCAAAAGTAGTATCGGTAGCAATAGCTGATGCGCCTAAGAGAGCTTGTCTTACCTCATGCTGAATAGCAATACGATCATCATTAGAGTAGGTGCCGTTAGCTGCCTGTACTAGTAAAGTACGAGCACGTTGGAGGCTATTGGTAATTTCATCTACAGCTCCATCAATAGTCTGAAGCAGGGCCAAACCATCGTTGGCATTACGATTTCCCTGATTAAGACCATTTATCTGTGAGGTTAAGCGATCTGCGATTTGCAGTCCTGCTGCATCATCTTTAGCAGAGTTAATGCGCAAGCCTGAGGCTAGGCGCTGGTAAGATACATTTAATTGGTTCTGGGCATTGTTTAAAAAGCGCTGACTCTGTAAAGAGCTAATATTAGTTTTGACATAGATGGCCATAAAACTATCCCTAAATTAGAACCATAAAATGCATAGTTATTTTTAAATATTTTGGTAGCTATATTATAAAGTTATCACTGCTCAATTATAGTCGTCTAATATCAGGTTTTTGATAAATATTAGTAATATGGAAGATAGGTAACTTAGCGGCAATACAAATCTTATCCAAGCGTCTATCTCTTTGTTTTCTATCTTCACTAAGGTGAGTAGGATCATCTAACTCAATAGCACAAACAATGCGATCAGTGCCTTTTTCAATTAACAAAAAGTCAAAACACATGTTATGGCATTTTTGAGCAAATAACAGACGCTGCTTCCTATCGATTTTTTCACTGGCAGTCTTAGGTAGATCAACCATAGGATTGATATTAACTACTGAGCCGACACTAACTTGGCAATAAATTTCGTACTTGTAGCCAAACCAAATTCTCAGCTTTTCTAAATAGTGATGTTCAAAGTTGGTAACTAAGAAATTTTTATGTTCAATAGCGCCTGCTTTAATCATAGTAGTGAAAAGAGCATTAAGTTCACTAGTATCAGGACCTTTGGCAGCACTATCTGGAGTGGCTTTGACCAACTCACTGGCATGATCAGTGGCATTAGGATGAGTAAAGCCAGTTAAGGCTTGATCTGATTTATTGTTTAGAAAATCAAAGCTTGGATCATGAGGCTTTTTACTAAATAATTTGCCAAAGAGACCTTTAGAAGCTTCCTTTTGAGGTTCGCTAGCCTTTTTATTGGCTTTATTAGCAGCAGGTCTTCTAGTTTTACTCTGGGCCTTATTGTCTTGCTCTTTACTCTTTTGGCCTCCACTTGGCATAAGTAGTCCTATGATTAAAACCACAAATAAAGCACCAGCAATATGAAGAACTAGTTGAGACAAAGATAAGGAGAAGAGATATTCAATAATAAACATAATACAGCGCAATTAAACCCACAAAATCATAATCAGATATATTATATCATTATAAAAGTAATGCATTAAAAATTATATAGCACCACTATCCCCATTCTGCCCAACTAAGCCCTAAAAGCCACTCCATCCCCATTCGTTAAACTCCTACCCAGCTCAGCTCAGCTCAGATCAGCTTAGCCCAGCCAAGCACAGCTCCAGCCCTTACATGCCCTGCCAAGCCCAAGCCACTTATAGCCCTTCACTGTCTTGCCCGACTAAACCAAAATCTTGGCCCTGATAGGCCTATAAAACGACAAAACCGACTCACTTGGTAATGGGTCGGTCTTATCAATGCGGCTCAGGCCAGTGCTAGCCCAGCGCCAGCGCTGGGCGCTAGGCGCCTAGCGCTTAGTGCTGGCACTTATGGGGCTAAACGAGAGGTAGTCCAGGTACCATCTTCATTTAGGTCGTAAATGAAGCGGTCATGCAGGCGGTTTTCACGGCCTTGCCAAAATTCTACCTGATGGAAAAAGACACGGTAGCCACCCCAGAAAGTTGGTAGTGGTACTTCACCATTTTTGAATTTTTCTCTAAGCTCGGCAAATTTGCTCTCTAGTACGGAGCGGGCGCTAATTCTACTGGATTGATGGGAAGTCCAAGCGCCAATTTGACTGTCACGAGGGCGGGAGTGGAAGTACTTAATTACCTCAGGTACAGAAAGCTTTTGGGCAGTGCCCACAAACATTACTTGACGCTCTAAGTAGTACCAAGGAAAGAGCATAGAAATTTTAGGATTGTGAGCTAAGTGTTGTGCTTTACGAGAGCCTAAATTAGTAAAAAATACTAAAGACTTTTCATCATAGTTCTTTAATAAAACCATACGTGAATAAGGCTGACCACTTTCGTCCACAGTGCTAACAACTACGCCATTAGGGTCGTAAAGATTAGCATTAATCATATCCTTGAGCCAGCGCTCAAAGAGAGGAATAGGAGTGGGGGTTAGATCCTTTTCATCAAGTCCTGCCATGGTATAGCTGCGGCGTAATGGTCCTACATCAATCATCTCTAATCTCTTTAATTTAATGGCTGCAATCTAAAATGAAAAGCTAAATAGTTTGTGTCAGTTTGGCGTTTGAGTAACGCTCAGCCTGAAAACTGCTATTTGAGCCTAGTATCGGAGCTTAATTGTAGTTCTTAGTTTATTAAAGTGGAGAAATTTCACTGCAAATATTGTTAGCTGCCCTGAACTAGAGCAAGTAACCTTATAAGGAGGGTTTAATAAAAATTTGTACCATTATTGGGCAATGACTGAGAACAAGAGTTTATTAAGTGATAGTAAAAGTGCATTTTTATCGCAAGTAACATGATTTTTTAAAAATCACTATTTTGGTGCTTAGAGAGCAAGAGCTCTGCATATTTATAAAGTTTTTATTATTAGAAATTCTTATATAAAGATAAGGTATTTTTAATCTCTTGTCTTTATAAAATCC